>NZ_CP180545.1:2768325-3136650 GCF_047778045.1 Neptuniibacter sp. PT8_73
TTTATCTTGTTTTGCATCAGGCAGTTCAGCATCGTTCGCTAAAGCACCGCGAAGAAAAAGCTCACCAAGCTTTACCCTAGCATCGCCTTGCACAGACAAAAAGCGCCATGGACGGAGCGCTCCATGATCGGGCGCACGTAAAGCTGCCTGGTAAATGTTCTTTAACTGCTCTTCGGTCGGGCCTGGCTCATTCAAAACCGGACAAGAAACACGATTATGTAATAATTCTAAAGCTTCCATATTACCCTCTACTGGCGGCTCAAACGCAGATTATCAATATCTTCAGAATCACTACTTCTGAATGGATTAATATCTAAACCACCACGGCGAACATAACGTGCATAAACATTCAGGCTCTGTGGCTTACAGCGCTCCCAGATGTGCATAAAAATATTTTCTACACATTGCTCATGGAAATCGCCATGCTCACGGTAAGAGATGATGTATTTCAGTAAGCCTTCTCTATCGATCTCTTTACCACAATAACTAATACCGAGCGTCGCCCAATCAGGCTGCCCCGTAACAGGACAGTTTGATTTGAGAAGATGGCTATAAAGCACCTCCTCAACATCATCTTCACCCGTTGTTAATAACTCTGGCGCTGGTGTGTATTGCGTTATTTCAACATCTTGATTATCGATACAGAAGCCAGTGAATTGGCCAAACTCTGGTGCTTGATCTGGATGGTAAATGCGAACTTCCACGCGTCCACCAGCAGCTGCCGATAGATCTTCGATTAAGCGCTCTTTAACTTCGCTTTCTGAGGAAAATTTACTGAGGTTGAATGAGTTTAAATACAGCTTAAACGACTTAGACTCGATAATATTTTCAGAATCAGCGAAGACCTTAAACTCAGCTAAACGCACCTCGGGTTTACCACGCTGATTCAACCAAGACATCTCATAGGCGTTCCAAATATCAACACCTACAAATGGAAGCTCTTTACGTTCTACACCTTGCTGCTTCCAATTGACGTCGCGTGCAATTGGATACAACAAACTTGGATCATAGCTGTTAACGTACTCGGTACCTTGCCCTAATGGCGAGCTGGCAATTACATCATGTTCTTTCATTTAACTACGGATACCTTTACCGTTTTGTAGCAGATATAGGGCATATGAAAATAGACCGGCTATAAACAGAATAATCATGCCGAATGCGAACCCTACATTAATATCACTTACACCTAGAATACCGTATCTAAACGTATTCACCATATAGAGAATCGGATTTAACTGAGAAACTCCCTGCCAAAACTCCGGCAGTAACTGTATCGAATAAAACACCCCACCCAAATAGGTTAAAGGGGTTAACACGAAGGTCGGAATGATGCTGATATCATCAAATGAGTTCGCAAAGACAGCATTAATAAAACCGCCTAAAGCAAACAGCACTGAAGTTAGGAAGACAATCGCAATAGTCACTAGAAGATTCTGAACCTGTAGATCGGTAAAGAATAGAGACAAAATTGTTACGATTAAACCAACACCTAAACCACGCGCCACGCCACCTAGAACAAAGCCACTTAAGATCACCCAGTTAGGCACAGGCGAAACTAAGAGCTCCTCAATGTTTTTTTGGAACTTAGTGCTGTAAAACGATGACACCACATTACTGTAGGAATTAGTGATTACTGACATCATAATCAGACCTGGCACTATATATTCCATATAGTCAAAGCCACCCATCTCACCGATCCGGCTGCCAATCAGATTACCGAAAATGATGAAATACAGTGTCATAGTGATGGCAGGCGGTAGAAGCGTCTGAGCCCAGATCCGCATAAAACGCTTTATTTCGCGTCGAACAATGGTCCAGAAAGCCACCAATAAATCTTGGGTATTCATGCTTAATCCTAATCCAAACTTTTATCTACTAACGCGACAAACAACTCTTCCAATCGATTGGATTTGTTACGCATACTACTCACATTAACACCCTGCTTTTCTAGCTCGACAAAGAGCGTATTCAAGTTCTGATGCTTTTCAACATCCACTTCTAACAGGTGATCGCCTTGCAACCTGATCGGATAACCATCAACCACTGGTGCTGTCTCTAAATTTGAATCGAGATCAAGTAGGAAGGTCTCAGTGTTCAGTTGCTGTAGTAGCGCACGCATACTGGTGTTTTTGACAATATTGCCTTGGTCGATAATCGCAATATTGCGACACAGACTTTCTGCTTCTTCTAAGTAATGCGTCGTCAGAATGATTGTGGTTCCCGCAGCATTAATCTCTTGCAAAAACTCCCACATGGAACGTCTTAATTCGATGTCCACACCTGCTGTGGGCTCATCTAGAATCAAAAGCTTTGGATCATGCATCAATGCACGCGCAATCATCAAACGACGTTTCATGCCACCCGATAGCATGCGCGCTGCACCGTTGCGCTTATCCCATAAACCTAACTGTTTGAGATAATAATCTGCTCGCTCACCAGCTGCTTTACGGTTAATACCGTAATAACCTGCCTGTGTAATTAAAATATCCCGCACGTTTTCAAACATGTTGAAATTAAACTCTTGCGGAACAACACCCAGATACTTTTTGGCTTGGGTTAAATCCTTATCTAAATCCACCCCGAAGATAGATACACTCCCCGATGTTTTATTCACTAAGGAGGAGACAATACCCAAGGTAGTCGATTTACCAGCACCATTAGGGCCAAGCAAGGCAAAGAAATCCCCTTGTTGAACATCAAAGGAGATACCCTTTAATGCCTCAAAGCCATTTCCATAGACTTTACGCAGGTTTTTAATAGAGAGCGCTAACGTCATTTATCTTTCCAAAAATATAAGCAGGTAATTATCCAATTCAGCTTAAAAACTAAGTGAACGGGATCTCTCTTCGTAAGATTTCAGCAAACTGTGCAAATACAGGATTAATCGGGCGTAAGGCTAGCTGCAATGAGCCGGAGCTTATAAAATAACCCTGTCCATTATCTGGAGAGCAAAATGACATCTTACCAAATTCATCACCTGAATTTCTTAAAAATTGCTTATAATAACTTTATTAATCGAGATCCTTTCAAATCAGAAACACCGACTCAGGATGATTTGGATTTTATCGAAGAGTTTCAGCAACTGATTGAAAATTTCGAATCGCAAGAAACCGGCGTTTACGAACAAGGCGCTGATTTCATCGATAAAGCTTTCCGTCGCTATCCAGAGCTAGCACACCTTATTGCTCGTGACCTTCTTTGGTTCTTTGGCGGTAATAATCTGCACAATATGACGGATGATGAGATCCAGAAGTTCCAACAATTAGACGAAATGCGCTTTGAAGCCGAAGAAAATGATGAAGAGTTTGATTACATCAATAAACGTGCTGGTTTATTTGGTCAGAACTAATTAATTCCCATATGCCATACATCATCTATTCAAATGAGATCTCTACTGCCTGATTCATCACAAAATCAGGCAGCTCTTCTGCAGGCAAAGGTCGACTAAAATAATAACCTTGGATCAAATGGCAACCATGTTGTCGCAAATAAGATAGCTGATCACTAGTCTCAACTCCTTCTGCCAATGCTTCTAAGCCCAAACTTTGAGCCAGTACAATTATTGCCTTAACAATGGCCTCCCCTTCAGGGTTAATGCCAATATCACGCACAAAGCTTTGATCGATCTTCAAAGTATTCAATGGCAGTTTCTTCAGATAACTGAGCGATGAAAAGCCGGTACCAAAATCATCCATCGATAAAGAAAGCCCCATTTCACGGAACTTGTGAAGTTTTGGGATAGTAATCTCTGGCTGTCTAAGCAAGAAGTTCTCAGTTACTTCCAAATCCAGCAGGTCCGGCGAAATCCCTGTTTCTCGCATTACTCGCCTCACGGTTGAAAGCAGGCTCTCATGCATAATCTGCTGTCCAGCAATATTCACCCCGATACGGATATCCATACCTTGATCATGCCAAGCCTTCCCGTTTCGACAAGCTTCCTCTAAAACCCACTCACCAATTGGAACGATAAGCCCCTGCTCTTCAGCCAGAGGGATAAATTTAGCGGGAGAGATCATACCCGCCTCTTCATGTTGCCAACGCAACAGGGCTTCAACCCCCATTACACTGCCATCGCGGGCATCTATTTGTGGTTGATAATAAATTCTGAACTCTTCTTTCTCTAGTGCACGACGAAGGTCATTGACCAGAGAAAAACGCTCATAGCGTTGACTGCCTTGCTCGTCATGGTAAAACCGTAATTGGTTTTTGCCGCTTTCTTTAGCATCAAACATAGCTACATCAGCATGCTGTATCAGGCTAATGACATCCCGTCCATGCTCAGGGAAAAGTGAGATACCAATACTGACGGTACTAAATATTTCATAACCATCAATGAAGAAAGACTGCCTAAATGCCCGGAGAATGTGCTGAGCTACCAGTTCGACCTCACGAACAGAATTCCTTCCTTCAAGCAGAATAGTAAATTCATCACCGCCGAGACGTGCCAAAACACCATCGTTGGCGATAACCGTTTGTATTCGCTCAGCTGTCTGCTGTAACAATTCATCCCCTACAGGATGACCCAACGAATCATTAACATCTTTAAAAGAATCTAAATCGCAGAAAAGCACTGCAACTATACTGTCATCAGCTTCACAATGACGAATAGCATGCTCTACTTTTTCGTTAAAGAACAAGCGATTAGGGAGGGCTGTCAATGGATCATGATTTGCCATCCAAATGAGACGCTTTTCTGCATGCTGACGTTCAGTAAAATCCAAACCTATAGAGAGTATCTGCGCATCAGCACCAGGAATATTTAAAACAGAGTGCAACCAAGATATTTGCAGCATCTGCCCCGTACTCGACCTGATTGAAGATTCAATCTGGACTTTTGATTCCTTACGGGTGATCAAACTATCCAACAATAACTGATGCTCATCGTGTAGTTTAGGATCATGATTTAGATCTAGAAAATGCATCAGCCTCGCTTCAGACGCAGAAAGCCCAAGTACTTCCTGTCCAAATCGATTTAGCGTGACGATATTGCCACTATTATCCAATGTAAGAATTATCGTTTCAGCAGTATCAAGCAGACTAGTAACAAAATCCCTTTCTGCCTCCAACTGTACTGAGCGCTCTGTGAGATTTTGCGCCCTTTCGAGCAAAGACGACTCAAGCCGCTCTAACTGATTGGCCAATTCCAGCGTGCTATCTTTTAAAAGGTCTAATTCATCTTCATAGATAGCTTTACGTTGAATAGCACCAAGGCGCTGCCTCATTTCGGCAAACGCACTCCCCGCCAACAAGGGTAATAACACTGATATTTCAGTGATCATATTCAACGGCGAACGAATCATTGCCAACTGAAATAGAGCCGCCAAAAACAGACCTACACCAGATACCACCAACTGCTGAAAAAGCTCTGCTTGGGCTTCACGATAATTTTGAGTATGGTCATCAATTAAGATCCAATACGCAGCACCTAGCTCAGCCCCCAAGGGAGGTTGAAGAATAATCTGATACTTTTTCTCACCATTCTCAACTTCAAACACACCACCTTTAGGTGGGATACTTTTTTCGCTGACTAACTTATTTAGCAACGTAACATTTTCAGATTTTTCGGTAAGGTATTTAAGATCTAACTTCCATAAACGAGCCGCTTTTACTTGGTTTTTCGGCTGCATAGCCAAACCAATATCCCTGCCGCTTTGTTTTTTAAAATCAAGAATAACGTCACGCATTTCGCGCCCGACCACCATGACGCCGACATTGTCATTTTCGAGACGCACAGGCATAGCGACGTAACGCAAACATTCCTTGACACAATAAAAGTAGTTGTACGGCGTCTCTGTAGATAAAACTTGAGAAATCACAGAGAAAGGCAACTTAACCATGATTCCCTGCTTATGAAGCGCCTGTCCATACTGATCATATAGATAAACAGCATCCATCGCCCCATTCATCAATAATCCCGGGAAATAACGTTCAATAGTTTCAATATAAGCGCCAGCGGAAGCACCGCCGGAATCGACAACTATCGGGATCATCTGCCCCATTTCGAGCAGACGATCATAGGAAGACGAGACCAACCCTTCTAATACAAAAAGGTCGCGTTCTGAAGCTTCAAACTGTTCTTGAGTGGTCTTTTGTGTCAGTTGCACATAAGAGTAATAGCTGTACGCTAAGTGCAAAACAGCAAGCACTAAAACAAGGTTAAGAAAAACCTTCCAGCGCAGACTTAAAAAAGACCTTTCAGTTGAGCTCTCAATCGACATAGAGATTAAAACCTATAAGTCGCCTGTAGAGTAAGCATATCCCAATCCTCGACCTTCTCCTGATCATCCGGATTTTCTTGAGCAGCTAACCAACCTGTACCTTCAACTTTATGCCACTCAGCACGTAATAACCAATTTTTATTAGGCTTCCAGCCAACACCTAAAGTCCAATCAAAGGCAAATTGGGTATGTGCTGGTTTATTAAGTAGTGCAGCAGTTTCAGTCCCATCACGATCATCTTTATCCAAATAAAGCATGTCACGACGTAAAAATAGCGTTACATCCGAACTTAAACGGTGATCAAGCTGAAGATAAAAAGATTCAGTCGTGTTTTCAGGTATCAACCCATATAAACCGCCTAGACTTCCCCACGTTATATCTTGTTGAAAATACTCACCGGTCAAACTCCATTTATGCCAGTTGTACTGCATAGATAACGCAGTCACATCAATCTCAACGCGACCATCGCCTGGAGCTCCTGAGAGCAGATCAGGCATGTCCGGGCCGTCAAAATCTAATTTAAAACCACCAAGGGTCGCTGCAACGACAAAACTATAGTCACTTAAGCTATATTCTGTGCGCCACAAATGTCCGGTACTGTCACTAAAAGAACCATCCCAGTCATTGTTCAGGTAAGCGTATTCCACGTTTAAATCTTTGCGTGGCTCACCCATTACTAGCTCAGTTTCTAAAGTGCCGTGGTCAAACAGGTAGCGACCATACAATCTAAAACCATCAGAAGATAATTCTAAGTTTCGTGCTTTATCAAAATACAAAGATTGCGGCAAAACTGCGGATGGGCGCGTAAAAGCAACGTCCCGGGTTTTATTGTAAAAACCAAACGGATTTTTAATTCGACCTACGCCTATACCGAAAGAGCCGCGCTCACCTTCGTAAATCCGGTAATCAAGTAAGCCATAATCGACCGTTAGATCACCATCATCTACGTCACCTGCTCTGCGTGACATTAACTGTCCTGTCAGTAATAAGCGATCACTTAAACGCCAAGATGCATTTCCTGCGATTTCACGAAAATCCCAGCTTCCCGATTCACTATCACCATAGAAACTATTATCACTAGTATGGGTATACCCTTGGGTGATAAACCCATTAAATTCTATTTCAGGTGCTCCATGCACTGACAGCGGAACCCAGATTACTAAAAGCAACAGGAACCTATTTAATTGTAATGACTTTAACATTCAGCCCTCCTTGGATCGATGTCATCACATAGCCTATAGCCCCTTTTGTCTGGGACACTCGTTGAAGCATTTCAGCTTCTGAATTAACCGTAATCGGTGACTGCCCAGCACCAGAAAAAACTGATCGGTCCCAAATGTTCGAAAGCTGATAAGGGAATATACCCAAAGACTGCTTAACAAAAAGCTGATGCTTATCCTGGTAAGGCGGAAGAATAAATACACGTACAGGCATGCCATCAGGCCAAGTTCGTGTACGCATTGAGAAGATAGAGAGCAAATATTGCTTAGACAGACTTTCCAGAGACACCTCTGAATTGACTATCACCTCAGACAAAGCTGTCTTAGGCAGCAACAACAGCAGTAATAAAACCAGAGTTCTGATCATACAATGAAGCCAACCACATCCTATGTGAAACAGCCTAGCATTATACCCAAGCGGTATAAGTACCTTGTTTGGCCGAATATTCGCTTAGTTTAGACTAAACACGCACTTACTGCCCAGTAACTGAGGAAAAAATAAGCATAAAGGAGGAATGGCGTCCCATAGGGGGTTCGAACCCCTGTTACCGCCGTGAAAGGGCGGTGTCCTAGACCACTAGACGAATGGGACGCAACAAATTGTAAACTCCGAAGAGTTGGAGCGGGAAACGAGGTTCGAACTCGCGACCCCAACCTTGGCAAGGTTGTGCTCTACCACTGAGCTATTCCCGCATAATCTCTTTGATTGAAAATCAGCAAGAGAAATGGCGTCCCATAGGGGGTTCGAACCCCTGTTACCGCCGTGAAAGGGCGGTGTCCTAGACCACTAGACGAATGGGACGCAACAAATTGTAAACTCCGAAGAGTTGGAGCGGGAAACGAGGTTCGAACTCGCGACCCCAACCTTGGCAAGGTTGTGCTCTACCACTGAGCTATTCCCGCTTATTCTTTTTGGTTAAAAAACCAGAAAGAAAATGGCGTCCCATAGGGGGTTCGAACCCCTGTTACCGCCGTGAAAGGGCGGTGTCCTAGACCACTAGACGAATGGGACGCTGCTGTTCCTCAAAGGGTGTTCCCTTGTGAGGAGGCGCGTATATTAAAGAACTGGTTCTGGTGGGTCAACCCTAATTTTAAGAAAAAATTGCAGTTTTTTTATTATTGAAAAAATATTTAAAGCAACGCTCAAAAATTGCACAAAAACCGCTCTAACCTATTGGTTAGAAAGGCGTTATTAGGAACAACGCGGAATTAGAAACACCAAAGACAAATACTTCTGTTCAATCTGCATCCAATTCATTGAAGCAAATGAAACAATCCAACCGAACGGAAAGCCTAAACGACAAACAGAAAGCTTAAGAGAGGAAACAAATAATCAAGACAAGGAGAATTTCAGACATAAAAAAACCAGCAATAAGCTGGCTGCATTTTGGAGCGGGAAACGAGGTTCGAACTCGCGACCCCAACCTTGGCAAGGTTGTGCTCTACCACTGAGCTATTCCCGCATATTCTTTTTGATTTAAAATCAAAAAAGAAAATGGCGTCCCATAGGGGGTTCGAACCCCTGTTACCGCCGTGAAAGGGCGGTGTCCTAGACCACTAGACGAATGGGACGCTGTATTTCCAGATAAGCTCTGAAAGCGGGACATATAGTATATATAGCCTTTTATGATTACAAGCACTTTTTTGATTTTTTTATCTATAAAATCAGACACATTTTTTGATAGTGTAAACTTACTTATATAGATAGAGCGTTATACAATTCTCTAACTATTAACACTTTTGAGAAATCGCTTTTTCACTGGCAGTCAGGACCTACATTTATGAGCCCGACCTATATTGGACTTTTAATTCTTCTCGGTGTCGCCGTTATGGCAGGTATTGGATTTGCTGTTCAAGATATTGAAAACAAGAAGAGAGAGCGAAGCCTTAGACTTATTACACTAAAAACAGCTATACGCCGCGCCTCTCACCTTTTTGAAGCTTTCCCTCCTATTCTTCTTACCAGTGAAATTCGTGCTTTATTGGTTAAATACCTCGAAGTCCGCTGGAATGCTGTGGTCGAACTGGATGGATCAGAGTCCAACCGACAACAGCAAGCCGCTTTTCAAGCGATGGTAGGAACCGCTCAAGATCCTGTCAGCCACCCTTCTGGATCCATGACTCTTTTCGATAACCCCAATGAAGCAGCTAGAGCGCTTGGGGTAATTAAAGAATTTGCTCAGTTTATTAGTGAAATTAAAAACAAGGGTGAACTCAATGGTAATACTGCTGATCAACTCACCCTTGAAGCTAAACGCATCTACGGCAGAATTGAGGTTGATATTGACCTCATGAGTGCAATAGAAACTGAAGAACGACAAGGACCTGAAGTAGTTGTTCATCACTACCGCAGCTGTTTTAGCAAACTTCAGAATTTAAACCGAAATCAAGAACTAGATCGCCAACTCTACGAGATTCGTACACATTTAACTCGACTTGCTGAAGAGATTGATCAAGTAAACGAAGAGAAGCGCATAGCTAAAGAGCAAGAAAAAGATTCAGGTAAGAAATTTAATTTCTAACCTCCCCCCCCCTTTCTAAGGCCTACATAAACGTAGGCCTTCACTTCATATCCTGAAGCATCAACGCCTTACTAAACACCTTATCAAACATACTCATTAGCTACCTATAAAAGCGAAACGCTACCTAACACTCCTTTACCAATCTTGGCGTATTCACCCGCTCTGTATTAAGCTGCCCAAAAAAGCTGTTATAGAAAACTATGTATATTGATCACCAAATTGCCCAAAAAATCGTTGATCGCTCGATGAAAATCATCGGTCATAACGTCAATGTAATGAACCACCAAGCAATCATCGTTGGTTCAGGTGATCCAGATCGTATTGATCAACTCCACGAGGGCGCCCTTCAGGTTTTAAATGCTAAAGCAGAGATAGATTTTGATTCCGACCAAGCCGAATCTTTAACCGGCGTACAGGGCGGTATAAACATACCTATCACCAACGATGGTCAGATCATTGGCGTTGTAGGGATTACAGGCAACCCCAACGAAGTCCGTAAATACGCCGATCTAGTTGTAATGACAGCCGAGCTTGTTTTAGAACAAGCGATGCTCGCTGCACAAGTGCGCTGGGACCGACGTCTACAGGAAAGCGTTATCGTGCGTTTGATTGAGGGAGGCTGGCAGAACGATACTTTGTTCAACGACCGGGTTGAACGAATGAAAATAGATTTAGGCATCCCTCGCGTCGCAATGATCGTAGATCTTAGATCAGCTGAAACACAAAAAGATATCTCCCTCTCAACCATGCAAGGGATTTTACGTCTACTAGAAAAACGTGATCCAGACACATTACTCGCTATATCAAGTCCAACTCAAATTGTTATTTTGCAAAAAATACTCTTACGCAATGAGCACTGGGATTATCAAAAAAGCCAAGAGCATCAAGAGAAATATCGCCTGCAGCTCGCTAAGCAAACTGATATTAACTTCCATATCAGTCTGGGCCAGTATTTTGAAGGGATAGAAGGTCTAGCTGAATCCTATCAAAGCGCACTCAAAACCCTTGAAGTTGGCAAGCTGAGCCATCCTAAACAACAACTATTTTCAGCTAGAGAGATGTTGTTGGACTTGGTTCTGAAAGACTCATTGGAAAGCTGGAGCGGTCCTCAATTATTAGCAGACTATGAAAAACTAGTGAAGAAAGACAGTAATGGCAGTTTACAAAAAACCCTGCAAGTTTATTTCGCTAATAACACAGACTTTTCACTCACAGCTGAAAATCTGCATGTTCACCGCAACACTCTCCGCTATCGACTTGAGAAAATTAATGAAATCTTAGATATCGATCTTAAAAACCTTCAGGATCTCTTTCGCTTATATATCGCTACCCGATTAAGCGAATGGGATAACAAGCCGGAATAACTAATATCACCCTTAATTGTGCAATCTGACAAAAACAAAACTACTAAGCCTTTTTAATTTGTTTTTTTGTACGAAGCCGTCGTCCCCACAACTTCGGATAATAATCCTTAAATCATTACTGGTTGTAGCACTTTGCTGTCACCCTGCATTGCTTAAGGATTATTATGAAAATAGTTATTGCTCCAGACTCTTTTAAAGAGAGTCTTTCCGCACAGCAAGTAGCTGAAGCCATAAAACAGGGCTTTAGTCACATTCTGCCACAGGCCGAATATATTCAACTTCCGGTAGCTGATGGTGGCGAAGGAACAACAGCCGCTTTAATATCCTCCACACGCGGCTCTTTCCATCACACTCAGGCACAAGACCCGCTTGGACAAACCGTTACTGCCACTTGGGGAATCCTTGGCGATGGCGAAACAGCAGTCATTGAAACAGCTGCTGCTTCAGGCCTAGACCTGATTCCGATGAATCAGCGCAATCCGATGATTACTTCCAGTTATGGCACAGGTGAATTAATTCGTGCAGCTTTAGATAAAGGGGTTACTCGGATCATTTTTGGTTTAGGTGGTAGCGCGACCAATGATGGTGGCGCGGGAATCCTACGGGCCCTTGGCGCAAAGCTTCTAGATGCTGCGGGCCATCCTTTAGCCCCCGGTGGTGGCTCCTTACATAAGCTAGCGGATCTGGATATCAGCCAACTAGATCCGCGCTTAAAACATGTTCAATTTGAAGTAGCCTGTGATGTTGATAACCCTCTACTTGGACCAGAAGGCGCCTCAAGCACCTTTGGTCCTCAAAAAGGCGCCAGTAAAGAACAGGTATCTCGTCTAGATCAAAATCTAAAGCATTTTGCACAGTTTTTAACACGTGTTAGTGGAACTGATGTAACCCAAGTCCCTGGAACCGGGGCTGCAGGAGGCATAGGTGCAGCACTATGTGCTCTGTTTAACACCCAACTAAAAAGCGGCATTGAAATCGTCTTAAACGCCGTACAAATAGACCAGCACCTAAAAGCTGCTGATCTGGTAATTACAGGTGAAGGCAGTATTGATAGCCAAAGCTTACGCGGCAAAACGCCTATTGGTGTTGCCAAGCGAGCTAAGTATTTTGACTGCCCTGTCATAGCGCTAGCAGGCTCAATCACTCCAGAGCAAGCTCCTCTTCAAGCCTGTGGCATTGATGCCATTTTTAGTGTTGTACCCGGCATAGTCTCTTTACCAGAAGCACTACAACAAGCAGAAATCAATCTTCAGAATTGCGCCAAAAATATCGCAACTATCTGGGCATTCAACCACACAAACACTTAAAGAATCACATCCTCAGGTCCGCCCTATGGCCCTGACCTCTTACAGCGCTTTGCTGTACTCTTGCCGGTCTGATACTCAGACCGGCTTTTTTTTGCTCAAAATATAGTCATAATTACCCCAGTTTATTTTTGTACAAATGCACAAAAATTCAGCCAAAATAAGCCATTAATTTTGTACACCTGCCGAGGCACTCCTTTACCCTTCAACCGATAATGTGTTCATACCTAAAAGGCTATAGGAACACAGATCATGAGAAGAACAAAAATCGTTGCCACTCTTGGCCCAGCCTCTGATTCCCCATCGGTAATCAGCCAGCTGATTCAATCAGGTGTCGATGTTGTCCGCCTGAATTTCTCCCACGGAACTGTGACTGACCATAAAATTCGTGCACAACGTGTACGTGAAGCAGCCAAATCGGCTAACCGCTACGTTGCTATTCTTGGCGATCTGCAAGGTCCCAAAATCCGCATATCCCGCTTTACTGATGGCAAAGTCTTACTCAAAGCAGGTCAAGCTTTTACCCTCAATGCAGAGCTGGACACAGATGCAGGAAACCAGGACCAAGTCGGGCTTGATTACAAAGGCTTAGTGGATGACTGCCAAGCAGGAGACCTTTTGCTACTGGATGATGGTCGCTTGACCATGCGTGTTGAAAGGATTTCAGCTCCAGAAATCCACTGTACGGTTGTCCTCGGTGGCTACCTATCTAATAACAAGGGTATTAATCGCCAAGGCGGCGGGCTATCCGCCGCCGCACTAACAGGAAAAGATAAAGCAGACATTTTAGCTGCCGCAGAAATCGGTGTGGATTACCTAGCCGTTTCGTTCCCTCGCGATGCCGCCGATATGCAGGAAGCTCGTGCCCTACTCGCTCCGACAGGTAGTAGTGCCGGTTTAATAGCAAAGATTGAACGCGCTGAAACTGTCAGCAACCCTGAAGTACTGGACCAAATAATTGAAGCCTCTGATGGTGTTATGGTCGCGCGCGGCGACTTAGGGGTCGAAATTGGTGATGCCGAACTCATCGGCGTGCAAAAACAGATCATCCAACGAGCACGGCAATTAAACCGTGTCGTTATAACGGCGACCCAGATGATGGAATCGATGATCACGAATCCGATGCCAACCCGCGCCGAAGTTTTTGATGTCGCAAACGCAGTTTTGGATGGCACCGATGCAGTTATGCTTTCAGCAGAAACAGCTGCTGGTGATTATCCGATCGAAACCGTACAAGCCATGGAACGCGTAATAGAGGGCGCGGAAACTCAACCGCAAACAAGAACCTCTGGGCATCGCATGCATCAATCATTCTCAAAGATTGATGAAACCATCGGTCTGGCCGCAATGTATGCCGCCAACCACCTATCTGGGGTTAAAGCGATTATCGCGATGACCGAGACAGGGGCCACACCATTGTTGATGTCTCGTATCCGTTCAGGCTTACCTATTTTTGCCCTAAGCCCTAATCAAGAAGCCTTGCATCGAGCAGCCATATTTCGTGGTGTCGTGCCTCTATTTTTCGATGCATCTTCAATCTCTCACGAACAGATTAACCAGTCTGCTGTAAACAGTTTAATCGACGCAAAAATCGTCACTGAAGGTGATTTGGTCATGATCAGCAAAGGGGATTACCTCAATGTTCACGGTGGTACCAACACGCTAAAAATTGTTCGTGTAGGCAGTGATATCAAATAAGAAACATAACAGGAGGAGATGTCATGGAACCAACTAATACCTACGAACCCGCTGCTTGGCCGAGAGATTTTGACTTTCGAATAGAAGTGTCCGAGCAGCAAGAATTGCTAGAGATACCGCATCCCCCTGCGAATGAAGCCGAAGGTAAAAGTCATGAGCAAGATTAAACAGATCATCGGTCGAGAAGTCCTAGATTCACGTGGCAATCCAACAGTTGAAGCTGATGTCATTCTGGAATCAGGCGTTTCCGCCTCTGCTTGCGCTCCCTCAGGTGCGTCTACTGGTTCCCGGGAAGCTTTAGAGCTACGGGATGGCGATCAAAAACGCTATCAAGGAAAAGGCGTTTTAAAAGCGGTTACCAATGTAAACGGATCCATCAACCAAGCCCTACTAGGCATGGATTGTTTAGACCAGCAACAGCTAGACCAATGCTTGATCAAGCTGGACGGTACTGAAAACAAAGCTAACCTGGGTGCCAATGCAACCTTAGCGGTATCTTTAGCTGTCGCTAAAGCGGCTGCTATCGAAAAGCAAATGCCTCTGTATGCCTACATTGCAGAAATAAATGGCACTCCCGGTGAATACCTAATGCCGGTACCAATGATGAATATTCTTAACGGCGGTGAGCATGCCGACAATAATGTGGATATTCAGGAATTTATGGTACAGCCACTGAATTTCAGTAGTTTTTCTGAAGCATTGCGCTGTGGCACAGAGGTTTTTCATAGCCTGAAAACAGTACTACAACAGCAAGCCTTAAACACTGCGGTAGGTGATGAAGGCGGCTTTGCTCCAAATTTAGGCAGCAATGAGCAGGCGTTAATCATTATTCAGCAGGCTGTTGAACAGGCTGGGTATCAACTAGGTACTGACATTAGTCTGGCGTTAGATTGCGCTGCTTCCGAATTTTACCAAGATAACCTCTATCAGCTAAGTGGTGAAAACAAGCAGTTTAGTGCCAGTGAATTCAGCAACTATCTAGCTGAACTGGCTGCTAAATACCCAATTCGCTCGATCGAAGATGGCATGGACGAATCTGACTGGAAGGGCTGGTCAGAACTTACTCAAAAGCTAGGCGATAAAGTCCAATTGGTCGGCGATGATCTGTTTGTGACCAACAGCAAAATTCTACAACAGGGAATAGAACAGAAGGTTGCTAACTCAATACTGATCAAATTCAACCAGATCGGAACACTATCTGAAACATTGGATGCTATTCGCTTGGCCAAAACCGCGGGTTATAGCGTCGTAATTTCCCACCGTTCAGGTGAAACCGAAGACACCACCATTGCCGATCTTGCCGTTGGCACTGCTGCGGGCCAAATAAAAACTGGATCGTTGTGTCGCTCTGATCGTGTCGCGAAATACAACCGTCTTCTTCGAATTGAAGCCGAATTGACCGGCGAAGCTCCTTATCCCGGAGCAACAATTTTTAACTAAGCATTACCTCAAGAACCCCATGCGAATAAGTCGATATCCGCATTACTACTATAAAAATAGAAACTGGAGTTACTTATGAAAACCATGAGAAAAACCATTCTGAGTACAGCGATTGTTGCAGCTACTGTATCAATGTCTTCCACAGTATTAGCAGAAGGCAGAGTACTGTTGAAAACACCGATTGCTTTTGCGACTAACCTACCAGCATTAGGCTCTCCAATTGTTGAAGTAGCTGAACGCCTAAATAAGATTAGTGGTGGCAATATCAAAATGAAGGTGTATGAGCCAGGTAAACTTGTTGCTCCACCAGAAATCCTTGATGCCGTATCTACAGGTAAGATTAATTCAGGCTATGCAACGGCTGGCTATTGGCAAGGTAAGATCCCAGCATCCGCATTGTTTTCAGCAGTACCATTCGGTCCCGAAGCAGGTGAATACCTAGCTTGGTTGTACTATGGCAATGGCCGTAAGTTATGGCAAGAAATGTACGACTCTCATGGCTATAACGTACACAACATCCCTTGCGCGATTAATCCACCAGAAACCTCTGGCTGGTTCTCTAAACCGATCGAAAAGCCGGAAGACCTTAAAGGCATCAATATGCGTTTCTTTGGCCTGGGCGCTAAAGTCATGGAAAAAATGGGCGTAGGTACAGTACAGCTACCTGGTGGTGAAATTTTTGGCGCACTAGAAAAAGGCGCGATTGATGCCACTGAGTTTTCCCTACCACAGATCGATCAACGCCTAGGCTTCCACAAAATTGTAAAATACAACTACTTCCCAGGCTGGCATCAGCAAGCAACGCTGCATGAGCTGCTTATTAACAAAGACACTTGGAAAAAACTTTCTCCTACTCAACAAGAAATTATTGAAACAACCTGTAAAGCCTCTATCACTGAGTCTCTAGCAGAGGGTGAAGCTAGCCAGTTTGAAGTACTAGCTAAGTCCGCAGAAAAAGGCGTTGAACTGCGTTACTGGAACGACACTATGTTAACAGCCTTCAAATCCTCTTGGGATGAAGTAGTAGCAGAGCAAAGTGAAAACGCTTTCTTCAAGAAAGTATGGGATGACATGAGTCAGTTCCGCGGTGGTTACGATTTATGGGAATCTTTGGCTTACCTTCCACGCACTAAGCCTCAAGACTAAGCATCAAATAGCCTGATTCACACCGAGTCAGGTCTAAGTCATACCTGTTCAGAACGGTTATTCGACCGTTCTGAACACCTCTTTTCTTTTCAGAATTTCCAAGGGTGGGTCCCGTGAATAATCTGTCTTCCTCTCATCAAGAGCAGGTTGCATTTGCTGATGCAATCGATCTGTTCATACGCAGGACTGGGATGCTTATCGCATCGGTATATGTCGTATTAGTACTGGTGATCATCACCCAGGTAGTTCTGCGTAAAGGTTTTGCTAGTGGTTTAATCGCTTTAGAAGAGCTGCAATGGCATCTATATGCTGTAGGCGTTATGTTTGGTTTAGCTTATGCGCAAGTCAATAACGCCCATATCCGCGTTGATCTTCTCTACGGCAAATTCAGGTTACGTACCAAGGCATGGGTCGAAATTTTTGGCATGTTATTTCTAGTTTTCCCTTTTATTGCCGTCGTATTTTTCCACAGTCTCGAATTTGTTCATTCCGCATGGGTCATCAATGAGCATTCCGACGCTCCTTCAGGGCTTCCATACCGCTGGCTCATTAAAGCAGTCATACCTGCCAGTTTTGGCCTTTTATTCCTAGCTTGTGTGTCGCGCTTTATTCGAGATATCTGCTTTTTGTTACGAGGTAAGCACTGATGGAAATCAATGAGATTCTTGTCATTGCGATGTTCCTATCATTCATCGCACTACTTTTTACCGGTATCCCCGTTGCCTACGTGCTGGGTGGTATTGGCGTTATTTTTGCCCTAGTTGGCTACCTATCTGATATCTACTTAGGCACTTTAACTGGATTAGATTTCACCACCTTAGGGCTTGTGGTTAACCGCCTGTTTAAGATCATGGATAACTGGATTCTGGTCGCCCTGCCGATGTTCATTTTTATGGGCAATATGCTAGATAAATCCGGTGTAGCAGAGCAGCTGATGGAATCCCTACAGGAACTCTTCGGCAAAGTACGTGGTGGTTTGGCTATCACTGTAACAGTAATCGGTATTATCCTAGCGGCCTCCACCGGCATTATAGGAGCATCAGTAGTTCTACTCGCTATGATGTCACTACCTTCTATGCAAAAACAGGGCTACTCACTACCGCTTGCGTTAGGCACAATCGCCAGTGCCGGTACTTTAGGTATTTTAATACCACCAAGTATTATGCTGGTAATCATGGCCGACCAATTAGGTTTGTCTGTAGGCGACCTATTTATGGGCGCGGTATTCCCTGGTCTAATTTTGGGCGGTTTATATATCGCCTATATCCTGATCACAGGCTTTATTAAACCTGAAGCGGCCCCAGTTCCTCAGAACGTCCAGCCTGTTACCATGAAGACGGTAATCAAGGTATTAAAAGCGATCACCCCAACAGTACTACTTATCTTCGTTGTTTTAGGTTCTATATTCGCTGGTATAGCAACGCCGACAGAGGCTTCAGGTGTAGGTGCCTTCGGCGCTACGCTGCTTGCAATATACAATCGCAAATATAACTTCAAAGTATTAAAGGAAGTTTTACACGGCACTTACAACACTACGGCTTATATCTTTGCCATCTTTATCGGTGCTACCTGTTTCGCTCTGGTATTAAGAGAGTTGGGCGGTGATGAGCTGATCGAAAGCTTCTTAACAGGACTTCCATTTGGTGATTACGGCATTGTCGCGTTTATTCTGCTGATTATCTTCTTGCTGGGATTCTTCCTAGATTGGATAGAAATCACGCTAATTATTCTACCTTTATTGGCACCCGTTATTTCAGCGCTTGGGTTAGATATAAACGGCTATGGCGTAGTGGATAACCCAGAATTGGTTTGGTTCGTCATGCTCGTTGCGATGGCCTTACAAACATCATTCCTCACCCCACCCGTAGGTTTTGCACTGTTCTATTTAAAAGGTGTTTGCCCGCCAGAGGTAAAACTCACTCAAATTTACCGTGGTGTAATTCCGTTCATCCTACTGCAATTGGCTGCACTGGTAATGCTCGTCTTCTGGCCTCAGTTGGTAACTTGGTTACCGGCCTTTGCTTACGGCTAATAAGATTAAGATAGCTAAAACCTAAAAACTCCTCTTTAAGAGGAGTTTTTTGTTTTCGCAATATAGATAAATACCTACTCGCCTATCTGTAATCCCTAATTTTGGAGTCAGCCCAAGACTGTCATCCTTAGCCTCAAGTTAGTACAGGTTAACTCTTTTCAAGGAACTCCCCTTCTCCTTGATTGAGTGACTAAAACTGGCTCAGGAATATCCTTTATAGGAGATAGGTAAATTGAAATCACAAATAGCGATAGTCACAGGTATTTTATTAAGCTTTAACGCAGCAGCGGATGAGGAATGGATCTTTGGTGTCGGCGCTGGCGTTACAAGTTATGAGAGTGCATATAAAGGTGTAGGCACTGAAACGACTGTATTCCCTAGCTTATACGCACAGAAAGGTAACTTTTTGTTAGCAGGAAACAAAGTTCAATACACGCTTTACGGTAATAGTAAATTCCAAGTCAATCTATTGGGCCAATACCGTTTCGAAGGTTATGAAGCAGGCGATTCCTATATGCTCAACGGCATGGAAGAACGTGATGGCGCACTTGAAGCTGGTGTCAGTGCATCGTTCGATACACACTACGGCATATTGTCAGCCTCTTTTGTGACAGATATCTCTGATACCCACGAAGGGCATGAACTATCTGTTGGCTGGGCTAAACCTTATCAGCTTAATGCCAAGTGGATGGTAAAACCCTCTTTAGAACTAAACTGGCGTAGTGACGATCTGAACAATTACTACTACGGCGTAAAATCGAACGAAGCAACCGTACAGCGAGCAGTGTATAAAGCAGATAGCAGTATGAGCTACCGCGCGGGTGTTGATGCTTTTTATGTTGTGGATAAACAGCAAACTATCCAGATGGGTATAGGCGTTAATGGTTGGGGCAGTGAGATAGAGGATAGCCCTATTGTTGATCGCAGCAACAGCCCGGAAGTAAAAGCAGCTTACACTTTCCGTTTCTAGTCGATCTAGTTGGAGGTTACGGCAGATAAATAACAGGCCACTTTTATATTGCCGTGACCCCAACTCTATATTTCAACTACCCCGTAGCCCCCCCCCTTTTATCCTTAGTATTTCGCCCTGAATTTCGTAAAGAATCTAGGCTAATAGCGCGAGAAAAAAGCAATTTTAGCTGCTAAACCTGTTTTGCATTTCACATATTGACTCCCCTCCGCCCTTCCCTCATGGTGCGCCCTTTTTTAAAAATGTGGAGCCCTAGGCTTAACTATGAACGCAGTGATTATTGCAGTGCTAACCATGTTGGTGCTGAGCCTTTTTAGAACCCATGTGGTTATTGCTCTTTTGATTGGCGCACTTGTCGGCGGCTTGTCAGGAGGATTGAGTCTAGACGCTACAATCAATGCTTTTAATACAGGGATTGGCGGCGGTGCAAGCGTTGCCTTGAGCTATGCATTACTTGGTGGCTTTGCGGTCGCAATTGCACAATCAGGCCTGCCGCACTTGTTAGCGAATAAAGCAATAACAGTGATTGGCCAAGATCCTACGCCAGCTCGTGTCAACAAGATCAAAACACTGCTACTCCTAATCATCTTAGCGGTAGCCATTTCGTCACAAAACTTAATCCCGATCCACATTGCGTTCATCCCACTATTAATACCACCTTTACTTCTAGCGATGAGCAAACTTAAATTGGATCGACGCTTAATTGCCTGCGTACTGACCTTTGGCCTAGTAACCCCTTATATGCTTTTACCTGTAGGGTTTGGAGGAATATTCCTTAACGAAATTCTACTTAAACATATCGGCCAAGGCGGACTGGACACAACGGGTATCTCAGTTATTCAAGCGATGAGCATACCTGCTGCAGGGATGTTGTGTGGACTATTAATTGCCGTGTTCATCAGTTATCGCGGGAAACGTCGATATGATCAGTCAAAGATTAAAGCTGTCGAGAACAGCGTTAATGACTTTAATTCTAAGAGTATTGTCGTTGCTCTGGTAGCTATCGGTGTAGCCTTCGTCACACAACTGGTAACCAACTCCATGATTATGGGGGCCATGCTTGGCTTTATTTTATTTACCGTTACTGGCGTGATCCGTTGGAAAGAATCTGACGGCGTATTGACTGATGGTATGAAAATGATGGCGACCATTGGCTTTATCATGATTGCCGCATCAGGTTTTGCTGAGGTGCTTAAAGAAACCGGTGATATCGCAGCGCTAGTGACAAGCTCAGTAGACGTTGTTGGCCAAAATAAACCGATAGCAGCCTTCTTAATGCTGTTGGTGGGTTTGCTAATTACTATGGGTATAGGCTCTTCGTTCTCAACAATCCCAATTATTGCAGCTATCTACGTACCATTAGCTATTCAGTTAGGCTTTAGCCCTTTAGCTATCGTTGCTCTAGTCGGCACAGCTGCAGCTTTAGGTGATGCGGGCTCCCCTGCGTCTGACTCGACCCTGGGCCCAACATCAGGCTTAAACGTCGATGGGCAACACAATCATATCTGGGATACGGTTGTACCGACATTCTTACACTATAACTTACCTCTACTCGCCTTTGGTTGGTTTGCAGCAGTAACGTTATAAAAGCACATAACAGGCAGGCCTTAGCTTAAAGTAAGGCCTGCCCCCTGCCACCGAGAGTATCGCTTCAATCCATATGTACTCTTTAGCAAAGATAGACAACCTTAGCGCTGACTGACAATTGCCAACCAAGGCTGTTGCGTGCAAGGTAAGCCTTCTGGGCGATAATAATGATCAAGAATACGAAAACCTGCATCCTCTAGATATTGAGCAGTCACCTCTAACTCCATGTAGTGGCCAAATCGCTCACCATTCCACCCTTCTGCCGCCCCTCTCGGGTTTGACGTAAATAAGACCCCATTTGGTTTCAACGCAATATAGCATTTAGACAAAACCTCACCGAGCATCTGACTGGGGACGTGGAACATAGAAGCATTAGCAAAAATTCCATCAAAGCACTCTTCCCCTAGATCGAGATGACAAAACGACTGATTCAGCACAGGGCAACCACTATGTACTCGGGCCATCTCACAGAAAGTCTTACTTCCATCAAGCCCGGTAGGAGAATGACCTAAGGCTTTAAAAGAAAGAAGATCGCGGCCCGGCCCGCAACCGAAATCTAAAATATCCAACCCTTTTCGTTGCGGTAATGCACTTAATAAAGCATCAATATTCTGACTAACATCATGATCACGAGTACCTTGCCAAAAAGACGCTGCATTCGATTCATAATGCCCTAAAGTCACGCGTTCGATTTCGCTTAAACTTTCTTTGCTATAGCGATTGCTCATATAGAAATTCACACAAACGATTTTTTAAATTGTCTTTTAAAATAATGACATTAGCTTACTCATCACTCTATCTTAGCGCGCTTCAAATGGATCAATGCAAAATCAAATGGACAAGGCACGACAAGATTGATTTGCTCACCGCTGAAAAGATGCCATAAACGTTAAGCTTGTGGCATACACCATCAAACGCCAATGCCTCATAGTGAGTTAGCGTAGAAAGATCATAGTATTAGTAAGAAATGGTCGGGATGATAGGATTTGAACCTACGACCCCCTGCACCCCATGCAGGTGCGCTACCAAGCTGCGCTACATCCCGACTAAGATCTTGAAAATGAACACTTTCAAGTGGCGGTTATCTTAACTGAACACTCTGAATCTGAAAAGATTTTTTCCGCTTATTGAGTGATAACCTCTTCCCCTATCACCATGATGGTTGCGGTCTGGTTATAGTGACCTATTGAACCACCCTGAGTTGCTCCCTGCTCGCCAAATGTATTAAAACCAATAACAGGCACATCCTCACCACAGACTTCTTTAACTAAGCAGATATCATCCACATCTAAACGTGCTTTTAGTAGATGACGTAAGATACAGTTAAAAATAATTACCGCGCCGATCTTCTTTGGGCTACCGGCATCGATAATCGCCTTCTGTAACGTTTCCTTGAAACGCTCCCTCGCAATCTCAGCATCCGTTTTCATTTCACGTAGAAATGCACCTTTGGGAATTTCCGCATAAAAGCTCACGCCACCATCATCATGAACCTGCTGAGCACTTTTGATTGTGTACTCTGCAAAAACATCAGATGATTTGATACCAAAAGGGTTTTGAATAAACAGCTCTGGAGTCAGCTCTTCCCCGCCTAACAGTTTCTGAAGCACTTCTGTCGCTGGCTTACCATTGAGCATCTGCACAGTCCGCCCTTTAGCCTGAGTTACTACAGCGCCTTTATTAGCTGCCACATAAGGATGGCCCATAGCCGTACCTATCTTTAAGCCACTACTGAAACTCGCTACAACAGCAGAATCTTGATGAACACCATTGCTGATTTGGTAACTTTTAGCATCTGAGAAATCAGTAGCTGTTGAACCACCAATAACTTGGGAGACCGTGCCAGTTTCTAAAATGAGACTACGTAAAAAAGCCTCTTCTTGAGCTGAAGTACCATCAGGTAAGACCATATTGATACAGGGCTTTATTCTAGAGACCTCTTTTGCGCCTTTGCTGTCTAAGGCAATTGCCATCAAAGACATGACAGCAGGGTTTGAGAGCAAGTTTGAATAAGCTTCGCGAATAGCGTCTTTGGCAGCTTGCTCAGGATGCTTTGATAAGTTTTGACCGACGCCCAAACCGACACTGAAATAAGCGCTCTGCAGTGTCATTACAACAACGCTCGCCTCCTGAGGCCCTTGTTTTAGGCTAGAGATTTCTCCCCAAGAACTACCGCCTACAATAGGGACTATATCTCCTACAACTGACCTAATGTCACTGTAGGCTTTCTCAACATCCAAAGAGAAACTAACAAAGCAGATCACCAAGTCAGGTTTAGGTGTGAGCTCCATTGCAACACTCGCAGCCACTGAAGCATCTTGGTCATGACCTAAACCTACTCTTAAAATTGCCATTTCAACTATCCTAGCTTGTTTAACAACTTAGATGCTAATCAAGCTATAGAGCACAGCCAACCGCAAAAACGTGAAACAGTGCCAAAGTGTAAGTAGAAATAAACTATATAAGTAAAACGGGCGTTTAATGGAGGGGTAAAAATTAAGCACTAAGGCAACACTAGCGCTTAATAGATTCCAATAGATCTTCTAATTCAGAGATAGTCTGTCGAAGCAACTGCTTGTATTGGCTTTGATCATCTTCATTATTATCACCGGCAAGATACTGTTTAGCACCACTTAGGGTGTAACCTTGATCGTGTAATAAGCTTTTGATCTGACGAATCAACAAAACATCCTGTCGCTGGTAATAGCGGCGGTTGTTTCGCTTAACAGGCGAGATTTGTGAAAACTCTTTCTCCCAATAACGCAATACATGCGCCTTGAGATCACAAAGCTTAGCAACTTCGCCAATTGTAAAATAACGTTTACCCGGAATTGGGTTGGGATCGTTACTCTGGGGTGTCTCCAGCATAGGTTTCGACACGGTCCTTCAGTTTCTGACCTGGGCGGAAAGTTACAACACGGCGAGCCGAGATAGGTACTTCTTCCCCAGTTTTAGGATTCCGGCCCGGTCTTTGACGCTTATCGCGAAGATCAAAGTTACCGAAGCCGGACAATTTCACCTGCTCGTTAGCAGCCAGACATGCCCGGATTTCATCAAAGAACGTCTCCACCATCTCTTTGGCTTCACGTTTGTTTAATCCTAGCTCTTCGTTCAGGCGTTCCGCCATTTCAGCTTTTGTTAACGAGCCCATGATAAATCACCTTTCGCTGCTTATTCTCGCAATGAGGCACCAAACTCACTGGCTAGTGCAGAAATAACCGCACTTGTGGCGCTGTTTATTTCTTCATCATTAAGAGTGCGCGAAGGATGCTGCCACGTCAAGCCCACAGCAAGACTTTTTCTACCTTTTTCAATACCTTGGCCTTGGTAAACGTCAAAAAGTGTTACTTCTTTAACGAATTCACCCGCTTCTTTTTCAGCCAATTGACGCACTGAATCAAAAGCAACGCCTTCATCTACAATAAGTGCTAGATCACGACGAGACTCTGGGAATTTAGAAATTTCTTGGTAGCGAGGCAGTGTGCCTTGAGTCAAAGCAGCTTGGTTAATCTCGAAAAGATACACAGCACCATTTAGACCTAACTCTTTAACCAAGTTAGGGTGCAAGGCACCAATGTAACCTACTTTTTCACCATTACGCTCAATACGCGCAGTCTGACCTGGGTGCAGGGCAACATGGCGATCAGCCACAAACGAGAAGTCTCCTTCAGCGCCACCCAAAGAAAGCAAACTCTCTAAATCACCTTTGATATCAAAGAAATCAACTTGATCTTTACCTGCATTCCAACCTTCAGGGTCTCGCGCACCGGCTAGCAAACCAGCCACTACGTTCTCCTGAATGATCTCATCACCAGATGTTGGTAGGAAACGCTGGCCACTTTCAAAGAGGCGAACACGTGCTTGCTGACGGTTCTGGTTGTATTGCAACGCTTTTACTAGACCTGGCCAGATCGTAGTACGCATCACAGCCATTTCAGCAGAAATTGGGTTAGCTAGCGCGATACCTTCAAATTGGTCATCGAACTGCTTTTGTAGACCCGCTTCAATAAAACTGTAAGTAATCGCTTCCTGATAGCCACGTGCGATCAATGCACGACGCACATTCTGGATTGTTACTTTAGTTTCATCGTTTGCTTTGATTGGCATAGACGCGGTTGGCGTACGTACAGGTAGGTTGTTGTAGCCGTATACACGCGCCAACTCTTCGATCAGATCCACTTCAATTGCGATATCAAAACGATAAGATGGAACAGAAACGTGCCACTCACCTTCCGTAGAAGTCTTCTCTACAACCAAACCAAGACGCGTTAAGATCTCTTCAATCTCGTCAGCCGGCATTTCAAACGCCAGCATCGCATTCACTTTGCTATGACGCAGGAATACCTGACGCGCAGCAGGTAACTCATCTTGATTAACAGTTTCAACAGCTGGACCAGCTTCACCGCCAACAATCTCAATTAGAAGCTCTGTAGCGCGATTAATTGCTTGATTTTGCAACTGCCAATCTACACCACGTTCAAAACGGTGAGAAGAATCTGTATGCAAACCATAAGAGCGCGCACGTCCCGCAATGGAGATCGGGTTAAAGAATGCGCTCTCTAGGAAAATATTCTGTGTTTCGGAAGTTACGCTGGTCGGCTCACCACCCATAATACCAGCCATAGCAACTGGGCCATTAGCGTCAGTAATTGCCAGCGTATCAGCATTAAGCTCAACTTCTTGACCATCTAGAAGTGTTAGCTTTTCACCCTGCTCCGCACGGCGAACAACAATACCACCGGATAGTTTATCCAGATCGAAAGCGTGCATTGGTTGACCAAGTTCTAGAAGAATATAGTTCGTTACATCTACAACTGGATCGATGCTACGTACACCAGAACGTTCTAGCTTCTGTTTCATCCACAGTGGTGTTTCTGCTTGTGGATTGATACCACGAATAACTCTACCAACATAACGTGGGCAGTCACCGGCATCTTTTAGCTCTACAGGGAAAGTCGCATCAATAGTCGCTTCAACTGCATTATCTGCCACAAAAGTAACTGGCGCTTTATTTAGCACACCCACTTCACGCGCTAAACCAGAAATACTTAGGCAGTCACCACGGTTAGGCGTTAGATCTACGTCGATAACTTTGTCATCTAGATTTAGATATTCACGAATACAAGTACCTACAGGCGCATCCGCTGGAAGCTCCATGATACCGTCGTGATCATCTGAAATACCTAGCTCATCTTCCGCACATAGCATGCCGAATGACTCTACCTGACGTAGTTTAGCTTTTTTAATCTTAAACTCTTTGCCATCTGGAGTAGGCAGTACCGCACCCACTGTAGCGAATGCTGTTTTTAAACCGGCACGAGCGTTAGGTGCACCACATACAACCTGTACAACTTCACTACCATTAGTGACTGTGCAAACCTGAAGTTTGTCTGCATTTGGGTGCTGCTCAGCCGTTAGAATTTCACCTACGATAACACCGGTAAAATCTTTAGCTGCTGCTTCAACTTCGTCTACTTCAAGACCTGCCATTGTGACTTGATCAACTAGCTCCTGCGTACTGATTGCAGGGTTAACCAACTCGCGTAACCACTTTTCACTGAATTTCATTTTGCTTTCCCGAAAATCCTGTTAATAACCGCTTAAAACGTTGTCGTGATCAGTTGAACTGATTCAGGAAACGCAGGTCGTTTTCAAAGAATAGGCGCAGGTCATTTACGCCGTAACGCAACATAGCCAAACGCTCTACACCCATACCGAAAGCAAAGCCGGTGTACTCTTCAGGGTCGATACCTGAAGCTTCAAATACTTTAGGATGCACCATACCGCAACCCAGTACTTCCAACCATTTACCATCGCCACGATCAATATCAACCTCAATAGAAGGCTCTGTGAACGGGAAGTAAGACGGACGGAAGCGCACGCGAACATCTTCTTCGAAGAATTCACGTAGGAACTGTTCTAGCGTGCCTTTTAGGTCAGCAAAGCTGATATCTTTATCGACAATCAAACCCTCTACCTGATGGAACATTGGTGAGTGAGTTTGGTCGTAGTCACAACGATATACACGGCCTGGGCAGATAATACGTAGTGGTGGTTTTTGCGATTCCATTGTACGTACCTGAACACCTGAAGTGTGCGTACGCAGAAGTGTATTCGCATTAAAATAGAATGTGTCGTGCATAGCACGAGCCGGATGATGTGAAGGGATATTTAGCGCTTCGAAGTTGTGGTAATCATCTTCGATTTCTGGACCTTCTTCTACCGTATAGCCAATACCACCGAAAAACTCTTCAATGCGTTCCATGGTTTTAGTCACAGGGTGTAAACCACCTAGTGCTTGACCACGTCCTGGTAAAGTTACATCAATCGTTTCAGCTGCAAGCTTACTTTCTAGCGCAGCTGCTTCTAAAGCCGCCTTACGCTTATTAATAACTTCTTGCAGAGCTTGTTTAGCCTCGTTGATCTTAGCACCAGCTTGTGGGCGTTCCTCTGCAGATAGCTTGCCTAAGCCTTTAAGAAGTGCAGTAAGTTCACCTTTTTTACCCAAGTACTGAACGCGAACATCGTCCAACTGTTGAGTAGTAGTTGCCGTAGCGACAGCTTCAGTACCTGCTGCCAAAAGGCTTTGAATGTTTTCCATTATCCGGCTCCGAATAGAAGGATAAATACGGTAATTGGTTAGTAATCAGTTACTTTGCCAAATGTTCCGCAGAAAACTGGGCAAAATAACCGAAAAAATAGGGGAAGAGTTCGCACCCTTCCCCTATTTCAAAGTAGTCGCTTACACGACACTGGGTGCTAGCTTACGCTAGAGAAGCTTTAGCTTTCTCTACGATTGCAGCAAATGCGCCAGCTTCGTGAACAGCAAGATCAGCTAGAACCTTACGGTCGATCTCGATGTTAGCCTTCTTCAGACCAGCAATGAAACGGCTGTAAGACAAACCGTTGATACGTGCACCAGCGTTGATACGTGCAATCCACAATGCGCGGAATTGACGCTTACGCTGACGGCGGTCACGGTATGCATATTGACCAGCTTTGATTACCGCCTGTTTAGCAACGCGGAATACACGGCTACGAGCACCGTAATAACCTTTTGCTTTTTTCAGGACTTTCTTGTGACGACGACGAGCAACAACACCACGTTTTACGCGAGCCATGTCTTTCTTCCTCTAAATTCTGTTAGCTAAAAAATCGATTAAATATAAGGCAGCATGCGACGAACCAACGCCTTGTCTGCAGCGTGTACCTGCAGCATAGGGCGAAGCTGACGCTTACGCTTAGTAGATTTCTTAGTCAGAATGTGACTAGTGAAAGACTGCTTGTGTTTGAAGCCGTTAGCGGTTTTCTTAAAACGCTTAGCCGCACCACTATTGGATTTCATCTTAGGCATTACTAAAATCTCCACGCATTCGTTAATTTTTTTTCGCCCGAAACAAACGACAAAACCCGTAGCCAACTTTTACAAGTCAGTCACGGGTTAAGTAAAGTAACGAGTTACTTTTTCTTCTTCGGAGCTAAGACCATGACCAGTTGACGGCCTTCCATCTTAGGACGCTGCTCTACAGTTACTAACTCTTCCAAATCTTTCTCGATTCGTTGAAGCAACTGCATACCCAGTTCCTGATGGGCCATCTCACGACCACGATAACGCAAAGTTATCTTGGCTTTATCTCCTGCTTCAAGGAAACGTACCAGGTTGCGTAGCTTGACCTGATAATCCCCTTCTTCCGTATTAGGACGGAATTTCACTTCCTTGATCTGGACCTGATGCTGCTTTTTCTTGGCTTCATTCTTTTGCTTTTTCAGCTCATAAAGATGCTTGCCATAATCCATCACTTTACAAACGATGGGATCAGCTTCAGAAATTTTCACCAGATCAAGTCCCGCTTCTTGTGCTGCCACAAGAGCGTCATTTACCGGTACGATGCCAATCTGTGTTCCGTCTGGACCAATAAGTCTGCACTGTTTAGCTACTTTCAGTAGATTCTCATTGATCATGGGCTCTTCTCTGCGAGCGCCCCTTCTATTATCACGCCTGATAGTCTTATCTCCTGACTGTTTTTAGACTTATGAGTCCTGACGACCTTTCTTAGCGACATCACTGCTAAGAAGGTTTACAAATTCATCTAGAGGCATAGCGCCTAGGTTTTCACCCGTACGAGTACGTACAGCAACCTCACCCGCCTCTACTTCTTTATCGCCTATTACAAGAAGGTAAGGCACCTTCTGTAAAGTACGCTCGCGAATTTTAAAGCCGATCTTCTCATTTCTCAAGTCTGACTCGGCTCTGAATCCTTGATTTTCAAGATTTTGTACAACTTTTTGACAATAATCAGCTTGTTTGTCCGTAATATTCATCACAACCGCTTGCACTGGTGCCAACCAAGTTGGTAATGCACCCGCGAAGTTTTCGATCAAAATACCGATAAAGCGCTCAAAAGAACCAAGAATTGCACGGTGTAACATCACAGGCGTTTCACGTTCACCCTGCTCGTTTACAAACTGCGCACCAAGACGACCCGGCATAGAGAAATCAACCTGAATTGTACCGCACTGCCATACTCGACCAAGGCAATCTTTCAGAGAGAACTCAATCTTAGGACCATAGAATGCGCCTTCACCTGGTAACAGCTCCCATTTCAGGCCAGCATTATCTAACGCATCAGATAGCGCTTTTTCTGCTTTATCCCACACTTCATCGCTACCTACACGCTTTTCTGGACGCGTAGACAGTTTGTATTGAATCTCTTGGAAACCAAAATCTTCATACACTTCGTGTAGGAAATCGATAAATTCAGATACTTCACTCTGAATGCTATCTTCTGCACAGAAGATATGTCCATCATCCTGAACGAAACCACGCACACGCATAATACCGTGAAGTGCACCTGATGGTTCGTTACGATGACAAGAACCAAACTCAGCCATACGTAATGGTAGGTCACGGTAAGAACGTAGGCCTTGGTTATATACCTGAACGTGACATGGGCAGTTCATCGGCTTAACAGCAAAATCACGGCTTTCAGAGTGAGTTGTAAACATCTCTTCGGAGAATTTTTCCCAGTGACCGGACTTTTCCCAAAGAGTACGCTCTACAACCTGTGGCGTTTTTACTTCAACGTAGTTACGACGGCGAAGCTTTTGACGCATGTATTGCTCAATGCCCTGATACAACGTCCAACCATTCGGATGCCAGAACACCATACCCGGTGCTTCTTCTTGCAAATGGAACAGATTCAGCTGTTTACCCAGTTTACGGTGATCACGCTTCTCAGCTTCTTCTAGACGGTGTAGGTAAGCTTTAAGGGCTTTTTTGTCGCCCCATGCAGTACCGTAGATACGCTGAAGCATCTCGTTGTTGGAATCACCACGCCAGTATGCACCCGCAACCTTCATCAGTTTAAATGCTTTGATGTGGCCAGTAGATGGGACGTGCGGGCCACGACATAGATCGATGAATTCGCCTTGCGAGTAGAAAGAAAGATCTTCCGCATCCGGTACCGCTTGAAGCAACTCAACTTTGTACTTCTCGCCCATTTCATCAAACATTTTGGTCGCTTCATCACGACTCATTAATGAACGAGTAACAGGTAAGTTCTGCTTAACTAGCTCCGCCATTTTCTTTTCGATCTTTTCTAGATCTTCTGGCGTAAATGGGCGCTCGTAAGCAAAGTCATAATAGAAACCATCTTCAATAACAGGCCCGATCGTTACCTGAGCGCCAGGGAACAACTCTTGTACAGCCATAGCCATCAAGTGAGCAGTAGAGTGACGAATAACTTCTAGACCTTCTTCATCACGCGCAGTGATGATGGCTAGGTCAGCATCATTTTCAATAGTGAAAGAGGTATCAACTTCTTTACCGTCAACTTTACCGGCCAATGCAGCTTTAGCTAGACCAGCGCCAATATCGGCAGCAACTTCAAATACAGTAACAGGGTTAGCAAACTCTCGTTTGCTACCATCTGGCAGGGTAATTACAGGCATGTTATTTCCTTGATTTCAGTGGTGACCCATACGTAAGGCCACATCAATATTCGATACATCTCACTTACCGTACAAACCAAGCACGTTGTGAGTTGGCGCGATTATAGGGTAATCAAAGAAAAGGAGCTAGAACTATGTTCGATGAAAGTTATATGGAACTGGAAGACTTCGGCAAAGTGATTCTGATATTGATTCCTTTACCCTCTTCGCTATTAAATTTGATATCGCCGAGCAGTCTCTCTTTAACAAGCTCATAAATAATATACATCCCCATGCCTGTTCCTCCTGAATCTTGTCGAGTTGTATAAAACTGTTCAAAAGCATGCTGCTGCACTTCCTCAGAAAGACCTTCTCCATCATCTAGATAAATAAGCACGTAGTCGTCTGCAGTTGTCTCGCTACTAAGCGTTATAGTGCCTGCTACTGTTGCATCTTTAAAACCATGCATTAATGAATTCGTGATTAAGTTTGTAACAATTTGTGCAATAGCACCTGGCTCTACATTCACTTCAATCTCAGGAGATATATTGTTCCGCACCTCGACAGGAGCATTTTTATAGGTTGGTTTCAAACTCAACAACACATCCTGAATATACTCTTTTAGATTTATAACCCTTCTCTGCTCACTGATTTGATCAACTGCGACCTCTTTAAAAGCAAGCATCAGCTCATGCGCTCTGGTTAAATTTGTTGTTAATAGCTCACCCGCTTCTCTACTATCAGTTAAAAACTTTTCAAGCTGCGACCGTGTCATCTCGTTGTTTTGAAAACTACTCAGAACAACATCACTTTCCTCTATTAAATAAGAAGAAGCTGTTCTAGAAACACCCAATGGCGTACTCACTTCATGCCCAATACTGCTAACTAGGCGCTTTAATGCAGATAGCTTTTCACTTTGCAGTAATTCTTTTTGAGTAGCGTCTAACTGATCCTGAGTTTCACTCAACTGAGCTTCTCTTTCTTCTAACAGCAGCTCATTCAGCTTAACTTCGGCTTCCAGCTTTTCTTGGTATTCGCGCATCGCTTGGGCATTCGCATCCAAACGTTCGTGCTGTTGAGAGAACTTATGATAAAGAAAACTTATTTCATCATGCTCGTGATTATCGGGATAAGTCAGCGCTGCGTATTCCGATAACTCGTCTCCCTCTCTCTTTGTATTTTGATCGGTAGAGACTTCCAACAACATAGCTAATTTATGCAGAGGAACCTGAAATAAATAATGATGGCTTACGTAAATCGACATAACGAGGAAAGCGATGACGGCACAGACCATTAATGCCAACTTCATCCCTAGAGCTTCACCACTTTTAATCGCAGGCTCTATGATGCTATCAACTTCCAATATTCCTCTTACATCTCCAAGTTTCCAATCCACTTTAGGTGAAAAGGCATGGCTGTTGTGACATCTCACACAAGCGTCAGCCACCAAGGTATCAGCAATTGCGACACGCACGACTCTCGCACCTGCTTCATTCTTTAAGACCTTTATATATTCAGATTGAGGGTTGTCCTTAAGGTAATGCCAAGCCTGAATGGCAAACTCGTCTAATTGCCGTTCGGCTCGATTAGGAAAAGGATAAAAACTATATAACTTAATTTGGGTACCTTGTTGAGTAAATTGCTCACTCAATTCATGCACCATTGTTGCGGGTAAAGGAATACTATTTGTCGTGCTTTTGTGATCAATTGTGACATCAATATCAGAATGTAAGAGCACTTCACCTACTACATTTTCAGTGTAATACCCCCTTAATCGTTTAAATTGCTCTACTGTTTCTTCAGCTCGGGTCTGGGCATCATCTATAGCTTGTTGTGTAATGACTTTCGGCAAGTAGTACAAAATGGCGATGACCAGCAATGCCATTACGAACAGGACAGGAAAGATTATTTTCCACACCAACGACTTACGAACCTGCATTCCCCACCCTTCCAGCCTTTATACAACACTAAGAAAGTATAGGAGCATTTTTTAGGTTTAGTTAATTAAGATTAGTACCAATATCAAGCGGTTAAGAAGCTTCTAATTGCCTTCTAGTGTAGTCGATATGTTCTGTAGCTACTTTACGCGCTAACTTAGCATCCCTATTAATTAGCGCCTGATAGATTTGTGTATGTTGCGCACTAATTCCATCAGGATAACGACCAAACTTTTTCAGCGTACGATCTAATACGCCATATATGGCGTTAAAGTAACGGTTATAGAAAATCTGACTAAAAGAGATAACCAGTAGATGATGACTGGCTTCCGCAATCATCATGTGAAACCTGAGATCGGCTTTGGCTTTGGCTAGGGTCGTGTTACCACTACTACGCGCCTGCATGGCTGCATACTCTTGCCCAATTCGATCTAGCTGTTCATCCGATGCACGCAAAGCAGCGTAGTAAGCTGCCTCCCCTTCCAATGCAGCCCTCATTTCCATCACTTGAACTTGGAACTCCAAGTTATCGCCAATACTTTCTGAAGGCATGGTGAAATGACTTTCGAGCAAGTTCCTGCACAAGCTTCCACCACCATGGTAAGTTTCGATAATGCCTTTTAATTCTAGATCTTGGACAGCTTCACGAACTGTTGCTCTAGAAAGACAATATCGCTCTGCCAATACGCGCTGAGACGGTAGCTTCTCGCCTGGACATATATCGCCATACAATATTTGGCTCTGCAGCTCAGAACTCAGCTTCTGACTTAAATTTGCATCTTTTACTGTCACCACCGAATACCTCGCACCACCTCTTGGTCAGACCAGTTATCAGTTTAGCATTTCCTTTGAGCCATCTCTTAACTATCTTTTGGGTAACAAATAAAACTTCAGGCGGTAGAACCTGAAGAAAAATAAGAAACGTCAGTGACGTGAGAACCTGATTCCTTTTCAGGTAGAGCTGACCAATATAGCGATGACACTCATGCCAAATCAGAATCCTAAAGTCGGTTTATTTGTAACCTGTCTAGCAGATATGTTTAGACCGAGCGTTGCATTCGCAACCGTAAAACTACTTGAAGCTTCAGGCTGCACAGTAGAAGTACCAGAAACACAAACCTGTTGCGGACAACCAGCATATAATTCCGGTGACAAAGCCACCACTGCTGAAATTGCTCGAAAAACGATTGAAGCTTTTGATGGTTATGAATATGTCGTTGGCCCATCTGGTTCCTGTATTGGAATGCTGCATTATTACCCAGAGGTCTTTGACGAAAACGACCCTTGGAAGGCACGCGCATTGGACCTAAAATCGCGCGCTTTTGAGATCACCCAATTCCTAACTGACGTAGTCGATTTTGACCGTATCAATGCCGCATTTGAAGGTACGATTACCTACCACGATTCCTGCTCTGGTCTACGCCAACTTGGTGTTAAACAACAACCACGCAAGCTACTTTCTAAAGTTGAGAATTTAACTCTCAATGAAATGGAAGAATCCGAAACCTGCTGTGGCTTCGGCGGTACATTCTGCGTTAAATATCCAGATATTTCGAACCGTATGGTGTCTAACAAAACTGAATACATCAGCGATTCCGGTGCGAGTACTTTAGTCGGCGGTGATTTAGGTTGCCTATTGAACATGGCTGGCAAGCTTAAACGCGAAGGCAAGAAAATCGAAGCACGTCATGTAGTTGAGATCTTAGCTGGTATGACTGACACGCCAGCCATTGGCGAAGCAGAATATGAGCTAGCCTCTGAACTGAGCGCGGGGTAATACACTATGCATATTAAAAGCCCAGAATTTAAAGAAAATGCTCGTATAGCGCTACATAATGTCGAACTTCAGGAAGCACTAGGTCAGTTTAAACATGGCTTCCCGGTTAACCGCGCCAATGCCATCAAGCGCCTACCGGAGTTTGAAGATCTGCGTGATGAAGCACGTGATCTTAAAAATCACATTATTCAGAATCTAGATATCTATCTGGAACAGTTTGAAGATAACGTTGTAAAAAATGGTGGTCATGTCCACTGGTGTAGAACCGGTGACGATGCCAACCAAACCATTCTCGATATTTGCAAACAGGTAAACGCCAAGACCATCACTAAAGGTAAGTCGATGGTTTCGGAAGAAACTGGCCTGAATGAATACCTTGAAGCCAATGGTGTACGCCCTGTCGAGACTGATTTGGGTGAATATATCCTACAACTTCGTGATGATCATCCAAGCCATATTATTGCGCCAGCAATTCACCTGAATGTTAATGATGTATCCGAAACCTTCCACGAACATCACAAGCGCCCTAAAACAGAAGATCCACAGGCATTGATGAAGGAAGCCCGCGAAGTATTGCGAAAGGAATTCGTAGGTGCTGATGTCGGGCTTACTGGAGCCAACTTTCTGGTAGCAGAAACTGGCTCAACGATCATCGTAACCAACGAAGGTAATGGTGATCTGACTCAAACCCTGCCAAAAACTCACATTGTGATTACTTCCATCGAGAAGGTAGTTCCTACGCTGGAAGATATGAGCCTATTCCTTCGACTGCTAGCTCGCTCTGCGACAGGCCAGGAATTTACGGTATACAACACGTTATCCACAGGTCCGAAACGAGCTGAAGATCAGGACGGACCAGAAAACTTCCATGTGGTATTAGTTGATAACGGCCGCAGCGAGATGGTGGGTACTGAGTTTCAAGATATGCTCCGCTGTATCCGATGCTCCTCTTGTATGAATCACTGCCCTGTATATGGTGCTGTTGGTGGCCACTCTTACGGTTGGGTTTACCCAGGCCCAATGGGTTCTGTTTTAACACCTAAGATGATCGGCATTGATAAAGCAGCGCATCTACCAAACGCATCTACATCCTGTGGTAAATGTGAAGAAGTATGCCCTGTGCGTATCCCTCTTCCAAAATTGATGCGGCACTGGCGAGAAAAAGAGTTTGAAAAACACTTAACACCAAAAGCTGTCAGGTTTGGTATTGCTGGCTGGGCATTTTTTGCCAAACGACCTGCCCTATACCGCTGGTTAGCAAGAAGCTCCGCTTGGTTTATGAACAAACTCGCTGGTAAGAAAGGCCGCATCAAGAAAATGCCGTTAGCCGGTGGCTGGACAGACTGGCGTGATATGCCAGCACCTCAAGGCAAAACCTTTATGGATCAATGGAAAGCCCACAAACAGGCGGAGAAATAAGATGAGCAAAGCAGAAATACTGGGCAATATCCGCCGCGGCTTACAGCGTGGTGAAGCAACCCCCGCACAAAAAGCAGCAGCGACACGCCGTATCAATGCGCATAAAGCGACCATTATTCCTAAACGAAGTCAGCTTGATAAAGCGGGTCAAATCCAACTGTTTAGAGATATGGCTAGCGGTGCAGCGGCTGAGATCATCGACATTAACTCAATGAACGATCTACCAGCTGCAGTTGCTGAGTGGCTAAATAAACATGATTTTAAATCTATCGTTAGTGCAAGTGACGATTGCTTAAACGAACTCGATTGGTCTGCCTTAGGCGATATCAAGCGCGAACAGCGTGTTGCGCAATCGGGCGATGTTGCTAGCTTAACCACCTCTATGACGGGTATCGCAGAAACAGGAACTCTGATGATGTACTCCCGTCCAGAGAGTCCGACGACATTGAACTTCCTACCGGATTGCCATCTCGTATTATTGCGTGAATCGACGATCGTCGGTAGCTACGAAGATGCTTGGCAGATGGTGCGTGAACAGAACCCTGATGAAATGCCGCGCACGGTCAATATGATTACTGGCCCATCCCGTAGCGCGGACATCGGACAAAAATTGCAAATGGGTGCTCATGGCCCTTGCGTACTCGTGATCTTTATCCTTAAAGATATGTAGCTCTATATCTTTATTGCTTTAGCCACCTTCTTAGGTGGCTTTTTTTGTTCTATGGCCACTAGCGAACTCAGTTATATAGCTTATCTAAATTCTGTAGGCCTGCCTGATAAACGCCACGAATTGTTTTTTCCGCTTCTGCATCTGAAGCACCTGCAGCATTAAAGCTAGAACTCCAAACAACAATCGAGCCGCCTTGACCATCTAACTTAACCTGAATTTCTGATTCATAATCAGACACAGGCAATGGCGATTTATCGATTTGATAGCGATAGCTACGCTTACCTTCATCCTTACTCAATAAAGTCTCAGTAATTTTCGCACCGTTGCCTAAAGTCAGTACGCGCACTTTATTATCTCTGTCACTGGACGCTACCGCAGGGTGCCAGCGATACAAGCCGTTATAATCCCCTAACAAAGCCCATACAGCAGATGGTTTCACATTCAGTTTTACTGATTCTTCAACCGCAATATTACCCGCGGCAGAGACGTTTACAGCACATAATAATGAAGATACCGCTACTGCACCCATAATCTTTTTTAGCATTTTTATTATTCCTTTTTATTTATCACAACACATTAAGTGAAATCCAAGCATGCCCCAGTTAATTATTGATAACTATTATCATTAGGAACCTACCCAAAAGTACTTAATTAGCTAAATAGATGAAAATCAGCTAAAGCCAAATCATTCCAAGCCGATAGATTAATGTAAGTATTTTTTCATCAAACACCGACACCTTTGAACGGATTACAAATAGCTGTCGTAATCGGACAATAGGATGATGTTATGGAATCAAATGAAATCACTGCTGCTGCGACAGCAATGTCAACGCAACAGACTCAAACGACTCATGCGGTTAAATCAGCCGAAATGGCAAAAAATCAGATCGAACAAACGGGTGAGCAAGTGATGCAGCTTTTGGAAGTCACTGCACCTGGGAAACTTAGAGTCGATCCACTGAGCCCGTTAGGCACCCAGATAGACGTAAAAGCCTAACAGCATCGCTAAAAAAGTGAATGCTGTGGTGCCGTTAGGTCATCAAAGTCTTCATCTAAAAACTGCAAGATCGTCTCACACACAGGCCTCACCTGCTTATCCAAATAATGCTGATAATCTAAAGGCGAGCTCATAAATTCAATGGGTTCTGCGCCATTAACGGTCATCATATATTCAATATAAGAGCCTGACCGATAAGGGCTAGGCTGACCTTTTACTTGGTATCCATACTCAGCTTTCAAACCCGCCTGAACATGAGGTGGTTTATTCTTCACATACTGATCCAAACGTTGGCGTATACGCTTTCGATAGATGAGCTTGTGATCTAAATTACCCGCTAATAGCGCTTCGACCGTGGATTTAAGAAGTGTCTGCCACTCTTGACCTAAGAAAATACGCTCATAAAGCTGCTCTTGAAGCTCACGAGCCAAAGGCGTCCAGTCAGTACGGACGTTTTCTAGCCCTTTAAACACCATCTTGGTCGAACCATCCCCAGAACGCTTAAGCCCTGCATAACGCTTCTTAGTACCTTTGTCTGAATGGCGCATAGTCGGCATTAAAAACCGACAATAGTGCGTCTCATACTCGATCTCTAACTGACTATCTAGCTCGAAACGATCTTGTAGGTTTTCACGCCACCAGCGATTGAGGTGATCTGCTACAGCACGGCCTGTACTGTTGGCTTGCTCTTCTGGGAAATCATCACCTAACCAGACAAAAACAGAATCAGTATCACCATAGATTACCTTAAAACCGAATTCTGATTCGATATAATCGCGTGTCTTAGTCAGGATTTCATGCCCTCTCAAGGTGATTGAGCTCGAGAGTCGTTGATCAAAAAATCGGCAGACGTTTGAACCTAAAACACCATAAAAGGAGTTCATAATAATCTTGATCGCTTGGGATAATGCAGCGTTCTTTAACTGCTTGGCTTGATCTCGCGCCGCCCAAAGCTTCTCGATCAACTCAGGTAAAATCGTCTTACTACGCGAAAATATTGCATGGTTAAAACCGGGGACTAAATCTTCAGGTTCAGCCCCCTCTTTAAGTCCCTCAGCCAAACCATAAGGGTCAATCTTAAAGGTGCGAATAATACTGGGGTACAGGCTTTTAAAATCTAAAACCAAGACCTGTCTATATAGGCCCGGGCGTGAGTCCATTACATAACCACCGGGCGCACTAAGCCCTGACATCCCTGAAGCATATTGCGGTGCTACATAGCCTGATCGATGCAATAGAGGGAGATATTGGTTATCAAATGCTGCCGCTGAGCCTCCTACTTTATCGAGAGCAAGTCCTGTTAGACGTGCCCTCTCAAGAAGATAATTAATCAGATCAGCATGCTCAAATATCTCCCAAACCAAGCGGCAATCTTCAAGGTTATAACGAGCCAAAGCCTCTTTGTCTTCTCTAAACAACCGTTGTATTTCACCGCCACGATCATCGACATGATCTATCAACTTACCTCGATCTAGCATCTCCCGAGCGACATTTTCTAAAGCAAAACTTTCAAACTGATAAGTTGCACCTTTGAGGGTATCAATGCCATCTAATACGATTCGCCCTGCCATACGCACGAAAAGCTTACCCTGAGCCGATTCATGCAGCTTTAAAGGCAGTTGGTCACGTCCTAGAACAAGTGGAATACGCAGTGCTTCAGCACGTTTTTGTAGTACCCGAAAATCAAAGCCGACTACGTTCCAACCAATAAACGCATCGGGGTCATATTCCGCTACCACTTGAATAAAGCGCTGTAACAAGGCCTTTTCATCAGTAACATATTCAAGCCCATCACTATCTACACCTTCCCCCTGCATCAATACCAATTGAAAGTCATCTGCATAGAATGCAGCGGACAAGATATTGTCCGCTTTCATCGTCGTTTCTAAATCAATAGAGAGTATGCGTAAATTTGGCGTAAACGTATCAGGCTTTATACGGACCTGTTCATTCACATGGCTAATTTTCACACCACCTTGAATAAACCGCTCCATAAGGTAGCGATCCGCATGACGTATATCATCTTCCATCATGACGATATTATGCAGATGCAGTAACTCTTGAATTTGGCGATAGGTTTTTAAAGTTTGGCTGTATATTGCGGTAACGCCACGGTACTGCAGATCAGTCAGATCAACTTTATTGATACGCCAGTCTCGGAGATGACTAAGTAAGGTTTTAACTCGAGGAACTTGCTCATCAAGAACAAAAAGGACCGCTTCTTGCTGAGTAATAGAGATGGGAAAAGCACTGTGTTCTGAACAGACCCAATAGGTCAGCACAATACCCTCTCGCGTATCGTGCTGATTTCGAGTCAGAATGAATGCTGAAGAGCTATGATCTGACTTATCAAGATGAGTAGTCATACCCACTTAACCAAAGGGCGCGACCAGATCCATATCGGTTAACTCTGGGAAAGCCTTGCGAATCGCAGCTTCATTTTGCGCTTCAAATAGGAGTTTAAGGTTAGGGCCAGCATCCATCGTTAGATAAATTTCTACGCCTGACGCTCTTAATTCCCATACACGATGCATAGCCGCAACAGATTCAGGTTGCCAATATAAAAGCGGCGGCCACGAAGCAATCATTGTTGCATGCATGGACAGAGCATTTTGCTCAGCAGTTTGGCCTAACAGGCCCATATCTTGTTCAGCTATAGCATGCTTAATTGTATTCAGATCCTTCTCAGCCTGAGCAGGCCAAGACTGATATAGATCAGCCGACTCAACTGTACGTTGCATACCAGAACGTGAATCGATTTTCTTGGCACCAGTAGCGACTTTTAACAAACCAATTCTGAACCCTGGCCAATTAACCGCTAAAGGCTCTGCACAGCTATCCATGCCGTCTTCTTGCTCACCTTTGGACCATTCAACAAACCCTTGGTAGAGAGATCGTGATGCGCTACCACTACCAATTCGGGCAAATGCCGATAACACCTTCTGATCAAGATCAAAACGATAAAAGTCGTTAATCGCCAACATCAGTGCAGCAAAACCGGAAGCTGAAGACGCTAGCCCCGCCGCTGTTGGAATATTATTATTTGTTTCTACCTTAACCGGTTGTTCCAAGTCTCGACGAAAAAGATCTATAAACGCGATGACTTTCCGAGCAAAGGAGGAATCTTCACTCTGCAGCTCGCCATTTAGATAGACCTGATCACAAGCATCCGAAGGCGTGATTTGCGTACGACTACCTAACATACCCAACGAAATAGATAATGAAGCATTGATAGGCAGGTTAAGCTCAACATCACGTTTCCCCCAATACTTACACAAGGCGATATTACTTGGCGCAAACGCTTCTGCTTTCGTACCCGGCATAGTTTTCTCTGGAAGAAACGATGCCACTACACTCTGCTTAGTAATGCTCAATGCTAACCCCTTGTGCCGATACTGAGACTGGAATTTGTTCGTAAGCTATAGATAGATCTGGATCCGAACCGAGTGCAATCACACAATCCCCAAGGCCCGAACCTGAAATTTTAGCACCTGTAATATGCTCGCTCTGGCGTAGCGTGTACACAATATCGCAAATCGCTTTATCTGCTACACCTAATGCGTCCATTAAGCCTTGGTAATTATTCATTAATTGACCAAGCTGCTGCCAATCCTGTTTAGCAATTTCCTTTTCAGCATTATCCGTTACCGACCCCATTAGCTGATAGATCTGTTGATAAAGTTCAGGGGAATATCTCGCTAAATCCTCTACATGCTTCAATACATCTGGTGTTTTAGTTTTATAGCCCGCGTAATAAAGCGATATGTTGGGTAGCGCTGGCAGTGCTTTGATCTCTCTTGGCTCCACACGGTAAGAGACGATCGAACCAAAGATACTAGCCACAAGATCAGTGCCCGAGCCTCGTCCATCTTGTACTTGATGAACAACTGCTAGTGAGCGATCGAATAAGCTGCCTAGATCCGTTTCATCTTTTACAAAAGAAGCGATTGCAGCGACTACACCTGCAGTAACCGCTGCTGAAGAACCTAAACCAACGGTATGGGAAAACTCTGAACGAATCGTAATTTTAATACCTGAAGGCAAGCGATCCGCATACATTGCAACGGCAGCTAACACAAAGCTCAGCCTGTCATCAGCAACTAAATCTGAAAGCGGGCTTTGATATTGAGCTAGTGCCGAGTCAATCACCAATTCTCGTGCTGAGATAGCCTCAAGCTCTATGTGAATATACTTATCCACAGCACAAGCTAATGCCTTATGGCCAAAAAGCACTGCGTGTTCACCCATCAGCATAATACTGCCAGGCACAGTTACTTTAATCCGGTTCAACATACGCTCCTTGATAACTGATTTTTAAAGGCTGTAGATGGATATTTAAACAACTACCGATCTCAGCAGCATTACCTTTAGGGGCATAGACTAATACCAAACCACCTGCATCCCCAGAGCTACTCCCAGCACCGCAAACTTTAGCACTTCCACCCATAGACTCTATACGATGAATAACATCTGCAACCGCTTTAGGCACAATGCCGATCTGCTGTAATAGGCGCTGATTTTCCTGTATGAGGTCTAATTTCTGCTGATCATCTGATGAATAGATAATTCGCTCAAAATCTTGCGCGACTTGTTCAAAATGCTGCCAAATTGTTGAAAACTCAAATGACTCACGTACAGCCGAAACCGTTTCACCCGTTGATGATTTAGGTGAACCACTATTCCAGATAAACCAGTTATCGCCTATTTTTTCAGGCAATAGGGTTACATGATCATTCTGAACTTTAACAACACCTCCGAAAGTCGTCGCAGCTGCATCAATTGCGCTACCACGACCATGCTGCAATCTCTCACAGTGGCGCACTAACTTAAAGAATTCCCGTTTATTCAATTCCTGCTCAGAACAGGCTTCAGCCAACTTAAGCAATGCTGCAATCACTGCAGCAGAGGACCCCATACCCGCACCTGCTGGAATAGCACTCGCTATAGAGATCTCACCGGGCTGATCAAAACCAAGCTGCGACAAGGTATAAAACAGCAGATCTGAAGGCGCCGAGAGCACATCCGAAACAGCAAGTTTTCTTTGTAAAAACAGATTAAAACGCTGATCAAGCTGTTCGGAAAAGAATTTAAATGTGGCTATATTCTTAGAAAAGCTACCAAAAACATCAGAAGAGACAGATAAATTCAGACTCGCGGTAGGAGTATATGAAGCAATTACAGAGGATGTAACGGCCATCGCTATGGCAGGAGCCCCATAAACAACTGAGTGTTCACCACTCAGTATTAGTTTCCCTGGGGCTATGGCCTTCATTAACAGCTAACGTATTCTCGCTTATGACCGCTGATCGCAGCCAAACGGAAACGTCCAGTAGTTGTAGCAGGAATATCATGATGTTCGCCATCACGAGGATCTGGGTGGCGATACAGATTTAGATATTCGTCATAACTCACTTCTTGGCGAGCATCTAACATAGCTTTATGGTTTAGAGTATGCAGACACTTTTCATAACCCGCCACTACCGTGCCAGAGAAAAACTCGGCAACGCAACCAGAACCATAACTAAAGAAACCAACTTTATTACCAGCTAAATTTTCTTTGCAGTTTTCAAGCAAAGAAGTCAAACCGATATACATTGAAGCGGTATAGCTGTTACCAATGATACGGTTGTAATAAAGCGTTTCTTCAACCTGCTCTTCAATTTGCTCTAGAGAAAGACCTACTTTATTTACCTTTGCTAGATGTTTATGCGCTTTTTCCGCCATGCGGCTAAACGGCAAGTGATAGCAAAAGTGAGAGAAATCACTAAATGCTAGAGAGCTAACTTCTACAAAGTTTTCCCAAGCCTTTTTCAGCGATTTGAGGTATATCTTGGTTGAGTATTTACCATCAACAAGTGCAGTCGTACGGTAATTTGGTCGCCAGAAATCCATCACATCTTCAGTATGATTACCAACTTCTGGATCAATTTCGATTAGACGGGGGTTTGCTGAGATCAAAATAGCAACTGCGCCACAACCTTGAGTAGCTTCACCCGAAGTATCAAGGTCATATCGAGCAATATCAGACGCAACGACCAAAACCTTTTTTTCTGGCTGTCGAGCAACTAACGCGCACGCCATTTGAATAGCAGCTGTTGCGCTGTAACACGCCTGTTTTAACTCAACAACACGGCAGTTAGAATTCAATCCTAACAATCTATGCACATAGACGCCTGCAGCCTTAGACTGGTCCACACCCGTTTCTGTAGCAAAAAGCAACGTACTAATTGAATCTGTACCTACCCTTTCAATTAATGGATAGGCAGCATTTGCAGCCATAGTAACTACATCTTCATCAGGTGCCGCCATAGACATCTTCTCTTGGCCTATTCCCTGATAATACTTTTCTGACTCAATTTGCTGAACATTCGCCAGCGTTCTTAAATCCAGATAATAATTGGATGTATAGAAACTGATTTCGTCAATACCAACTGACATTCTTGGGTCTCGATCCTAACTCTCGTCTAAAACAAGGGCCCGGTTATTAGATAACGATGCTATATCCCGGACACCTAGCAGAAACATGGCTGTTCTGAACTCTGCTTTTATTTTTTCTATTTCTTCTATCACTGCATCAGCAGATTCCATTGCTGGTTTTAACAGCGGACCTGCCATGCCACATAAAGAGGCGCCGAGTATAACAGATTTAACCATATCAATCCCATCTCTTAAGCCACCACTTGCAACTAATGTGGCAACATCGCGATACGGGCTAGCCATTTTCAAGGCAACAGGGGTCGGAATACCCCAATCTTGGAATTTGAGACCTACATTACTCGCATCTTTTCTTCGATGGTGCTCAATTCGACTCCAAGATGTACCACCTGTACCAGCTAGATCAAAGGTTGTGATTCCCGCCTTTAGACCTAGCTCAATATCGGCAGGAGATAAACCACTCCCAACTTCTTTAAGAAACACTGGCACATCTAATGCTGCCACAAGGGCTTCGATCTTCTCAGCAAGATTGGAGAAATCAGTATCCCCTTCAGGTTGTACCGCTTCTTGTAGAGGATTGAGGTGAAGATACAAAGCATCAGCACCTAGACAGTCTATAGCTTGCTGCGCATGCTCAACATCAACGCCATAGTTCAGTTGAACAGCACCAAGATTTCCAATAAGAGGTACATCAGGAGCCAATTCTCTCAGAGCGAAGCTTTCTTTAGCTTCTGGAGACGTAAACATAACTCGTTGCGAACCAACAGCCATAGCAACACCCGTTGCCTGGGCCGCTTTCGCCAAATTATGATTGATCTGTTTAACTAACTGATGATCACCACCTGTCATTGAGGATATCAACAAAGGGAAACTTAGCTGATAACCTAAAAATTCACATGAGCTATCAACATCGTTCAAGGCGATCTCTGGTAAAGCGCGATGCATCAAATGCATGCGATCAAAGTACCTTCCATCACGATCCGTTGATGGATCATTTTCTATAGCTCTGATATGTTCAAGCTTTCGATCATTAGTCAGATCTGACATTACCGCTCCAGCTTTAAGTGAGCTTCCATTAGCTCACCAGGATTTGTCTGAGCAGCCAGCAAAGATAACTCGCCACATAAAACCGTTGCAGCACAAATAGCAGCTAAACGTTGTGCATTTTCACCCGGCGCTCGATCTTCCTTACAACCTAGAGCTGCCAAGTTATCTTCAACAAAATCAATCCCTTTACCATTTCCAACAGAACCCATAATAAGGTTAGGCAAAGTACAAGAGAAATAAAGATCATCACCACGGACTTCAGCGTGCACGATACCTTGAGAACCTTCGATAATGTTCGCTGCATCTTGACCAGTGGCTAGGTAAAAGGCTAAAAGCATATTCGCATAATGGGCATTAGCACTACGCAGGCCACCAGCTACCATGGTCCCAATCAGGTTTTTCTTAATATTAAGGTCAACCATTTTTTCTGGGGTTGTCTTTAAGCGTCTCTCACAAATATCACGCGGTATCAGAATCTCCGTCACAACATATTTACCACGACCAAGAATACCGTTAACCGCTGTCGCTTTCTTATCAGAGCAATAGTTACCTGAAATAGATGAATAACGAAGCTGGGGATATTCAGACAAAATCCAAGGAATAATCTTGTCTGCAGCGTTTGTAACCATATTGTGACCAGATGCATCACCCGTCGTAAATTCCAAACGGAGATAGATCAAATTCGCAACGATCTGGCTATTCATATCGATAAGCTTGGCAAAACGACTACTCTGAGAAACCACCTCGTTAATATCATTCATACGAGATTTAATCGAATTAAGAGCAAGCATGGCTTCTGTTGCGTCATCTGCTTCCAACAGAATAGAACGACTCATTCTCTCATCAATCACAGTCGTTTTGATGCCATCAGTCAATGCAGAAACCCTTGCGCCACGGCCGACAGATGGCCATAAAGGCGTTTCATAGGTAGCCAGTGGCACGCTAATTTTTTCATCTAAAACAGGTCCTGTAATTTTGATAGGACCTACATTACGCATAGGAATTGGAGCTTGACTGATTTTATGAGATTTCATGATATCTCTTTATGCAAAAGAAAAAGGGCTGCCAATGGCAACCCTTTTAGAATAAGGTTGAGGGCTAATTTTAATTAACTTCACCAGCCCTTTTCAATATTTTCCTTAAGACGCAGCAGCTTCTTCCTTTGCTACTTCTTTTTGAGCTGGTTGATCTTGCTCAACATCCCCTAAATTTGGTTCAGGTAGAGACAAATTAAGAGTATCCAACAAGGTACCCATACCATTCACTACTCTGTACTGAGCAATAAGTTGATCATGCAGTGCATTTGTTAAATCATTTTTAGAAGAAAAGACTTCGTTTTCAGTATCTAACAAATCAAGTAAAGAACGCTGGCCAATATTGAACTGTTTCTGATAAGAATTACGTGTCTTTTGGCTTGAAGCAACATGCTGCTCAAGGTGAGGCAACTGTCTCGATAGAATTGAATAAGCATTCCAAGACAGTTCAACACTCTGAAGTACTTCACGATGACTTCTGTTTTGAATGGATTTAGCTTCTTCGATCTGGTGCTGAGTTTGACGTACTCGTGCTTGATCAGCGCCACCGTTATAGAGGTTATAGCGCAATCGAACCATAGCGGTAAGATCTTCGTTTACCCCTTCAACACCATCAAGATTGTTATTCCATGTACGATCGACCTCGAAATCCACACGAGGATAATAGTTACGTTTTGCTGCATTGTATTGAGCAACTGCTGCCGCAGTATCTGCTTCAGCAACTTGCAGAGTAGGATGATTACTCAATGCTGTTTCTGTTGCAGCATCTAGGGATTCAGGAACCTGTACATTAACTAATTCAGGAAAGATTAGCTCTTCTGGAGCCATTAAGCCGGTAACACGCTGATAATTTGCTTTAGCGTCCAGTAAATTATTTTCTGCAGCCAAGGTATTCACTTCAGCCAACGCCAAACGGCCTTCTGCTTGCTGGATAGAAGCCAAAGCACCCACGCCTGATTCAGATCGACGTTTGATCTGATCATAAATTTTAACGTGGTTAAAAAGGTTTTCTTTAGCCTGCTGAAGCAGAGCACTACGACGATTAAGTTCGATATACGCTCTAGCAGCATCTAATGCATAGGTTTCAGCTGTTTCAACGACTCTTTTATCTGCCGAAATCGCACGAGATTTTTGACGTTTCACTTCATTAGATGTTGCAAAACCATCAAATAACATCTGTCTGATACTTAGACTACCTTCACCGCGTGTCAGCTCTACATCACCACCATTAGCTCGAGTGGTTGTATTGTTTGTCCACTCGTAGCCAATTCCACCTGCTACATCTACACTTGGTAAGTATCCAGCTTTAGCTTGTTGGACCTCTTGGTATACAGCATTTCGTGCATTGATAGCTCGCTGAACTTCTGGGCTATTACTTAACCCTTCTGTAACAACGTTCTCAAGAGTAGTAGAGTAAACCGCTGTGCTTACCGCCCCAAGTAGCACACCAGCAACAACTGACCTGAACATATTCCCCGCCTTAAAATATAAATAGTTCGTAGTAGCTAGCCGATACTACCCTAACGTTTAAGCCGGTTGCTTACTAGCCATTAATACTAGTGCAACTCGGTCAGTCGCCCCTGTTTTCTGAAATATAGAACTCAGGTGTGCCTTCACTGTCCGTTCAGTAATATCTAACTCTCGCGCAATTTCCTTATTACTTGCCCCTGTAGTTAAAACAGAAAGCACGTCTTGCTCGCGACTACTTAATCCATCAAAACAATCTACAGTCTCTGCGGTGTCCACTTTGCTATCTGCAACAGGCATTCCTCCCAAAAGCCTCTTAAGCAGCTTTTGTAAAAGTTCAGGTCCTGCCCAAATATCACCACGGAGTACAGTTTTCACCACTTCAGTCAGTAATGAACCTGTAACATACGTGTTGGTATATCCGTTAGCACCCGATTGTAATACTCGAATACCTTCATCCTCTGAAGGAGCATCGGTACACACAATCAAAATGATATCGGGATTATCCCTTTTGAAACTGAATACTAGCTGACTACTCTCATCATCAATCGAGCTAAGGTGTAATAAAACAATACCTTGCTTGATCGCCGACAACTTTGATGAAAGATCTGAAATTGGTAAAACTTCAGGCCGCCAGTCCACAAGCAGCTTGAGCCATCGTTCCAAAACTTTCGGTCGGTTCCCTAGAAAGAATAACTGCATAATATCCGTAATCCGCGGCACCTAAGCATAAAGTTTCCCTTATAGCCGCGGCGCACAATAGTATAACGTCTAACCAATAGTCACAAGCGCATGAAGCTTCATTAGACGATTCTCATTTGCATTAATACTTAACATTAAACCATGCCATCAAAAAGAACCATACAGAATATGTGGTTTAATTTTTATTACAATTTAATTACAAACTTTTACACTAGTTCTTGATTTACCACAAATTAGCACTTATTTATTCATAATACCTATCGTTCAGTCAGCGCTCTTTCTTTAGCTTTCAAAACAGGTTTTAACAGATAATCCATCACCGTTTTCTTACCAGTTAGAATATCTACACTTACTGTCATACCGGCTATCAAAGGCAGCTCGGCTTCTGCCGTTCCAAGATAAGGTTTATCTGTCTCCAATCTTACCAAGTAGTAACTCTCTCCCTCTTCATCGAGAATCGTACTCGGGCTTACAAATACCACCGATGCATCTACACCACCGTAGATCGAAAAGTCATAGGCTGATACCTTAATTACAGCCGCCTGCCCCGGGGCAATATTAGCGATATCAGAAGGCCTGATTCTCGCTTCCACTAGCAGTTTATCTTCCCAAGGAATGATATTTAAAAGCTCATCCCCAGGCTGAACAACCCCTTCAACTGTGTTTACTAGAAGCTGCTTTACTGTTCCTTTAACCGGAGCCTTAACTTCTGCGCGATCAATACGGTCATTCATACCTGTCAGCGCCTGTTGAATTCGAGCACTTTCAGCTACCGTTTCATTAAGTTCTCTACGTGCTTCATTCCTAAATTGCAACTCAGCACCATCAAGGTTTTGCTTCGTTTCTTGCAGGGTCGATTCAATTCTCGGGATATTAAGACGAACTCCTGACAACTCACCTTGCAAGTCATTCAACTGACGCTTCAGCCTTAAAAACTCAACTTCAGAAATCACCCCTTCATTTAACAGCGGCCGAGTAATATCCAGCTCTCTTTTTAATAAACCATAACTTCTTTGAAGCTGACGCTCTTGTGACTGAGCTGCCTTTAATTCCTGCTTACGCTGTTCCACTTGTTGTTCCAGACCGCCAAGCCCTGCAAGCATTTCAGCCTTTCGTGTAACAAAAAGGCTGTTTTCTTGAGTAAGCATACTTCGGTATTCACTCGGAAAATCTTTAGGCAGTACAAATTCCGTATTATCAGCTTCAGCCTGCAAGCGGGCAGCCTTTGCAATCAGCTCATATTGACGAACTTGGTTTTCCTTAAATGAACTCGAAAAACGGATATCATCTATACGTAATAGTACCTGGCCCTTTTCAACAATATCGCCTTCACGCACCAAGATTTCTGATAAAGCACCGCCCTCTAGAGTTTCGATCACTTGTAACTGGCTTGACGGAATAATTTCACCGTCACCGCGAGTAATTTCATCTAGTTCAGCCCAGCAAGCCCAAACGATGGCAACCACAACAAAGATAAGCATCGCCCACAGCAAAGCACTAGCCCCCTTAGGGCTTTGCTCAGCCATGGCTTCACTCACGCTAGACATATAATGTAAATCTTTTTTAGCTTGAGCCATGATCTTACCTCTGCACCTGAAGACGACCTTGCTTTAACGCATCCAACACCGCATCCTTCGGACCATCAGCTACCACTCGACCAGAATCCATGACAATGATTCGGTCCACCAAGCTCAACAAAGACATTTTGTGGGTAACAACCAACATGGTTTTGTCCTTTGCATAAGCTTTAAGCATGGTTTTAATTTGCTCTTCAGAAGAATTATCCATCGACGCAGTAGGCTCATCCAAAATTAGGATATTAGGGTCATGGATAAGAGACCGCGCTACAGCAACCGTCTGTCTTTGACCACCAGACAATGCAGCACCACGTTCACCCACTTGCATATCAAAACCTTGTGGATGACGGTTCACCATATCTGACACGCCAGTTAGCTTGGCAACTTCGACTAGACGATCGTCTTCAGTTTGCGGGGAACCTATTACGATGTTATCGCGCACACTGCCAGCAAATAGCATGATATCCTGCGGCATGTAACCAAAATTACGTCTCAGATCGACCGGATCGATCTGGTTAATGTCTATCCCATCAATCCGTACAGAACCTTCCGAGGTATCGTAAAGTCCAAGTACTAATTTTTCGATTGTCGACTTACCTGAGCCAATACGACCAATAAGGGCCACGCTCTCACCCGGTTTAATACTAAATGAAACTCTATCCAGTGCCTTTTGTTCCTCATTAGGGTAAGCAAAACTCACATCTTTAAATTCGATAGCACCGTCTAATTCTTTTCGATGCACAAATTGCTGCTCATCGAAACGCTCTGAAGGTAATTCCATAATTTCATTCAAGCCTTTCAAAGCAGTTGAGGCTTGATGGAAAGAAATAACTAGATTAGCCACCTGACTCATCGGAGCTATCGCCCGACCGGATAACATAACACAAGCAACCAGAGCACCCATGGTTAGCTCTCTCTCACTAATCAGATAAACACCCGTGATAATGATACCAACCGATGTTAGCTGTTGAGCTAGCGCCGCAAAGTTAACCACTGATGCAGAAAGCATTCGCGAGCGAAGACTCCATTTCGCGATATAACCTACTGCCTGCTCCCAGCCCAACTGCAACGAAGAACTAGCACGTTGCGTTTTCACAGTCTCCATAGCAGTCAAACTTTCAATCAAGGTCGCACTCTTTTGAGAATTAGACGCAAAAGTCTTTTCGACTGCTTCTTTTAGATAAGGCCGCACTATAAACGATACGAGCACTATTAGAGGGATAGCGACTAACGGAACAATCACCAGCGGACCACCAATAAAACCAATCACAATCAAAAATAGAATGGCAAATGGCAGATCAATAAACACCACATTAGTGGTCGAACTCAAAAAGCCCTTAATACTCTCAAATTCACGTAAATTACTAGCAAAGGAACCAACAGATGTAGGCAGAACGCTGTACTTAAGCGATAGGACTTTTTCAAAAAGCAACGCTGATAATATGACATCACCTTTCTTTCCTGCTATTTCGAGAAAATAGGATCGAAGCATCTTTAACCCGAAATCAAATAGATATACAACCAACACACCGATCGCTAATACCCATAGTGTTTCAATCGCATTGTTTGGCACAACACGGTCATAAACATTCATAACAAACAAAGGGTTAGCAATAACAAAGAGGTTAATCAGAAAGGAGGCTATCAGGACATCTCGATAAATAGCAGTTGAGCGCTTAATCGTCCCCCAAAACCAGTGGCCTTGATGCCCTTCTAATAATTTGGACACCTGCTGCTGGAATCGGTATTCGAGCCGCACAAAAATTGCGTGATCCGTGTATGCAGCAGCTAATTCATCTAATGCAATATGATGTTCACCGCCACTTTCAGGCTGAATAATGACGGCCTGACCAGCCTCATGATCAATCTCTTGCAAAACACAGGCCTGGTCATTTTCAAGTAATAAAACAGCTGGAAGTACGAGAGGGGAAATATCGGAAAGCTTTCGAGGTAATATTTGAGCTGCAAACCCAGCCCTTTTGGCTGCTCGAATAAATAATTTTGGCGTTAATCTATGATCAACTAACGGCAACCCTTCACATAATACCTCCGGTGAAAAAGGCTTATGGTTTTGCTTACTGAGATGAACCAGACAACCGAGCAAAGGATCTTGAACCGCTTCCATTAACCGTGACCTTAACCTTATTTGAGAGAAAAACTCAAAAAAACGATATATAGTATGTGAATTGACAACTGACCCAATGTATCAAATCAATATGTTATACGCCATACGCAATGAAGAAGGCCGGATAGTCAGCCTTTCAGAAACCCCTCAAGCGGGTGCTGAAACTGTTGATATGAAAAACAAGGAAGTAATGGATTTTCTATCCATTAACGATGAGGAGTTTTCTGCCGAGGAGTTCCTTCAACAGTCAGATATGGCCGTTGCTCGTATATTTGAGGACTTGGTAGACGTGCTTATCAGCAAAAACCTTATTATGTTCACTGACCTACCCCCAATGGCACAGAAAAAACTATTAGGTCGCAAACTTGCACGAAACATTAATCGCGGTGAAGGTGAAACGGAACAACAGGAAGAAAAATCCCATTCATTCCTAATTGGCGATGATGAAACTTTATAAGCAAACCCTTAAAGCTCTTGGCTTAGTGGGTCTTCATCCTCTTCTTTCTTAAAGTGGTTTAGTTGGTTGTACTGCTCAGCAAATCGCTCAGCAAGAGCAGAATAACGCTGCTGCTGTTTCTCCGACAACGCCCCATAAGAGATAGTCGCCAAAACATCACGAACAGATAATAAAATCCACAGGGCGTTCTGACCTCTTTTCGCTTTTTCAATGCCTGCCTGAACCAAATTAAGCGCAATCCCCGTATGACTAGGAAGCAATTCATTAGCCCGACCAAACATTAAAAAGGCCCGGTCTAAATCACCACCTCTAAAACTGCTCATGGCTGCATAATTTGCTTTACCCCAATCCTTCTCAACCATCACACGATTGAGGTCTCTCCGCTTAGTCTGGACTTCGGACTCAATTTCGCAACCGTGCGCAGCATCCACTAAGACATCCAACCATTTACACTGATTATCAACATCCATGCGCAAGAAGAAGTTTAACGTCTGTTGAAGCATCTGCTCTAAACGCTTACGAGAATCAGCCGACTCCTGGCGATATAAATCACAATTAATAAGCTTCGCTCGAAACATAACTTCCTGATCATCCGGATGATCAAGCACAGCATCTTCAAGAATACGGACAACATCCGTTTCGATTTCAGACAATTTGCCTTTATTAGCCTGAATTAGAGATCTAACTAAACCAAAATAATGAGATGGGGTTTGGAAAACAGAATAACGCGCATAACGAACCGCCTGTTGATATGCATCTTTGGCAATACCCCATTCACCTGTCTGAGAAGCCAAATCTGCCAATTCACTCTGCAACTCAGGCACAGTAGGCTGAATCATTACCGCTTTGCGCATCAGAGTAACAGCTCGACTCAGCTCACCTTTAACCCTATAGATTCGTGCCAACCAAGTATACGCCTCGACGCAGACATGTTGCTGATCAACAATACGATTAAGGCAATTCAAGGCATCGTCATATTCACCGAGATTGAAGTGAGCTATTCCCTTACCTACTTCAGCCCAAGGCAGATCTCTTTTACTTGTTAACCCCATAAAGAGCTCTTTGGCTTGAGTAAAGCGTTTCATCCTTAAAAGAGCGATACCATTCACTCGTTGAAGAAATATATTTAAGCCAGGGTAATGGTTAACAAGCGCCCTTCCTTTCTCAAGCACCTCTTCATAGTGCTCTTCATCCAACAACTGTTCGATCGGCCGAATTGCCTCTTTAATACGCAGCTGTTTTTCTAGGCGATGACGAACCTTTCCTTGATCAAAAGGTTTCGAAATATAAGTATCAGGAGAATTTTCTAAAGAGCCAAAAAGAAGCTCCGAGCTTTCAGGGTCAACTATAAGGAAATAGGTACTAGCTTCAGGAAGGATAGCCTCGGCATTGGCTTCATGCAGAAGCTGCAGACCATTTTTTTCACCTTTACCCATATCATACGCAGCAAAGCAAAGGTCAAAGGTCAACTCACGCATCAGGCTCAGAGCCATATTAACCGAGGAAGCAACCTGTACTTGCCCCACACCCATACGACCCAGGATTTGGCGTAATGCCCCGAGATCGTCGAGCTTACTGTCTACGATTAAAGCAGACTTTCCTGAGTAGTTGATTTCCATAGGTTCTGCGTAAATTAGATAACAGCAAAAGTAGCATATAAATCAGACCATTATCAAAGTTTAGGCTATCAATCGCACAATAAAAAACCCCGTAGGGTCACTACGGGGTTTTTTATGCATTTTTAGACAAATTAATCGTCTAAAAAGCTTCTTCCTTTACCTGCAGCAATACGCATACGCAAAGCGTTTAGCTTGATAAAGCCTGCTGCATCTTTCTGATCGTAAGAACCTGCATCATCTTCAAATGTTGCAATATTTTCATCGAACAGGCTGTCATCAGAACGACGACCAACAACAATAACGTTACCCTTGTATAGTTTAAGGCGAACGTCACCGTTTACTACTTGCTGAGACTCATCGATCATTTTCTGAAGCATCTTACGCTCTTCTGACCACCAGAAACCGTTGTAGATCACTTTAGCGTAACGAGGCATCAACTCATCTTTAAGGTGAGCAGCTTCACGATCTAGCGTAATTGACTCAATAGCGCGGTGCGCTTTAAGCATAATTGTGCCACCAGGAGTTTCGTAACAGCCACGAGACTTCATGCCTACGAAGCGGTTTTCTACGATATCTAGACGACCTACACCATTCTCACCACCAACTTTGTTCAGGTATTCCAGAACAGTCGCAGGACTCATCTTTTCGCCGTTGATCGCAACGATATCACCCTTTTCGTAAGTCAATTCAAGATAAGTTGCTTCATCCGGAGCCTGCTCAGGAGATACAGACCAACGCCACATATCTTCTTCAGCTTCCTGCCAAGGATCTTCAAGGATATCGCCTTCGTAAGAGATGTGCAGAAGGTTAGCATCCATTGAATATGGGGATTTTTTCTTACTGCTAGCAAAATCAACTTCGATATTGTGATCTTCACAGTATTTCATAAGTGTTTCACGGGAAGTTAGATCCCACTCACGCCATGGCGCGATAACATGAACACCTGGCTTAAGTGCGTAGGCACCTAGCTCAAAACGAATCTGGTCGTTACCTTTACCAGTCGCACCGTGAGAGATTGCATCAGCACCAGTCTCGTTAGCGATTTCAATCAAACGCTTTGCGATTAGTGGGCGAGCAATAGACGTACCTAGAAGGTACTCACCTTCATAAATCGTGTTCGCACGGAACATTGGGAATACAAAATCACGCACAAACTCTTCGCGCAGATCTTCGATGTAAATCTCTTTTACACCCAAAGCTTCCGCTTTAGCACGTGCAGGTTCTACCTCTTCACCCTGACCAAGGTCAGCAGTGAATGTAACTACTTCGGCATTGTATTCATCTTGCAACCAGCGAACGATAACAGACGTATCTAATCCACCGGAATAGGCCAGAACGACCTTTTTAATCTCGGACATTCTCAAGCTCCAACTTGCGAACAATATTCGCCCCGACACGGGCCGAAAGGGATATTCAAATTAAGCGCGATATTATAGCAGAACTTTCCCCAACAACGCATCCGCTGCAGGGCAAATTAATAAGGAAGGAATTCACAACAGCTGAGATCGACTAATCTTTTTCCAAACGAATAGTAACTCGACGGTTACGATCTCGGTTTTTACGACTGTTATTTTCAACCACAGGGTAACGCTCACCATGATAGCGCGTCGTTATCATTGTCGGTTCCAAGCCTAAACTGATTAGGTATGCGGTCACTTCCTCCGCGCGTCGCTTGGAAATATCTCGGTTCATCAATCTACGACCCATGTTGTCGGAATGGCCGTCAACATATACGCCTTTAACTGCGTCATCATTTTTAACGTAGAGTGCGATCAGGTCCAATCGTTCTCTAGATGCATCCGATAAACGCCATTGGGCAGATGGGAAAAGTATGGCTGTTCTAGCAACTTGACGGTAATTAACTGGCAGTAGCCCTGCAGTACAAGCAACATAGTCATCGTAGGCAGATTGAAAATTTACTGCCGAAACAGAAACTCGTAATGATTCGTTAGTTCCGTACCACTCATCTGTAGTAAAAGTAGGCATCATACCCTTATGCAGAGCTGCCAACATATTCTGAGCATGTTTAGGCTCTACCTTAATATGACCCGTTCTTTCTTCAGCTTTCACTGCTGCAATATATTTAGGCACAACTCCTGGCTGCCAAGGAGCCGCTTCAGCAACAAGCTTCCCACCTTTTTGGAAGTGGATTGTTTCGGTGGGTTTAAGCATAAAGCGAACCGACTCACCCGCTTCATGTTCGAACACAGCATTGCCGAAAGAAGGAATTACCTGACTTAAGAGACACGTAAATTTAGAAGCCTCAAGCTCCCATTTCGAATCATCGATGGAACTGCGAAATGTCACAGCATGCACCTGCAACGAAAGCACAGCTAAACACAACAATGAAAATACGCGAATAAGCACAATAAAACCGCCAATCAAACCAAATTACGGAACCACTAAAATTATACCCTTAGAAAAACTAATAATAAGGGGCATAAGCAATTTTAACGATAAAGCTAAATAAGTATTTGTATTATTTCGGCCATTTTTAAATATTCTTAAGTAGACGATTGGAGTGACTGCTCTTCCACTGCTAGAATATTGCCAAAATTTAAAGGCAACCCGCTTCCAAAGTAAGGGCATCCATTGAGCAACCATAGCGCCACAAAACACCCAATGGCAAACCGTTTTCGCGGTTTTCTACCAGTCGTAGTCGATGTTGAAACAGCTGGCTTCAATGCCCGCACCGACGCACTACTTGAAATCGCAGCCGTAACTCTGACTATGGATGAAAACGGCTTTCTGATTATCGACAAAAGTTTCGAAGCTCAAGTAGAACCTTTTGAAGGCGCAAACCTCGAACAATCCGCTTTGGATTTCACAGGCATCGATCCTTATGACCCTGATCGTGAAGCGGTCCCCGAAAGAGAAGCTCTAGAAGAAATCTTTCGCGCTGTTCGTAAATCGCTTAAAGCACACGACTGCAAACGCGCCGTCTTAGTTGGCCACAATGCTTCTTTCGATCAGGGCTTTGTTAATGCAGCTTCGAATCGAGAAGATATAAAACGCAATCCATTCCACCCGTTCTCTACTTTTGACACTGCAACACTCGCCGGCCTTGCATTTGGTCAAACTGTTCTTGCAAAAGCTTGCCAAGTTGCGGGTATCGAGTTTGACGGTAAGCAAGCGCACTCCGCACTTTACGACACGATGAAAACAGCAGAGCTATTTTGCATTATCGTAAATCGTTGGAAAGAACTTGGCGGCTGGGACATGGTTGCGCAATATGATGATTACGAATAATTCCCTGTAATCACCAATATCCAGACACAAAAAAACCCGCTATTAAGCGGGTTTTTTATTAGCAATAAAGTTGCTGAAGATTACAGGTTGTCTGCTTCTTCAGATAGGTACTTAGCAACACCTTCTGGAGATGCATCCATACCTTTATCACCTTGGTTCCAGCCAGCAGGGCAAACTTCGCCATGCTCTTGGTGGAATGCAAGTGCATCAACCATACGAAGCATTTCATCAACGTTACGACCTAGTGGTAGATCGTTAACAACTTGATGACGTACTAGACCGTCTTCGTCGATAAGGAAAGAACCACGGAAAGCTACGCCGCCTTCAGATTCAACATCGTAAGACTGGCAGATGCTGTGAGTCATATCTGCAACTAGCGTGTAGTTTACTGCACCGATACCGCCTTCGTTTACCGGCGTGTTACGCCATGCGTTGTGAGAGAAGTGAGAATCGATAGAAACACCGATCACTTCAACATTACGCTTTTTGAACTCTTCGATACGGTGATCAAAAGCTAACAGCTCAGAAGGACAAACGAATGTGAAGTCCAGTGGGTAGAAGAATACTACCGCTTTTTTGCCTTTAGTTGCTTCAGACAGTGTGAAAGCGTCAACGATTTCGCCGCTACCTAGTACTGCTGGTGCTGTAAAGTCAGGAGCCTGTTTGCCTACAAGTACGCCCATTGTGCTATTTCTCCATTAAAATGCTATCTAGCGTTTAGGTTTTTTATGATAGAAAAGACCGCTATAAAATCAAGCAATGATCTATCTAAAATTACTCAGCGTTTTGCTCTTCGGAACCCGCTGCTGCTTCTTTGATCACTTCAGCTAGCTCACCGTTTTCTGACATCTCACAGATAATGTCACAACCACCAATCAACTCACCTTTCACCCAAAGCTGAGGGAATGTCGGCCAGTTTGCATATTTTGGTAGTTCTGCACGGATATCAGGATTTTCCAGAATGTTTACAAAAGCAAAACGTTCACCACAAGCCATCACCGCTTCTGAAGCACGTGAAGAGAAGCCACACTGAGGGAAACGTGGCGTTCCCTTCATGTAAAGAAGAATGTCATTACCTTCAATCTGCTCTTTGATGGTATCAATTACGCTCATTCATACACCTATAAAATGCTTTATGTAGGATGCACAACCGTTTTTGTGCTGTGGTGAACAATGTATCACATATCCGACCATTTTACTCTGACAATGTATATTTGCTTTTCTTTATGGAGTTAATAAAAAAAATTAATTAGCCATTATTAAGTAACTAACAACCCCTAGATCATCCTTTTCCCTAGACAACACAAATTTATCCCGCAAAACGGTTGCGAAAAACCATAAAGCTGCCTATTATTCGTCCTTTAAATGGCAGCTTTGGCTGCCTTTTTGCGTTGTAGGGAAGATAAAAATAATGGCTGTAGAATCGATTATGACTACCTACAACCGGTTGTCCGTAGCGTTCGAACGCGGAGAAGGCAGCTGGTTGTATGATACTGACGGAAATAAATACCTTGATGCGCTAAGTGGCATAGCTGTTTGTGGTCTGGGCCACTCACACCCTGCCGTAACTCACGCTATTTGCGATCAAGCTAGCAACCTTTTGCATACGTCTAATTTGTACACCATTCCAAATCAGCAGCAGCTTGCCGACCGCCTGACAAACATTTCAGGTATGGACAATGTATTTTTCGGAAACTCCGGTGCTGAAGCCAATGAAGCAGCAATTAAGTTAGCTCGCCGCTACGGTCATGTCGTTCGCAACATCGAAAACCCAGCAATCATCGTAATGGAAAACTCTTTCCATGGTCGTACGATGGCCACATTAAGCGCAACCGGTAACCGTGCAGCTCAAGCAGGCTTTGAGCCTCTTGTTAGCGGCTTTGTACGTGCGCCTTTCAACGATATCGAAGCTATCAAAACTATTGCAGCCAACAACCCAAATATCGTTGCGATTCTCGCTGAACCTATCCAAGGTGAATCAGGTATTCAAATCCCTGCTGACGATTATCTGAATCAACTTCGCGATATCTGCGACGCTAACGAATGGCTATTAATGTTAGACGAAGTTCAAACAGGCAATGGCCGATCCGGTAAATACTTTGCTTACCAACACAACGGCATTTTGCCAGATGTGGTTACAACAGCTAAAGGCTTAGGTAACGGCGTACCAATTGGCGCCTGCCTAGCACGCGGTAAAGCTGCAGGCATCCTGATCGCCGGCACTCACGGTTCGACTTACGGCGGTAACCCGCTTTCGTGCGCTGCAGCATTAGCTGTTGTTAACACCATCATTGATGAAAACCTATGTGATCGTGCAACCGAACTAGGCAACCGTATTACTTCAGGCCTAGAAGAACAGCTTGGTCATACTGATTATGTCGAAGAGATTCGCAACAAAGGCCTTCTGATCGCAATCCAATTGAGCGAAGCAGGCACTGAATTAGCCGTTCTTTCAAAGATAAAAGGCATTCTTCTAAACATCACAGGTGGCGGTAAAGTAGTACGCCTACTACCCCCATTAACTATGACGGATAGCGAAGCCGATCTATTAGTTAACACGCTATCTCAAATTATTCGCGTATATGCGGCTGATGAACGCGATCCAATCAGCCAAGACTCGAGCCCTGACGACGAACGTAGAGAACAATGAGTACAAGACACTTTTTAACCCTACTCGATTTATCTCCTGAAGAACTACGCACTCTAGTTAAACGCGCGAGTGAACTGAAGGCGATCCGCAACCGCGGTGAAGTTTACGAACCGCTAAAAAATAAAGTGATGTCGATGATTTTTGAAAAATCATCGACTCGTACCCGTGTTTCCTTTGAAGCAGGTATGGCGCAGTTTGGTGGTCACGCGATGTTCCTGTCACCTCGCGATACTCAACTTGGACGTGGCGAACCGATCAGCGACAGTGCTAAAGTAATCTCTAGCATGGTTGACGTGGTGATGATCCGCACATTCAGCCACCAGCTTGTAGAAGATTTTGCTGCTAACTCTTCTGTACCGGTTATCAACGCTCTAACAGATGAATATCACCCATGTCAGCTACTGGCTGATATGCAGACTTACTTCGAACATCGTGGCGATATTCAAGGTAAAACGGTTACTTGGATCGGTGATGGCAACAACATGTGCCACTCCTATATCAATGCAGCTCGCCAGTTTGATTTCAAACTGAATATTGCTTGCCCAGAAGGCTTCGACCCAGATATGGATCTAGTCGAAATCAATAAGGATCGCGTATTTATTACTCGCTCTCCAGAGGAAGCAGTAACTGGTAGCGACCTGATTGTGACTGATGTTTGGGCATCTATGGGTCAGGAAGAGGAACAAAAAGAACGCGAAGAAAAATTCGCAGGCTTCCAAGTTTCTCCAGATTTGATGGATAAAGCTAATAAAGACGCTCTATTCATGCACTGCCTTCCTGCTCACCGTGGCGAAGAGATCAGTATTGATATGCTTGAAGATTCACGCTCTGTAGTCTTCGATGAGGCAGAAAACCGCCTTCACGCACAAAAAGCTCTACTAGAGTTTCTTCTTGTAAAATAGCAATCCGATAACAGGTAAGCAGTGAATTTACTGCTTACCTGCTCTTTATCGCTCGAGCGTACTATACTGCCTATTACCGTGGTTAAATGAGCCTGAACGGAGAAGGAATCGATGATTGAACTGCGCCACCTGAAAACACTATCTGCCTTAAGAGATGCAGGCAGCTTGGTCGAAGCAGCAGAACGCGTCCATTTGACTCAATCAGCTCTTTCCCATCAGATCAAAGACCTCGAAGATCGCCTCAATTGCTCTCTGTTTATCCGTAAAACCAAGCCTATCTGCTTCACCAGTGCAGGTCAGCGCTTACTCACGCTCGCGGATGAAATACTCCCTATGATACGCAATACAGAACGCGACATAGGGCGACTCGCAGGCGGCGAAGCTGGGCGCTTAAACCTGTGCATTGAATGCCATAGTTGCTTCGACTGGCTGATGCCAACGATCGACCATTTCCGCCAACACTGGCCAGAAGTGGAGCTGGATCTATCAAGCGGCTTTAGCTTCCAACCTCTTCCAGCCCTTGCTCGCGGCGATCTAGATTTAGTTATTACAGCTGACCCTGAACCTCGCAATGGTATTGCTTACATACCACTGTTCACTTACGAATCGCGTTTAGCGATCAGTAAACAGCATCGATTAATGGCACGGCGCTTTATCCACCCAGAAGATATCGCTCAAGAAACGTTGATCACTTACCCGGTAGAACCTCAACGTTTAGATATCTTCAATCACTTCTTAGACGAAGCTGGAGTAGAACCCGCAGCCATTCGCACAGCAGAGTTAACGGTAATGATGATGCAGTTGATTGCCAGTGGTCGCGGTGTAGCCGCCCTACCCAACTGGGCTATGCACGAGTATATTCAGCGCGATTACATAGTATCCAAACCTTTAGGCGAAAAAGGCGTTTGGTGTACGCTTTACGCCGCGATCCGTGAAGATCAAAAAGACGCCGAGTTTATGGTGGATTTCCTTAACACGGCAAAAGATGTATCCTTCCGTAATCTAACGGGTATAAAGACAGCTTAATTACCTTTATACTGATCGAAACATTTTTTGAGAATACGCGACGTTTACAGTGAATAACGCACCTGCGAGCTTCCTAAAACAACTATCAGCAGACACTTCTGCTCTTGCCTTTTATTCTCAGTCCTACTTTATCTAGGTCTGTGGGTTTAGTGCTACCTGCACATAACTGACAGGCCGTATCACATCTTTAGTTTCAGCAAGTATTACTTGCCCTTTTACCCAGATTATTCGTCCTACAGCCCAAAATACGTATTAGCGCTGTAAGGAAGCAGGAAAAAACATGACTACAAAGATTTGGACTCCTTCAAGCTGGAGAGATAAACCTATTGTTCAGCAGCCACAATACCCTGATGCCGCTGCGCTAAACAATGCCGAAAGCACTCTATCCCAAATGCCACCATTGGTATTTGCAGGCGAGATCAATCAGCTAAAAGCCGATCTAGCACAAGTAGCGCAAGGCAAAGCATTTCTGCTTCAAGGCGGTGATTGCGCAGAGAGCTTCAGCGAATTCAACGCTGATAAAATCCGCGATACCTTTAAAGTTTTAATGCAGATGGCCATTGTCATGACCTTCTCTGCTAGCTGCCCAGTCGTGAAAGTAGGCCGTATCGCAGGACAGTATGCTAAGCCCCGCTCCAGTGATATGGAAACAGTTAACGGTGTTGAACTGCCTAGTTACCGTGGCGATATAGTTAATGGCATTGAATTCACTGAATCCGCTAGACAGGCTGATCCTGAACGCTTAGTCACTGCTTACCATCAAGCAGCATCCACACTGAATTTGCTTCGTGCTTTTTCTCGTGGCGGCTTTGCTGATCTACAACAAGTCCACGCTTGGAACCAAAGCTTCGTGACGAATAGCCCGCTGAGTAACAAGTACCAAGATTTAGCGGATCAGATCGATCAAACTATGCGCTTCATGGAAGCTTGCGGTATTACGGCACAAAACACGCCACAACTTCATGAAACATCGCTATACACATCTCATGAAGCACTGTTGCTTGGCTATGAAGAAGCACTCACTCGCCAAGATAGCCTATCGGGCAACTGGTATGACTGTTCTGCACACATGCTATGGATTGGCGATCGTACACGCCAGCCAGATCATGCCCATGTAGAGTTCCTTCGTGGTGTTAAAAACCCAATTGGCGTTAAAGTCGGCCCAAGCACCAAAATTGAAGACCTAGAGCAACTCTTAGAAACGCTCAACCCAGAGAATGAAGCTGGTCGTATTACGCTGATTGCTCGCATGGGGGCAGATAAGATCACAGAATGCCTTCCAAACTTAGTTCGTGCGGTTAAAGCATCGGGTCAGCAAGTCATTTGGAGCTCTGACCCAATGCATGGCAATACGATCAAAGCTTCAAGCGGCTATAAAACTCGTAGCGTTGACTCTATTCTTCGTGAAATGAAAGGCTTCTTCGAAGTTCACAAAGCAGAAGGTACTCACGCCGGTGGCGTACACTTCGAAATGACCGGCCAGAATGTGACAGAGTGCATCGGTGGTGCTTACATGATCAGCGAGCAAGATTTAGGGGATCGCTACCATACCCATTGCGACCCACGCTTAAACGGCGAGCAAGCACTAGAACTAGCTTTCTTGATTGCTGATACCTTGAAAGCAGCAAGAGCCTAACCTATCTCTAATTCACTAAAAAGCCCGTCTAAAAATGACGGGCTTTTCATATTCTAATGGTGCACATAAAGGTTAATTTTCCAGCAACCCTTTCAGCACAATACTGCGATAGCTTACCACCCCTAAAACGCGCCCTTTATCAATCACTGGTGCGTGCGCTAAACCAAAGTTCTCAAACAAACGCGTGCAGTAGCGAATATCCATATGAGGATCAACAGAGATAACTGGCTTCGCCATCACCTCATAAACATTCACACGCTCAGGAGAGCGATCTTTCGCAACGACTTTCTTTGCAATATCCGATAGTAACAACAAGCCAAATTCATCGTCATCGTTACGCTTATTGATGATCAATACACGCGCATCTTGCTCTTGGAAGATTTTCAGTGCTTCACTGACCGTCATTAAACCATCAACCATGGCGAACTCATCAGTCATAACATCGCAGGTCCGTACGACTTTACGCTGTGTAGTCATAGTTCTTCCTCCACAATATTGGCTAATTTGGCAACTTGGTGAGATATCCCGACGGCGTCCTCGACATCAAGCTGGATCGCGATACCACGCCCAGGCTTTTCATCAAGCTCACCAACGTCCGATATAGTTTCTAAGATCTTTCTGCTCAGATGCTCTTCCACAATAAAAAGCAAAACATCACGCTGAGTTTCTAGGGTTAAGCCAAAGAAGGTAGTTGATTTATCTACACCTTCGCCACGGGCATTATTAATGACTGTTGCGCCGGTAGCCCCCGCTTCACGCGCAGCTTTCATTACATCATCTGTTTTTGAATCTTCTACAAACACTACTAACAGTTTGAAATGCATATCTGCCTCTTTTGTCAGCCAGTTGCTCTCGCACGTTTAGTGCGAAATTCAGAAATTTGTGCGTAAGCCATTACCGTTATCATTGGAAATAAACTAGCAAAGGCAATCAAACCAAAACCGTCAATTAGAGCGCTTCGACCAGGTACCGTTTCTGCCAAACCAAGACCTAAAGCCGCTACAAGAGGCACCGTTACCGTCGACGTTGTTACACCACCAGAGTCATACGCCAAAGGCACAATCATCTTGGGCGCAAAGCAGGTTTGAATAACAACAACGATATAACCCGCGATAATAAACCAGTGAATCGGGTAGCCTGTAACAATGCGCCAAGTACCCAAAGAGATACCGACAGCAACGCCTATAGCAACCGCAATACGCAACCCCCAAACCCCAATTGCACCACCAGAAACTTCATTCGCTTTAATGGCCACAGCAATCAGTGAAGGCTCGGCAATGGTGGTACTCGCTCCAATTGCGAAGGCAAAGATATAAACCCAGAAGTAATCTTGCCATTGCAATGCGTCCGCAACAGAACCACTCCAGCTACGTATAAACTCTGGATCGGTCAACTGCTCAGCCATCAAGCGTCCGATTGGAAATAAAGCCTTTTCTAAGCCCAACAAGAACAGGGCCAAACCAACAATCACATAAGCAAAGCCAATCAGCACCTTACGTAGATTAGCAATGCGCCGTCTGATCACAGCAATCTGAAAACCAAAGATAATGACTGCTATTGGGATCACATCTTTAATTGTAGTCAGGGTGATCTCTATAAATTGAGACAACAGTTCCATTTAGATCACCATCCCATAAGCCATAACAAAGATCATGGGTGTTAACGAAGCAAAGGCGATCAAGCCGAAACCATCTATCATCGGGTTTCGGCCCTCAATAGATGAAGCCAAACCGACACCTAATGCAGTCACTAAAGGAACTGTAATTGTAGAAGTGGTGACACCACCTGAATCATAGGCAATACCGATAATTTCACGCGGCGCAAAAGCGGTCATAATCACTACAAGCATATAACCCGCAATAATCATATATTGAATGGACCAGCCTTTAAGAATACGTAATACCCCCAAAACAATAGCTAAACCAACAGAAAAGGCGACGGTATAACGAAGGCCCGATGCATAGCTAAGCTGGGATTGCTCATTCGCGTCAATCATCCCGCCCGTGGCAGCAACCTTCGCAGCCTCCGCTGCTACTGCAATCAACGCAGGTTCCGCTACAGTGGTACCAAACCCTAAGCAAAAGGCAAAAACTAACAACCAAAGCACACTGCCCTTGCGAGCAAAAGCATGCGCCATACTCTCCCCTATAGGGAAAAGTCCCATCTCCAAGCCATAGATAAAGAAAGTTAAGCCAGCAACAACACACAACAATCCCGTCACCAAACCAAAAAAATCTGGAACAGATTGCTGCAAAACGACAATTTGGAAAAATGCGATCACTAAAACAATAGGCGCTAAATCTCTCAAACTACCCAACATGGATCGACTTAAAGCAAGAACACCTGCATGCAACTTAGATATCCCCTTGAATATTAAGGATTATTAATATTTAAAGTTACGGGGGTTTATGAATTGTGTAAAGGATCTAAATCAAGAAAAGGCAATGGAAATACATCTACAGTTAATCTGTAGCCGTTACACGATTGAAAAAATATCCATTACACAATTTAAAACAAAAAAACCCAAAGTACTAAAAATACTTTGGGCTTATACCTTAGAGTTTCTAAGACTGTTTAATCTGTTAATTCACTCTGAAAAATAGTTTTCCGGTCAACACCATTTTTCTTAATATCAATAAGGCCAGCTACAGACTGTGCTTTATCTCCAAATAGAGCACCGCTTACTTGACCAGATACAGTACCTGTTGCTGAAGACAATTGACGACTTTTCGCAGTAAAGGCTACTCCAGTTAAAGCTCCACCTTTTACTTTGAAAGAGTCTCCTCCCTTATCTGACTCACCAAAGCTCCCCGACCAAGACTTTTTACTAAAGTTAATTGCTATATCAAACTCGGCCTCATCATATGTGAAACCAGAATATTGAGCAGTAGGGCCATTCAAATTGGACACAAAGTCATTTAATTGAGGCAATGAGGTAGTTATTCCTCCGTAAATATCGCCATCAGCGCCAACATCGTCATCATTTTCCATATTCATCCATGCTTGCCACCGGCCACTTCTAAGCAATCCAGTATTTTCCGAATCATCTCCATAAGTCTTAAGACTTAAAACCGCTCCGGCTGTGCCTGGCTCACCTTTATTACCTGAATGAAAATACAACCAAGAATTTGGAGCAGAAATACTTAACTTTATGTCTTCTCCTTTAAACTCAGAACCTTGAGTCCCCTTCATTAAAAAATGCCCCTTAGTATTATAATCTTCAGGTGATACACCAAAAGAATTACCAACCATAAAGTCTGGCAATTCTTCCCCAGTTACCTCCCAAGTTATAATACCAACACCTCTATCGCCTAAAATAATCTCCTCACCTTCATGACGCCAATGAACATCTGCAGAAAAACCACATGCACTACCTGCCGAACAGGTTAAAACCGACTCTGCTACTTTTAAGTTTGGCTCATTAAAAATAACGTTTGGCTCATTCTGAAAGTTACGTCCAGCTTCATTCTGTTGAATGGAAGCAAACGCCAAGGTACCCGGATTGAACTCACCACCCGCTGCTGTGCTATAGTTTTGAGCCCATTTACCCCAACTGTTAACGGAATCTTTGGGATCTTCATTTTGAGTATTGGCCGCAGAGACGAGGGGCGCTAACGATAAAATTGACGCGATTAAAACGGAAAGACTACGAGCTTTAGCCATTTTCTACATCCTTGTGAGAATTGAGATCCAGATTTGAAAAATCCCTTGGATCCAGTAACTGAATAAATTTCAAACGTATTCTATACAATTTCCTTCAAAAGAGAATACTCAATACCAAAATAGTAAACATAGAAATTAAAAAAACCTCTAACTTATGATCCAAAAAACCACCTTTTCAAAACTGATAACGGCTAACCACACGGTTTCAAATTCTGGAGATAATATTTCAGCGGGTATAAAAAAGGCACCCAAAGGTGCCTTATAAGCTGCGATATCAGCTAAAAAAACTTCAATTAAATTCGTCCGCCACCTCCAGCGCCAGCAGCACCTTCACGACCTGCCGCAAATAGCTCTTTACGGGTAAGGGTACCGGAATTAAGTTCTTTCTTAATATCGATCAGACCGGCAGCAGTTTCGGCTTCGGAACCGAACAATGCCCCACTGACTACACCCGTGACAGAGCCCTTATCAGCAGACAGGTTTTTACTGGTCGCAGTAAAGGCAATACCAGATAGCTTACCGCCCCTTACTTTAAATGCATCTTTTCCGGCATTGGATGCACCGAAGTTTCCAGACCATGATTTATTATTGAAATCGATCTCGAGATCAACACTCCCATTAAACATAGTCGAACCAGAGTATGTCGCTGTAGGATTAAATTGGGTAAACGCGTTAAGCTCAGCAAGAGAAGTCGTTACACCACCGATAAATCCGCCATTCACACCTTTCTGACCGTTCGGCGTATTCTCCCATTGACTCCAAAAGCCATAGAACAGAGGTCCAACGTCGTTTTTATCAAATCCTATGAACTGCCCTTCACCCTCACCACCTTCTTCAAAGACAATAAAGCCGTACTTCTCATCATAATGGACGGCTGGCAAGCCTTCACCTTTGTGTTCAAAGCCATCATTTCCTTTGACTTCAAAATCTAAAGCAAGATTAGGTACAGGACCCTCAACACGACGTGGCTGTGGAGCAGGATCGTCATTTTCGTACATATCAGCAGTGATGATACCCATCTCAGCATCACCATAATCGCCATAACTACCGTGGTCTCCATCGTCATATTCGAAGGTATTGAAACCGATAAAACCACACATACTACCCGCAGAACAACTAAGTACAGACTCGTCAGGTACGACTTCATCGGCTACAGTATTCGACCGAATACTTGGCTCATTTTGAGTGTTACGGCCCGTTTCATTAGAGCCGAAGCTTGCAAAAGCCAATGCTTGAGAATTAAATTCACCACCTGCTGCTGTCGCAAATTGCTGGGCCCATGCACCCCAGCTTTCGACAGAATCTTCCTCTTTTTCCTTTTCCGTGTTTGCAGACACAGCAAAAGAACCAGTTAATAAGATTGAAGCTATCGATGCGGAAACAATATTTCGCTTAAACATCCTAAAGTCCCTATTGTGTTGTGACCTGGCTTATCACTACTTATCAGTCAGGCTGGTTGTTGAAATTTTGTTCACATTCTATACACATATAAAAAATATGTAATTGTACTGTTGTACAAGTAGCGAACTAATTTAAACGAAAAAGCCCGAAACATTTTCATGATTCGGGCTTTACAGTTTTAGAGGCTTACCAAGTTAAACACTTACCTTGATTAACTTTATGTAAGTTTAGGTAAAGGCAATGTTAGGGAAGGTTATTCTTATAAACCGGTGTAGAGAATATTGTTTTACGCTTCACGTTCCCTTCATCGCCAGAAATTTCAATATCCACTAAACCTGCAACATCAGTCGCCTTCTTACCAAATATTGCACCAGCAACCTGACCCGTAACACGTCCAGCGTCTGAGCTTAAATTAGCACTCTTAGCAGTAAAGTTAACGCCAGAAAGCTTCCCTCCGTTAACGGAGAAGGCATCACTCTGCTTACGATAGCTATCCCCAAAATTTCCCGACCATTTTTTACTATTAAAATTAATTGCTATATCGAATTCTGCACCATCAAATGTACGCCCTGAGTATTCAGCTACGCTACCATTAAGGTTGGAAACAAAATCGTTCAATTGAGCTATTGTTGTTGTTACACCCCCAACAAAAAAGCCTTCCGCTCCATCAAAACCGTCATACTGGTCATCATCATCCCATTGACCCTTTGTCCAAAAACCATTAATCAAGACTGCTCCATCACCATAATCAGTATAGTAATGAACGTAAGCATCAGAATCATCAAATTCATCATAATTATCCAACCATCCTGAAGCCTCATGGGCACGGCCCTCTAAGCCAGTAGCTTGATATGACTCACCCTCAAGCCCACTTACACTGAAACTACCCGTTGTATCCTGACGTTCGCCAAAATAATCAGGCGATACTTGCAGATCAAAGGTACCGACTTTTTCATTTTGAGGAGGACCCATTCTATACATCAACCCACCTTCATAGATTGTCGTAAAACCACAGAAAGCCCCAGCTCCGCAAAGGCCCTCAGCAACATCTGGAGTTGGTGTAGGAGTAGGGGTAGGCTGATTAAATCCTGGTTCATTTAGTCCGTTGCGGCCCGTCTCAGCTTGAGCAAGGTTCGCGAAAGCTAAGGCACCTGTATTAAATTCACCACCAGCGGCTGTTGCGAACTGCTTAGCCCACACTCCCCAGCTATTTACTGAATCCTCTTCTTCTCCATTTTGAGTATTTGCAGTAACTGAGAGCGAACTTGAAAGTAAAATAGAAGCGATTGAAGCTGAAACAAGATTACGTTTAAACATCCTATTTATCCCTGTAATGGTTATGATCCAGCCCATGGCTAAAACTTAGATCAGATAGGTTAATAATTATTGTTGTACATATTCTATACAAATATTCACTAAAGAACACTGTACTGGAGTACAATCAAAAGAACTTTATACAACTAAGTTAAACAGGATAAAAAGTCCTCATATTTTCCTCCCTTACTTCTTGGAATAGAGTCCACATAATCAAATTTAATGATGAAGGGGTAGTCAAAACGTGTAGAGAAATATCGCTCTAAGCGCTGCTCATCAAGAATCGATAAAGGCTTGCTTACCGCAATCCGAACGGTTAACCGATCAATAGCTGTTTGCTCCACCTGTAGCTGCTTAATATTATTGGACTCCCAATCCTCAGATGGAAAACTAGGCCAAAACACTCGACCATCGGGCGTTTTCATCATATTACGTTGGCGACCTAGAATTTTATTTAAAACAGGCAATCCCCTACCACAAGAACATTGCTGCCCCACTTCGGCGTAATCACCTAATTCATAACGGATTAACGGAGCTCCAAAATTGAGCAGCGTAGTTACTACCACCCTACCGGTTTCTCCTTCGCGACATGGCTGATTATCCTTATCAAGAATTTCTACCAATACACCTTCTGACTGGATATGGTAACTGCCATGTTCAGGGCATTGTAGGGCGATATAACCAATTTCCTGAGCACTATACATATCAACAACTGAAACATTCCAAACCTCTTTACAAAGCTCTATAGTTTCATCTGTCAAAATCTCTCCCATGGTTCTAATTTGTTTAAGACTAGGGAGATTTATTTGCTGCTGTTTACAGTACTTTGCCAATTCACGAATATTTGACGGTAAAGACAATAGGTAGGCAGGCCTTTCTTGGAGCAACCATTTGATTTGAGAAGCAACATCAGTTCTGGAACTCAGCAAGCTTGCAGGACCAGTTTCAAACATTCTCGAAATTGCACCACCCCAATGCGGAGCTTGAGAGGACTCCCCAGGTTTGAGTTTGCCTCCGATAGGCCTTATAGATGCAAGCTTTCCACCGACATCCCGCTGATGCCAAATATGTTCTCTTGCAGTAAATGCCTGCCAGAACAAGCCTGTCGTTTGAGTACCATAAGCAGTAATTGGTATCCCAGTAGATCCAGAAGATTGAATTTTATTTAAGCGATCATGACCAGCTAATGGTTTTATGCTTTTTTGCTGATCACCTGCAGCAATTAAATCTTGACGAGTTAAAATTGGAATTTCAGACCAAAGATCTTTTGTTAGTTTTTTACCTAATAAAGACTTAGGTATACGATCTTTATATAGAGGAACTGCTTGAGCTGCATGTAGGATCAGCTCTTCAGCTTGAGACCACTGTAAGTTTTCAAGTTCAATTCCAGATAACCACTGACTCTTCTCTAACTGAAATTGCAAAGCCATCTGTAAAGCACCTTCAGGGCTTGGTATAACTGGCCATTTGAGACTTGGAGCTCCTTGCCGTAACAGATCCAAAAACATATATTCCTCTTTAACAAGTCTCATTGAACTAAAGGTGTCAATTTAATAGATCATAACCTAAATCACCTTCATAAAATCACAAAAAAAGGCGCATATGCGCCTTTTTAGTGTTTGCCAATTTAACCAATTAGAATTTCTTGCCTAAATTTACTGAGAACTGAGTTCGATCATAATCATACAAAGCAACGTTCGAGTCTGCTTCAGTTCTTAGCCAAAATGCTGATAGTTCCAGCTCATTAGCAAAAATATGCTTACCACCCAAGATCAACTGAATCTCTTCATCATCTCGAATCTCTAGCAAAGGCACTGGGCCTTTATAATCCGATTCACTAAGCGAGATACGGGAGAATAAACTAGTTGTAGGCTTAACCTGCCAATTTACCCCAGCAAAGATTTCCCATCCGTCGTAGGCAAATTGGTCATCTTTAGCATCATTATCAAACCATTCAAAGCCACCTTGCACACCAACTGTATTATTCTTGAAGCCTTTACCTAAGGAAACACCTACAGAATAATAGTCTGAATCACGACCTTGATCAGATTCCTGATCAAAATTACGATCGGTATATTCACCATCGATAGTTAGCTCAGTACTCGCATCAAATGCCCAAGTAAATGACGGCTGAAGTCCAATGTACGTTGCCAATTCTTCATCATCTAATCGAATATGGTCTAACTGCAACGCAACATTGGCGCGCCATTTAGAGTTAGTAATGATCGCAGGCCCAGTACGTAAGGAAGCTACTTGAAGATCAAATTCATCGTAGGTTTCATACCTACGGTTGTAATACGAAGCGCCGCTCTGCCAGAACAACATACCTGTATTCTGACCTAAGCGAACAGGTTTACCTGTACGATAACTATGATCATAACTAGCAGATAAAACAAAAGCAGTGTCATTTACAGGTCTAGTTGTAATATCAAAAATGTTACCATCAATATTGATAACCGAACTACCCGGGCCGATATTCACATTATCGTCGTATAACACACCAGCATTAAGATCAAACTTGTGCTCATGCTCCGGTGACATTTGTTCTGCATCCTGCCTTAGCTGCGCAAGGAATGCCAAAATTGAAACTCGCACACTTGGAGGCGTATTAGGATCATTAAGAACCGTTTGAGCTTGTTGCTCTGCTTCTTGATATTGGAGGGTTTGCATGTAAGCAACAGCCAGTTCCAAACGTGCTCGGTGTAAAGCAGGCTTATTACTTAGAATGGTTTGAAAGGATTCAATCGCGTTATAAGGAGCCCCTTCTTCACGCTCTGCCATCCCCTTCTTGAAAAATTCTTCAGGATCAAACTGTTCTTCGGTGGTTTCTGCTGCAATTACTGATGAAGCCATCATCGAAAGTAATACACCAGACAAAACAGAAACCCTGCTGTTATTTTTCATTCCCTAATTCCCCTTCCAATTACTTACGCTTTTTGCGTTGTACTAGCGTTATCGCGCAAGTATAACCACTGAACATAATACGTACAACCGACTACTGTATCTCTAAGTCTCATTATTCCACTATTTATCTATGGTTTTATAAATCAGACCCGCATGCGATATCTGTATCTTTGATACACTCCATAACGCTATAGCTCATTTAATAACACATTGGGTGATTCAACATTTATTCAAAGGACCGTCCTGAGAAAGGTGTCATTTTTCAGGTTCTCAGATATCCTTAAGTAATCTCCAAATTTGGTAACAAAAGTTCAGGATGAAACGATTACCGTCTAAAACTTTGGCAACTTTAACTCTGCTTTTTAGCCTTTTTTTCAGTAACTTGGGCTATGCAGGGCTCTTTGGCACCCAAGAGTTACCTCAACGCTCGTTAAATGAACTTCCTGACTGGCTAAACTATATGGAACGCCATCTTCGCGAAGATACACCTGAAGAGATTTGTAAACAGTCTGGATTATGTAATTTAAAACCTTGGTATCGCTTTCTCGATAGTATTCGTCATTTACCTAAACGACAGCAACTTGAAAAAGTTAATCAATTTGCAAATCAAAAACCTTATATCCTAGATATTGATAACTATGGCAAGGAAGACTACTGGGCTGTAGTTCGTGAGTTTTTAGCACGCAGCGGAGATTGTGAAGATTACTCGCTAACTAAATTCTTTTCCCTTCGCTTGCTAGGCTTTAGCAATGAAGAGATGAGAATTGTCGTTTTACAAGATACAAATTTAAGAATTGGACATGCAGTCTTGGCCGTTAAATACGGTGGTGATGAACTAATATTAGATAATCAAAGCCGTAGTATTATTTCGCACCGAAATATTAAGCATTACATTCCGTTATACACAGTAAATGAACATCGTTGGTGGCTACATATGCCAGTTTTTTAAGACTGGATGCCTCCTAAGAAAACCACTTATAACAACCAAATTGGTAATAAACAATGAAACGCGCTTTAGTAACCGGAATAATCAGCCTGATACTTATTTTCCTTATTTGCTTAGCCTTAATTGAGCGTTTCACTACCCAGCAAACACAGCAAAACATTTCCCACTGGCAAACAACGCTCTCTGCCTTAGCAGATAACCAAAGTCTAAGCGTATCTCGCTGGATATTTGCCACTGCAGCCCCTTTAAAAGAAGTAGCTAGCAACAATTCGGTTCGACTTTATTTACAACGTTTAACAGAGCAATCTACTGAAGCAAGAGAGGCCTCTGCTCAAATCGATTATTTACGTAATTTGATCATCGCAACATCAAATAGAGAAGGTTATACAGACAAGAACCGCCAGAGTGTAAACGCAAACCTACGTGTTATCGCGAACAGTTCTCTAGCGCTATACGATGAAAATTTAAATCTTATTGCCGGTACTGCTGGCCTCAGCAAGCTATCAAAAACGTTAAAGGCAGCCATCAATCAACTGGATGATAAGCAACAAGTTATCACAACTGATATCTGGCTAAATGATAACGATGTTGCGCAAATTGGTTTTGTAACTTCTATATCAGGGTTACCTCAATTAGGTAAAGAAGGCCAAACACTGGGTTACCTTGTTGGCATAAAAGACCCAAATAAAGAGCTCTATGGCTTATTAAAGAACTTTAGCGTTACACTTCAATCTTTAGAGTCTGCGCTTCTTCAACAAAGCGATAATGGCATTGCTTATGCGAGCCCGTTACGTCAGGACTCCTCGACTCCTCTACAAAAGCGTGTAGCACCGAATAGCCCTAACGCTTCTGCTATAGCATTCAACTCTCCTGGTGAGTTTATTCAAGCCAATGATTACCGTGAAAACAAAGTATTAGCCGTCAGTCGAAGTATTTCTAATACCAATATGCGTTTAATTATTAAAGTTGACCACGAGGACGCAATTGGTCAAACCATAAAACAGCAATCTGACCTACAGGCAATGCTTATGCTTGGAACATTTGCCATGCTAGCGCTGCTAATTGGGGCGGGTTGGTATGGCAATCTAATTAGAGCTCGCCAAGACAATGAGGCACTCCTAACGACGACACACGCATTAGAAGAAAAAACCAACCTGCTTGATGCCATTAATGACAATACGGTCGATATGGTTTTAATTCTCGACGAATCATTGCAGCTTTCTTTCATTAACCGCGCGCTGGCAGACAAAGTATCTATCCCAACCGAAGACAGTGTAGGTAAAAATTTAAATTCTATTCTAGGTAGTCACTACGCGGAATTTCTAACACCACTTGCTGAACAATGCTTTAAACAACAAATCGAGTTAAACGAGAAGCAAACGCTAGAACTTAAAGGGGAACTGACAACCTTTACCATTCATCTGATTCCGATGGTATATGGCTACAAATCTGCAGTCATGATCCACTTCCATGACATAACCCTGATAGAAGCCCATCAAGCACAGCAAACTCGTCTACTGCAACAAATCATGCAGTCTCTGATGCATGCGATTGACCTGCACGATCCCTACTCTGCAAATCACTCTCAGAAAACTGCACAAGTCGCAGTCGCAATCGCCGAGGCCATGGAGCTGTCAGATATAGATTTATCCACTGTAGAGATCGCAGCCAATTTGTGTAACTTAGGTAAGCTGTCAATCCCTCAAGCACTACTAACAAAAACGGGGAAGCTCAGCGATGAAGAAATGCAGATCGTACTTAAAGAAGTAGATTATGCGAAAGAGATACTTTCCAATATCGAATTCGAAGGACCTGTATTAGATACAATCACGCAGAAACATGAATACTTAGATGGTTCAGGCATGAACGGTTTAAGTGCCGAACAGCTAGCCATACATGCCCGCATTCTGACCACAGCCAATGATTTTGTCGCTATGATTAGCCCGCGAGCCTACCGTGAAAGCCTACCTGTAGATACGGCGCTAGACACCTTACTTCAAGATGCTGGAACTCGATACGATAGACAAGTGGTAGCTTCGCTATTCCATGTTATCGAAAATAAAATCGACCTAGGGTAACAAGGTTTAAGCTAAGGCCTTTCTCTGATCCAGAAAGGCCTTGTGCTTTTCAAGCTTACTGTAACTGATAAACAGTCGATCCATTCATCACGACAGCTTTGTAGACTTGTGCTCCACACTCAAAAAACATCGAGTTACCCAATGTCTTAGAGATACACCCCGCAGGCAAAGCATTTAATATCCCAGCCGGTTGAACCACCACATAACTCACCTGCCCCGGGACTTGCTGATAAATTACACCGTTACAGTTTTGGTAAGCAATACCCGAAATAACTTGTGTATAACAACCGCCTGGTAATACATTAACTTGTTGCGCATCTCGAGCATCATCTCGACGATCCATTCTGCGTGCTGTTCTTCTGGCAGCCTGTCGAGCTTCGTTATTATCTTCCCAATCAGCCTGAGCAGATCCGCCTAAATTTACCCCATCAACCTTAGCATCTACCACAGGTAACGCTGCGGTAAACACAGTAGCTGTTAGAGCAATTACAAGATAACTTTTAATGTTCATGATCTTTCTCCAACTCAGTAAATGATTAAGTTGGAAAAATGATAATCGTTGAAGTGAAGTGGTGATATACCGGAAAGTATATACAACGGCCAGCACCGCTGACCGGTATAGAGTTTAATATGTTCTTAAGATCGTTCTTCGACCATATTAGCTCTCTTTCGTAGCTTTAAAAGATTCTCTTGAAAGCGATCAGCCCACATATGCAACAATGCACCTATATCGTGAAAATCACGTTGATTCCCCGACCAAGTTTCAACGTCACCTTCTAACCTATCCTCAATTGAGAGCAACATTTGATCAGAGGCTCCATCATATAAATCCAGCCTGATTCCCGCGACAAAGATGGTTTCTTCGTTGCCAGTAATGCCGTTATAAGCTTCCTTTCCTGCCTTATAGATTAAGCGAATAGGGATAAAATCTCTGGCCGTCATTCCAGGTTCCAGACGCTGAGCATCCAGTAAAGTCACTTTCACATTCAATTTTTCTCCAACGTTGAGTACCGACTTGCCAGAAGAGTTTGAGGTTTGAATGTAATTCAATTTTTGGTTTATAAGTTTAGGAAAGAAATTTTGAACCTTAGATATGTCATCTGCTGCCACACCTACAAATTCGCCTGTTCGATCCACCTCAACACCCAAAACCTCTATCTGAGAGTAGCCAGCAAGTTGCTCTTCCGTCACCTGTGGGTGTCGCCAAATTTTAGCTGTATCTACCCATGGATGCGGTTTATACATTCCTTCAGAAGAAGGCTTAGATTGCTGTAAACCGCAACCAGCCAGAGCCCAAAGACATAAAGGTAAAAGCAAAAGCCTTTTATTAATGTGCATCAGATAATCCACTTATCAAATAAACCTACTTAAGATTTGTAAATCGTTACCTAGAAAAACCAATGATTAACGATCTTCTAACAGTCCTGCGACGAGTAACAAACGCATTAACTGGGCCACACTTCTTACGCCCAATTTATGCATTACTCTAGAGCGATGGATCTCAACTGTTCCTTGTGCAATCCCAAGATCGATAGCAATCACTTTATTCGCGCAGCCTTGAGCGACAAGATGCATTATCTCTTTTTCTCTTGCCGTCAGTGAATCTAAGCGCTGCTGTACTAAGGATTTCTCAGCTAGCTCTTCTCTAGATTGCTGATCACTTAGAATCGCTTGCTCGATTTTCTCTAGTAATTTTGCTTCGCGGAAAGGCTTTTCAAGGAAATCCAAAGCGCCTTTTTGAATACACTCTACCGCCATTTCAACATCACCATGGCCAGTGATAAAGATAATAGGGATCAGAGCCTTTCGTTTGATCAATTCATCTTGCAAAGCGAGTCCGCTCATACCCGGCATTCGAATATCTAAAACCAAACATCCAGACTGCTCAGCGTCAAAAGCTTCGAGAAAACTAGTCGCATCGATAAAGTCACGCACCTCGTAGCCATCGGATTCAGCCATCATGCGAATCATATCCCTAAGCGTGGCATCATCATCGACTACAAACACAGTACCTTTCTGATTTTCTGTCATGGCGCTCTACTCAACTTCCTTTTCTTCAACAACGGGTAAACGGATAATAAACTCCGCTCCTTTTAGCGAATGATTCCCGGCTGTCAGCTTACCTTTAGCCGCTTCAATTAAGTTTCTACAAATAACTAGCCCCAACCCCAAACCATTTTCTTTCGTGGTTCGAAAGGGTTCAAACAAGTGCGCTTGTATTTCTGCATCAAAACCGGGGCCATTATCGAGTACGGATAAACAGATATGCTCATCCTCCTTATACAGATTCAACTCAATTCTGGCATCTGCTTGATGCTCTAGCACCTCTACAGCATTGTTAATCAAGTTGACCAACACTTGTTGCATCTGGGTACGACTCATTTTAATCCGAGCCGTTTCTATCCCATTAAATTCCACTTCAACACCAGCTTGCAACGCTCGGTGGGACATAATATCCATACTTTCTTGGATAACGTCCGCGAAATTAATGACCTCTTCTTTTACAGCCTCACGACGGATAAAAGACCGTGTACGCTGAATAATTTTGGCGGATCGTTCTGCTTCATCGCCAATTTTAGTAAGGCATTCAAGTAATTTTGGATCCGCATTACTCTGCTTACTTAAGCGCAAAGCAATATCAGAATATCCCATAATGCCAGCTAACGGTTGATTAAGTTCATGGGCCAGTCCTGTGGCTAGTTGGCCCATTGTGCCCACTCGCTCTAAATGCACAATTTGGCTTTCAGCTTCCTGTCTTTGATTAATCTCATGAAGCCTGGCTCTATTTTCCTCTTCTATACGCTGGATCAACTGGTTAAAGGCATCAGCAAGCTCATCTAGCTCATCCTCTTGTTCATTCTGCGTTCGATCTAGATACAAAACAGTTTGATCAGTCCCCTCTTTCTGCTGCTTCATAAAGTTGATCATCCTCAAAAGGTGTTGACCTACCAAGCTGCGAAAAAGGATAAACATAAAGAAAACAACAAATGCTGTTTTAAAACCATTTTTGATAAGGATGATATAAAGCTGACCAAGCATATGACTGAAGATTGCGTCGATACTAACGACTAACTCTACAGTCCCAAGTTGTTTCTCTTCACGCTGGATATTTATGCGGTAGCTTCTGGAATTTATAGATTCATTGGCAACATACTCCAAACGCTCACCATCAGCCAAATGCAGTTTATTGGCATCTACAAACTCTAACTGATTGATCCCTTGAAGCAGCTTATGCAGCTGTGCCCTATCATCTTTCCAGATTGATTCTGCAATCGCTGGAGACATGGTTGTTTCAATAAATTGCGGTACTTGATCCAACTTACGAGTCAGTTGACGAAATTCAAAGCCAAACTGAATAGCCGTGAGAATTAATGTCACCAAGGAGCTAAAGAGCACCACTCGTAGGACAAGCTTTCGGCCCAACTTATATTGAAAAAATCCTATTTCTGAATTCTTTACCACGACTTTCACTCTACTTTTGCAAACCCCATATGGGTATATGCATATTTTCGGTTTAGACCCTATTTCCTACTATAAAAATAAATATTAAACAGAGGGAACCTGCGAATAAGTCTCATACTTTCTCAGTGGGTTATAAAACGACCAGATACGCGAAAGCCAGCGCAGTGAAATGTCTAGACCTTTTCAAGTTGGCTGACAAAGTAGATGGTCGTTTTAGACCCCACCCTCTGGGGCTTGCAAAGCAACTGAATCACTTTGTTAATGATTTTCGAAAGGCAACCAGCATGCCTGTAATCATTGCCTCGTGCTTCAATTGCTCTGTAAGCCTGTACCCAAGAGGCATAGCAAAGTCGTATAGGACTTGTTCGCAGGTTCCCAAGGATCAGTCTTGTGAAAATAGCATTGTCTACCCAGCAGATAGCCCCTGTCTATCCCAGCAAACCCGTACATGCAGAGAACAGGCACATTAGTATTCCGGAAAAAATAGAGAATACTGAATCCAAGGCAGTTTTACTGAAAGCTCATCAAGTAACACAAGAAAAAGAACTTGTGAAGATATATCGTCATGTCACCGAACGGGCATCGGAACTGTACAACGGAGAGGCAAAACCAAGCGAGTTAGAGATTTACCAGTATGATGGTAGGCGCGAACTTAATATCAAACATCATTCAGCCGCGCATAGTTTACATATTACAGTCTAATGAAGAGTTGGCGGCTCTTTAGGTTCATCTGGAACGATGATATGGCCACTACTATCAAGTACTAGTACGCCATGCTCCACACCTAACTCCAACATCTGCTGTAGCATCATCTGAGTAAGGTGAGCGCTAATGATCAAGCCTGCTGGTGGATCACCTTCGAACAGATCTTCGTCGATTAGATCTTCCGGTCGAAGCCCCAATAACAACGGGTTTTCTGCAACTAAGGGTGCTATCTCTTCAGGAGCAAAGACAGAGTAATCAGAGGAGATATCGAGCGCTTGTTGATAGGCATCTTTATTACGGGAGTTTTCCTGCAACGCATCTAGAAATGCTGATTCCGCTGCAGAAAAAATGCCGGATAGTTTACTCGCGCCACCTAAAGCAATATTTCGAGTAGCAACCTCAGAAGTGCTGTAGTCCACATCGATTGAGTATTGGGAGTCTTGATTCAACTCCTCCTCATCTACCAAGACATTGCCCTCTTCATCAATATCAAGCCACTCTCGCTCGACCGCAACCGCTAACAACCCTTCTAAAGCTGCCGCTAAAATATTGCAGCAAATGATGACTCCGACAGAAGGGTTTTCACTTTCTTGACGATTCATGATCAGATCACCTGCACGTGCAGCAAGTAAGGTCGGATCTTGTTCGATGATCTCAGCTAGCCTATCCGCTTCAATAAATAGAACCTCATGGCACAAACGCTCTGCTGTTAGATAAGGTTCTGAACAACCAGTTGCCTGCATTCGTGCCACATATTCTGCACGCACATCTTCCAGCAAGGCTGTCAGTAATCCACTCATAAGGCACCTAATTTATAAATTAATTTGCAAGATTAGCATTTAACACTAAGGTTACTATGACAATGGTCGATTGTTACTAAGGAAGCAACAAAAAAACTTAAGGAAATCAAAAAATGCGCGCATGGAAACAGGGCTCTGACAAACCGACCGAAGAGGAAGAAGGCAGTATCTATATTTTGTCGGACAATTAGAGCAAAGAAAGCAGCCTGTCATATAGGGTAGTTATCGACAGGCTTTCTTCTAGTGAAGCGTCATACCTATAGGGGCTACACCTTTCTTAAGCTCATCAAAACGCTCACGCAGATCAACTAACTTAGTTAAACCATAATCCTCTGGCGACTTTGGCAGTTCAAACCAATCCAATGCCCAAACACGCGTCATCAGCTCATACTCACCGATCAAGGCATCTAGGTAGATCATAACGGCTTCAACCCGTGGATCCATATCCAGCACTTTTGGCGCATCTTCCAGATAGATTTCTAAATGCAGACGCTTTTCTACAATTACTATGCGGAACCAAAAGTCCGATAGTTCACAGAACTCATCGCCAATATTGATCGTCAGCGGTACTGGGTCATAGCGATTATTAAACGCTTTAAACTCAATTCCTGTTAGGTCTGGCGCAGCGCCAATCAGACTCAATACTGATTGAATAGACTCAGGAAAGCCGTCACAACCGAATACCATTTCGATTGCTCCATCCTGATCTTCATCACTTTGAAAATGAAACGTAAGGTTACGATCAATTTTCTGCAACTGCTCGCGATACTGAGTTAATAGAGGCTCAGCATCAAAGCGGTCATCACTACGGCTAGATAGCAACTGCTCAATCGTATCCTGCAGCTGCTCCCAGAACGAGCTTATCTGTTTTCGATCTAATATCATTAGCGGGTGTGCTTATTACTTCGTGCGGTAAATCTTATGTGCGTGGAACAACAACACCTGTTTGACCTTGATATTTACCATCTCGGTCTTTGTATGATGTCTCACAGACTTCATCACCCTGAAGGAATAACATCTGAGCGACACCTTCATTGGCATAAATTTTTGCAGGTAGTGGCGTAGTATTCGAAAACTCTAGGGTAACGTGCCCTTCCCACTCAGGCTCTAAAGGTGTGACGTTCACGATGATGCCACAACGAGCGTAAGTGCTTTTGCCTAGGCAGATAGTTAAAACATCACGCGGGATTTTGAAATACTCAACTGTACGCGCTAGCGCGAAAGAGTTAGGCGGAATAATGCAAACATCCGATTGGATATCGACAAAGCTACCATCATCAAAATCTTTTGGATCAACAATCGATGAATTTATGTTGGTAAAGACCTTAAATTCATTTGCACAACGAACATCATAACCGTAACTGGAAGTACCATAAGATACGATGCGTGAGCCATCCACTTCGCGAACCTGACCAGGCTCAAACGGTGAAATCATATCTTTCTCTTCCGCCATACGACGAATCCAGCTATCTGCTTTAATGCCCATATTGGCTTTCCATCCGGGTGATAATTTCGAGCCGGCAATTGTACCTTTTTTACGCATAAGGGACAAAAGAAACGGCCTCAATTGAGGCCGTTTTTGATTGAAGGGGGAATTCAATTCAATTTTGTATAGTTTTTACTATTTCTAGTTGAGAAGATTAGCCGTCTTCTCATATTGCTCCGCTAACCAAAACTCTGCTGCGGTTTGTCCTTCGTCACGCAGTGTATTTGCCTGACGGCGAAGCTCTGCAGCCATCTCACGCCGTGTTAAAGCGGAGGGTTTTGGCTTCATCATTTTTATATTTGCAGTTGCTCTATAATCCATCGTTCATCCCTTTACTTATTTTTATAATGTTTATTATTTATACAGCTTGAACCTTAAATTGTAGACTCCTTTACTGAATCCACCCAAATAAATGTTCAATATTTGATCAAAATCAATTTATAGATCAAGTATGAAAACGGTGTTACAAACCAAACTAAAAAGAACGCCAGAAAAAAATAAAGCCCTATAAAGGGCTTCATTAAGAGTTAAAACAGCGATCAGCTATTCGTTAATCATCTTCAACAATAATTGAAGGCACGCGGATATCATTGTCAGCGTTATGCTTTGCCAGTCTCGCAGCAAGCGTACGTGCAACTTTACGATAGATCTGAGCGTGCTCACCTTCAGGGTCCGCAGCAACCGTAGGCGCACCTGAGTCAGCTTGTTTACGAATAGTCAGTGCTAAAGGTAACTTACCTAACAATTCTGTATCGTATAGTTCAGCAATTTCAGCTCCACCGCCATCACCAAAAATAGCTTCGGTATGACCGCACTGGCTACAAATATGAGTGCTCATATTTTCCACAACGCCTAACACATTGATATCGACCTTACGGAACATCTCGATACCTTTTTTGGCATCAAGCAAAGCAATGTCTTGCGGTGTTGTAACGATAACGGCACCTGAAACAGGCACCTTTTGCGACAGTGTTAATTGAATATCACCTGTACCCGGCGGCATATCGATAAATAGATAATCAAGATCCTGCCAACGAGTCTGTGTTAGTAATTGCTGCAGCGCACCTGCGGCCATAGGGCCACGCCAAACCATAGCCGTATTATCTTCGATTAGATAGCTCATGGACATGGATTGAAGGCCATGGGCTTCTACAGGGTTAAATGTCTTTTCATCATAAGGCTGCGGGCGTACACCCTCCGCAACACCTAGCATCATACCTTGGCTAGGGCCATAGATATCAGCATCCAGAACACCGACTTTAGCCCCCTCTGCTGCCATTGCTAGCGCCAAGTTAACCGTAGTCGTTGATTTACCAACACCACCTTTACCTGAAGCAACCGCGATAACATTTTTCACACCTTCCATAACCGGAATGCTGTTTTGGCTAGGGCTCGCCGCAATAGTGTGACCAATAGTAATATCGCACTTATCCAAGCCATCAATCTCTAATAATTTAGCCTGCAAGTCCGCTTGTAATTTCGAAGCAACGCCTTTGGATGGGTAGCTTAATACTAACTCTACGCTAGCTGTTGATCCTTCTGCTTCAATTGCCTTTACAAAACCAGCAGATACCAGATCTGTTGCTGCAACCTCATCCTGATACTGACCTAAAACTTGGTTAATTTGCGCTTCAATATTTGACACTTTTATACCGCCTAAAAATTTCTTACTTAACTCGGAATAAACCTAATGCGATGCTTATTGATAATAACCGAGTAATTTAGTGGGAATAATGCATTTTAATACTTGGGCTGTCCAGACTTTTCCCTGTCACGCCTCCCTTCTTTAGAAGTAAGAAAGGAGACGCTTTCCATGCATACCTATAAACAATATCGAGAATTTTTACTCTAGGCCGCACACTGCTCCGCCAATGTTTTCGCACTACAAAAATCTGTTTTACCGCTACCAAGCACTGGCACTTCAGGTACTGCATAAATTTCTAAAGGAAGCGTTAATGGAGGCATTCCACCTTCTATTAACTGATTTCTCATTTCTGAAGAATCATGCTCACCCTCAACTAGCAAAATAACTTTTTCACCTTTCTTGTCATCAGCCAAATTCACTGCCACTAATGGTAACTCAGGTGCATTCAACAACTCTCTAATTTGACCTTCAACAGAGGTTAAACTCACCATTTCTCCGCCAATTTTGGCAAAGCGACTATAACGGTCAACAATCGTTAGGAAGCCATCTTCATCGACATGCCCTTTATCACCACTACGGTACCAGCGTAGACCATCCATCTCGACGACTGCAGCTTCTGTCTTCTCTGGATTGTTAAGATAACCTTGCATGATCTGAGTACCACCAATCAAGATCAAGCCATCTTCACCTGTCGGCAGTTCTTCAAGTGTATCAGGGTCAACAATACGGAACGTTGATCCAGGTAGCGCCATGCCGACTGTTCCCGGCTTATTACCCACCTGAACAGACCACCAATCCGTATCTAATGAATCAGGCAAGTTAGTGCTAGCAACCGGTGTTGTTTCTGTCGAACCGTAGCCCTCAACGACAGGCACATGGAACTTACTTTCAAATAGATCACGTACCTTAGGATCTAGTTTCTCAGCGCCTGCAACCACAGTACGCAGTGACTGAAACATCAATGGGTGAACACGTTTATTACGCGCGTATAAGCGCATAAATGTCGACGTTGCACACATAAGCGTTGCTTTGTAACGCGCTACTCCTTTACCAATTTTTACAGCATCGGTTGGATCTGGGTGACACACAACCGGCATGTCTTCGATAAGCGGCATAAAGCAGGTCACAGTTAAACCGAATGCATGGAATAATGGCAAGGTTGCCATAATGCAGTCGTCATCTCGCACATTAAGAACATCGGCTGTCTGTCGCAGGTTGGCCATAATATTCCGATGGCTAAGCATAACCCCTTTCGGAGCGCCCTCACTTCCGGATGAAAACAAGATTGCTGCCGTATCTTCAAGCTGAGAAGGCTTGCATAACAAAGCCTGTAAAATAAAGGTCGGAGCAACGCTAACTAAACCTAGTGTAACTATCGCCTCCGCTTTACTTATTTCAGCTTTAATATCTTCCATGTATAGCACTCTGCGGCCTTCAAATAGGCTATCTAGCTCGACACCTCGCGCTTTAAGCTTTTTCACAAACTTCTTCGCCGTAACAATCGTTTTTACCTCAGCTTGCTCCAAAGCAGATTGAACAGCAGGCATAGGCGCGGTGAAGTTAAGATTTACAACAGTTTTACCTGCCATCAATGAAGCAATATTCGCAATAGCTCCGGCACTTGATGTTGGTACCAACAAACCGATATTTTTACCTTCAGTTCGGGCTATACGCTTTTTAAACAAAGCGCAGGCGGTTAATAACTTGGTTTGACTAACCGGACCACCATCAACATCTGCAATAGCGTAACCTGAACTAGACGACTTCATACTACGAACAAAGGCTTGTGGGATTGTCTCCAACGTTTGTGTGTATTGATCCCATGTATGAATCGACAGCTCGAAAACTTTTTTCTTCACTTCAGCAGCGGTACTACTGATAGGCATCTGAGCACCAAACGCCACAGTAACATCACGCTTTCCAGATTCGTTACGAATCACTTTCATTTTGTCGGTTGAGCGAGAGAAGCGGCTCCCCCACAAACCACGCATGTAGAAAGGAACAATGACACCTTTGGCATCAACACAAGCTCTTTCAAAGCCGCGCTTAAACTCACCTAGCTGACCTAAATGGCTAATAGCACCTTCAGGGAAAAGGCAAACTACTTCGCCAGCACTGATAAGTTCACCCACCTGCTCCAATGCCTGACGACTTTTACCTTTTGAGATAGGAATAACTTTATAGATATCCAAGAACCAACGCAGATACCAACGCTCATAGATACTACGCTCCATTACAAAGTGGATATGGCGTGGACAAGCCATCTGGATGATAGCCCAATCCAACCAACTTATATGGTTACCAAGCAAAAGCGTGCCTTTACCAGATTCAGGCAAATTTTCGAAACCTAAAACCTGAAGTTTGTACTTACGACGGAACAACATCATCACCAGAAGACGGATGAAAGCCTGTGGTAACGTCACAATCGCAAACACCGCTCCTGCAACACCAATTGCAGCCAAAAGAATTAGCAGCCACACACCATCAACACTGTTCCAGGCGAAGATAACTGTCATCGCAAGGAAACCAAGCATCATCAGGTTTTGAATAAAGTTACTACCTGCTAATACACGTCCACTTTCTGATTCACTGGCATGAAACTGAATCAAAGCATTCAATGGCACACACATCAGCGCACCAAACAAACCAATTGCGAAAAACACAGCGGATTGCATCCACATAGAGACAAGCTGAGGCAATAAAATTAAGCCTATGGCTACGCCGACAGCACCCACAGGGATTAACCCAACATTGATATAATGTTTAGAAAAGCGACCAACCAAGATTGAACCGAACAATATGCCCACACCCGCAAGCGCCATCGTGCCTTGAATCACAAATGTGTTGCTCTGTTGTAGATGCTCTTCTGCAAATGCAGGAAATACAGCCAACATAACTTGGCTAATAGACCAGAACAGAGACAAACCAATAATTGCAAGCCAAATCGGGCGCTTACCTTGTAGCAACTGAATGTTGTTTTTAAGCGTTTTACCTTTTAGATAGGCCGATTTATCAAATTTTGCTGTTTGATCAGTTTCACGTAACTGCGGTAATTGATATGCAAGATAGAGCTCAATCAACGCACCCGCGACTAAGACCCAACCCAATGGCGCATTTTTAATAAGGCTCTGTTCTGGCGTAATTTCGGTCAAACCTGCTAAGCGCATCTCGAAAAGTAACGAGAACACGACTATTCCACTCAGAATAGCGATCATTGTAACCGCCTGAACCCACGCATTACCTTCACTTAAATTATTTGTTCCCACCATCTCTTTGATGTAGCCATATTTAGCTGGTGAGTAGAATGCACTTTGCAAAGCAAGAATAAAGGTCAGTGCAAATGCAGGAATAAATAACCCCATGTAATAACAAGCGGTTATTAACAAGGTTATGCCAACCGCACCCCATGCCGATAATCGCATGACGTTATTCTTGGGATATTTATCGGCAAGGTAGCCAGAGGGAGTAAACAGCATAATAAATGGCAATAGGATTAAACCATTCACAACCGCAGTAAGTAAGATTTGAAGATCGCCATCATAGGCTTTAAACAGGGTATTTTGGATAACAATTTTATGCCCTAAATCCACAAATGCATTGATAAATGCAATACAGATAAAGGCAGTAAAGCCGGTTATTTTAAGTAAGTCTTTCATGCTGTTCTCCAAACCGTCCCTGTATGTTGTAAAACAGAATACAGGTAGACGTCTGCTATATCATTTACTAACGGCTGATCACAGCCAACACAGATAGCAGAAATATAAATGATCCGTCTTCTAAAACTAGGAACTACAATACAAGTAGCGATATGTAATACTTCTGGTGAGAATAGCCAAGCCATCCTCACTATCTCAAATCAAAACTATACTTCAGTGGCAACAAATACTGCTAAAGGTATACCTTAAAGTCATTGTATTAGCCTTACTTTTTAAGGCAGAATAAATTCAGGTTGATGTTATGAACGGTAAATAAAAATGATAACTTCGTTCAGTAAACCATTAAAAATCATATGCTTGTTATTATGTTCATTTCAGGCTTCTGCAATGAACGTAACCTTCATCAATCCTGGAAAACAGGGTGAAAGGTTTTGGGATATGGTTACTGAGACTATGCAAGCGGCTGCCAGTGATTTCAATATTAAACTTGAGGTCATCTACGCTGAACGCAATCGCATAGATATGGCGGCATTAGGCATTAAAGCCACTCAGCGAGAAATCCCCCCCGATTATCTGATTCTGGTTAATGAAGAACAGGCAGCTGAAAAAATCTTATTAGCAGCATCTAAAAAAAACATAAAAACTCTGATGCTACTCAGCGATTTTTTACCCAAACAAAGAGATCGTGTAGGTTTCCCCGGAGGTAAGCATCAAAACCTTCTAGGTGCCATCACCCCCGACTACTTTAATGCAGGAAAGCGTATGATGACTGCGCTATTGCACTGCGCAGAACAAAAACAACATCAGAAACCCTATCATGTTCTGGCAATTGGCGGCGATCAGCTCACACCAGCCTCGATTGGACGTAACGAAGGCGCTCTTTCTGTAATTCAACAGCAAGATGAGTTAACACTGGATCGCTTCCTATACGCTAATTGGAACCAACAAGACGCTAAACGGCTAACACTGAAATACCTGCACTGGGCGCAACAAAATAAGATAACTCCTTCTTTAATCTGGGCCGCCAATGACCCTATCGCTATCGGTGCAAAAGCAGCATTGGCAGCTCATGGCTTAACAGCAGGTAAAGATGTTTGCCTAGTAGGGCTTAACTGGTCCTCTGAAGGTCTCAAACTGGTCAAGAACGGGGAAATGCTGTTAACCGACGGAGGTCATTTCCTTGGTGGAGCGTGGTCCATGGTGTTACTACATGATTACCATCAACAACAACTCAAGGGGATTTATACCCCAATAGGAGATATTCGCTTTCAGATGCAAAGCATTGATCAAAATAACATCGATCTATACTTATCTCATCTTGGGAATGAAGAATGGAATAAAATCGATTTCACCCGCTTTTCACTTTCCAATATCAATGGATCCACCCAGTATGATTTTTCCTTAGCAAAAGTATTCAGTTCCATTACAGAGTAATAAATAAGGCCGTACATGCTATCCCATTTACGATCACTGCAAGTCAAATTACTTCTGGTACTTATACCCGGAGCGTTGATCGCCTTATTCATATCCTTTGGTTTTTCTGCATACAAAACATCTCAACTTTTTGAGCAGCAGCTTCAGGAAAAAAAAGACAGCCTTAAGAACTTACCCGCCAGTTTGGCAGAACCCCTGTGGAACTTTAATACTAAGAATCTGCAAAACATTGTTGGTTCAATGATGCTGGACCCAGACCTACTAAAAGTTGAAATACGGGATGAAAGCCTGAATCTTGTATATGAAAAACAATCTGATGAACTGGGACAGGTGGATACGGCCTTTACTCTAGAAGCCCCTATCATCTACAGCAATGCCCACATTACCCAGCAAGCCGGAACCATGATAATCATGGTTGGTAATACCCGGTTACAAGCCAACCAGCAACGCGTCTTAAACGAAACCCTGATCACCCTATTAGTCATGATCATCTCACTGCTAACCACCGTATGGCTCATTTATTTTAAATTGCTGGGCGGGCCTATACAGGCAATACTGCAGGCGATAAAAAGTAGCAAAGGCGATGCTCTTTTCGTAAAGGTACAACACACGTCTAATGATGAATTAGGTGAAATTGCCAGTGCATTTAACAATATGCAAAGTAATATTGAGGAGCATCACCTTCGTCTTAAAAAAAGTGAGTTACACCTACGAACCTTATACCACTCTACACCGTCTCTAATTTTCAGTTTTGATCAGAAAGGCATCATCAAAGATGCCAGTGATTATTTCCTGCAAAATCTGGGCTACGATCGGACAGAAATAGTCGGTCATTTGTTAAGCCATCTGCTCTATGATCAAAAAGATGCTTTGCAAATAAAAGACCGCATCCAAACCTTGTGGTTGGATGGCCAGTTAACCGAATACCCAATAAATATCAAAACTAAGTCAGGACAAAAAATGGAAGTCCTGATGGATGCAACGCTTTCTGCCAGCGACTCCTATCCAGGAGCATTAGCCGTCATGACCGATGTCACCAGCTTGAATCAAGCAAGGTGTGAATTGGAATATCAAGCAAATACTGATGCCCTATCTGGCATAGCAAATCGCAACCAATTCCAAAAGTATCTGCAATCACTGTTTGAAAAGAGGCAAGAATGCCAAACGCCTTTTGCCCTGTTTTTTATAGACTTAGATCACTTTAAATCAGTCAACGATACCTTCGGTCATCAAGTCGGAGACGAACTAATATGCGCTGCAACCAAACGAATTAGCTCTCAATTACGCAACGACGACCACATCGCTCGCTTAGGTGGGGATGAATTTGCCGTAATACTGAAAAATCTCACTTCCACTGAAAAAGCTGAAGAAATAGCTAGCCGGATAGTAAGTAAAGTGGAAGAAAGCTTTCATTTAGCAGCGAGTGATATCTATATCTCTGCTTCAGTGGGAATTGCTATGTTCCCTGGCGATGCCGATAACCCAACCAAATTAGTACAAAATGCAGACATCGCTATGTACCGTGCTAAGGAGAGTGGACGTTGTCGCTATGCCTTCTACACACAAGAACATAATCAGCATATTCAGCAAAGGGCAAAAATAGAAGGGTTATTACGTAGAGCGATTGATGATCAATTACTGGAGCTTCATTATCAACCTATCATCGATCTTAATAGCGCAAAAATCACTGGTGCTGAGGCATTATTGAGACTTCGCTGCGGAACAGAGTTGATCCCCCCCAGCGACTTTATTCCTGTTGCCGAAGAAACCGGTTTGATCGTCCCGATTGGAGAGTGGTGTATACGGCAAGCCTGCCAGCAACAGGCTCAATGGCGCGATAAATTAAAACCAAATTTTTACTTGTCTGTTAATGTATCAATACAGCAATTCCAGTCCAGCCAGTTTATTAACTGTATCCAAACATCCATCAAGCAAAACAACATACCTCCATCAAAACTATTAATTGAGATCACAGAAAGTTTGTTACTACTTGATAATCAAGCTAATCAGCGAATATTCGAAGAGCTTGGTTCAATTGGCTGTAAAATTGCCATAGATGATTTTGGCACTGGTTTTTCGGCCTTAAGTTATCTGATGAAGTTTCCACTTGATGCGCTAAAAATAGATCGCTCTTTTATCAACAATTGCACTGATAAAGGGGCTTACAGCGGACTAGTCGAAGCAATTATTCAGATGAGTAAAAGTATGCAGTTAGAAGTTATTGCCGAAGGCATTGAAACCCAAGAACAATTAACTGCTTTACGCCAGATTGAAAGTAAAGTTTACGCTCAAGGTTACTACTTTTCTAAACCGCTAAACCCACAGATATTTGAAAAACGCTGGACCTCCCTTCAACAAGAGGCCCAGGAAAAAATTTCTCTATAACACAAAAGTTATTAGCGTTTACCTTGATTCCTTAGCGACGGCTTAAGTAAACACCACACTCAAGATGATCGGTATAAGGAAACTGATCAAAAATCGCAAAACGTTGCAACTCATGAGTTTGCGTGATGACTTTTAAGTTCTCAGCCAATGTATCTGGGTTACAAGAGATATAAAGAATATTGTCATACTCTTGAACTTGTTTAACCGTATCATCATCTAGACCAGAGCGAGGGGGATCAACTAGGACCGTTGTGAAGTTACACTCTTTCAAACCAAGGTCTTTGGTACGTCGTTTTTCCACTGCACCACTTAATACTTGAGAAAATTCTTCTGAGCTAATGCGGACTACATCAACGTTATCTATATTGTTCTCTTCAATATTAAACTGTGCCGCTCGTACAGATGTCTTAGAGATTTCAGTCGCTACAACTCGTCTGAAATTTTGCGCCATAGGCAGGGTAAAGTTGCCGTTACCACAATAGAGTTCAACCATATCTCCGCCCGCATTTTGCGTAGTATCTAATGCCCAGGAGATCATATGACGACACACTTCGCCGTTTGGTTGAGAGAAACTGTTTTCGACCTGCTTGTAGATATAATCGCGACCATTAATATCAAGCTTCTCGATGACAAAATCTTGATCTAATAAGATTTTAGTTTTACGAGAGCGGCCAATCAGCTGAATGTTATATTTTTCTTTCAATTCACGCGCAGCTTCCGTCCATGATTCATCGATTGGACGATGGTAAAGCAAAGTCACGAGTAGCTCGCCGCTTAACGTACTTAGAAAATCGATCTGAAACAGTTTTCTGCGCAACACTTCATTCGGGCGAATATCTTCAAGAAGGTTAAACATCACCTCCTCGATTCGTTTAGACACCATTGGGCAGTGATCTATACGGATACGGGCGTGCTTATTACCCTTTTCAAACATCACATAGTAAAGGTCATCATCTTCATGCCAAACACGAAATTCGCAACGCATGCGATAATGACTCTTTGGTGACTCAAACACCTCTATCTCTGGCAAATTAAAATCAGCAAACTGCTCAGCAGTCGCTGCTTTTTTAACCGCTAATTGCGCTTGATACTTTTCGGGTTCAACAACAGAGATAGACATTCATGCCTCAAACAAAGAACTTAAAACAGAGAAAAGGGGGATAAATCCCCCTTATTAAAGACGCATATTCTAACAGGATGCTAAGTCAGGCAAAACTACTCTTAACTCCACCACAACCTGGGTGAGAAAATTTATATCGACTCGCCAATTGCTGCCAATGATTTACCTTATCTTCCAAGCCTAGACGTTCTAAATAGTGATAACTCAAACGGCTAGAAATCTGGCACCCCAGTACATTGGTTACATTCGGTAAGATGGCATCCGCTACATGTACAGCTGTTAGCGCAGAGAAATCATCTGATTTACTCGACGCAGGAAAATGATGAAAGAGAACAGTTTCAATAACAGCCGGAGAAATATTCCAAAGAGAGAGCAAATAAGCCCCTGCTTCTGTATGACTAACACCCATACGCATTTTTTCAACAGCATATAAAGGCTGGTTCAGATCAGTCGCCTCCTGCATTACCTTCTGATAATTCTCAGGGTCATGAGTGGCGAAAATCAACATACCAAAATCTTGTAAAAGTGCAGCTAAGAATGCTTGATCCGTCACAACCGGTGACGCTTTTACTGTACGACAGATCTCCCGGGCTAAACCAGCAACCAGAACAGAGCGATCTCGAATATGATCAAAAGCGAAACTACTCCAACGACCATCTTGAGGAAAATGTTCGAACACTTTATTGGTTAAGACCAAGTCACGAACTTCTCTCACACCGAGTAAAGCAACGGCTTCCTGTAAACTGCTTATGTTTCTTTCCAATACAAAGCAAGCAGAATTAACCAGCTGTAGGATTTTTGCCGCCATCGCCATATCTTTTTCAATGATAGTAGCAATAGTTCGAGCATTACTTTTTGAAGATGATAGAGCTTCATTAAGCTCCACATAGATATCTGGCAATGAGGGTAAAGTTTTGACGCTTCCTACCAACTCTCTGACTTTGTCTTGCCCTAAAATGCGTTGTGCTCTTGCACTTTCCGAAATCCCCTCACCTAATAAAGCCGGTTCAATGTCTAATGGATAGAGACGATGGCAGCACTCAGAAAAGGCTACACGCTTGGCAATACTCATCGGTTTATAAAGACCAATACGCATAGCGCCAGGCTGTACATCAATCAGCGTTTTAATCTGGGCTAATTCTTCTTCTGAATTAATAATACCCAAGTGAAAAAGAATGATGGAATAAGGCTGTTCTTGGGCTGATTGGAGCAATTGCCCCCAATCTGAAACCAAGGTTACAGCGTAATCGAAATTTCCTTTTAACTTACTTAAAAAAGTATCAGCATCCGCTGCATCAGAACAAAGAAACAGAGCCTGATTAAGCCCTGTATTATGAGTAAGCATAAATTCACTTTTGGCTGAACACAAAATATAAATACAATATTGCGCTCGTAAGAAGTTAATTCTCCCTTAACCAACACCGCCTGCTAAAACTCCATGTGTCCCTGCAGACCGAACAGTCGCATAGCTTACTTAAGTATGATCATTTTTCCTAATTTTTGTAGGGTTAAAGAAATATTTACACAAAACCCACTTGAGCTTGGTACTCAGCAGTTATGAGTTGCCAACGAGCTAACTCAGGCTCCATTCCGATTTGTTCGATATAACTCATACTCAAACGGCTGGACATATCGCAACCTACAACACTCGTCGCGGCTGGCAGCAGAGCATCGGCAACATGTACAGCTGTTAAAGGTGTAAAGCCTGCCGCTGCGTTAGCTTTTGGAAAATGATGGAAAAGTACTGCCTCAATAACTCTTGGAGGTAAGTTCCATAATGCCAGTAAGTAAGCACCTGCTTCGGCATGGGTTACACCCAGCTCTAACTTTTCAATAGCATAAACAGGCTGTTCCATCAGTGCAGCCTTACTTATGACACGGTGATATTCACCCGGGTTATGACTTGCCAATACCAAAATACCAAAGTCGTGCAATAACCCGGCTAAAAACGCTTGTGCTTGAACATGTCGATCTGCTTTCGCTGCCCGAGCAATGTGCTGAGCTGCACGCGCAACAGCCATAGAACGTTGGTGAATCTGTTTAAAGGAGAAGCTCTTCCAATCATCTGTTTGTGGATAAGACTCAAATAGATGAGACGTTAATACCAAATCTCGGATCATTCTTACCCCGAGAATAGTAACAGCCTCATGAATCCGGTTAATTTCTCGACTTAAACCAAAATAAGCTGAGTTCACTAACTGCATGATTTTGGCTGCCATGACTGGGTCTTGCTCAATAATTTTGGCTATTTCTCGAGCATTAGAACGATCCGAACTTAAGCAATTATTTAACTGTTCATAAACATCCGGCAAAACGGGAAGTGCTTTTAACGAGGTAATGTAATCTCTGACAACCGGTTTATTAATTAAACCGGTCACATGCAGACTGTTATATATATCATCAACCAGATCTTGCGGATTACAATCGATCGGTAACGCATGATGGGCTAGTTCTGAAGCCCTTGCTGCTTGTAAAGGGGTAAGTGGGCCTGAGATAACAACACGAATAATACCAGGATGTTTATCTACAACTGTTTGTAAAACATCTAAGCCTTGGGACGGGTTAGTTCCCAAGGGAAATACCAAGATATTTGCTGAGGATTTTTCTAGTGCTGGCAATAACTGTTCAACACTATCAACTGTAATTGTTTCCCATTCAGCAATATCTGCGACAGCAGTCCCTAATTTTAAACTTTCAGGGCACAACTCACAGAATACAGCTTGGTTATCAACTGCAGTGTTAGTTACTCGCGCATCCATATCAATACCTTCTGAACTTAGTGGTCGTCCGTGACTGATGTACATTCTACCATTCTAGGTCTAGTTTGGTATTTGCTTATTGTCCAGAAATGAAACAACTGTATTAAAACTATTCAAATAAAAACTTAATTTGCTCATTATCTATTAATTTTACGCAAGCACCGCTCTGATATTTACTCCCCCAAATTTGCTTACAAACAAATAAGTGATCTTCATCCAATAGCGAGTTTTTAACTGTTCATAAAATCAGCCAAAGCGCGTAGAATCTGCGGTCTATTTTTTAATGATTTTAGGTTTTCAGGCAGATCATGACTGACAGCAAACGCAAAATTCTTGTAACCAGCGCACTTCCTTATGCCAATGGCCCTATCCACCTTGGCCATTTAGTGGAATACATCCAGACTGATATCTGGGTTCGCTTTCAGAAGCAACGTGGTCATCAATGTACATATGTTTGTGCTGATGATGCTCACGGAACGCCAATCATGCTTAAAGCGGATCAAATGGGTATTTCACCGCAAGAATTGATCGATAAAGTAAGCGAAGAGCACCAGCGTGACTTCTCTGGCTTTATGGTTGGTTTTGATAACTATCACTCTACCCATTCTCCTGAAAACCAGCACTTCTCCTCTAAGATCTACACGGCTTTGCGTGATGGCGGTCATATCGCTAAAAAGACTATCACTCAGGCGTATGATCCTGAAAAAGAGATGTTTCTTCCTGATCGTTTCGTTAAGGGCGATTGCCCTAAATGCGGCGAACCAGATCAGTATGGCGATTCCTGTGAAAAATGTGGTGCTACTTACAGCCCTGTTGAACTGAAAAATGCATACTCAGCTGTTTCTGGTGCGAAACCAATTGAGAAAGAGTCTGAGCACTACTTCTTCAAATTAGGTGATTTCGAATCGTTCCTACGTAACTGGGTAGATAACCACGTTCAGGAACAGATGATTCATAAACTGAATGAGTGGTTTGAATCAGGCCTACAAAACTGGGATATCTCCCGTGATGCACCATACTGGGGTTTCGAAATTCCAGATGCTCCGGGCAAATACTTCTACGTATGGCTTGATGCACCTATCGGTTACATGGCCAGCTTTAAAAACTGGTGTGATAAGAACGGTGTCGACTTTGATGAGTACTGGTCTGAGTCTTCGGAAACTGAGCTTTATCACTTTATCGGTAAAGACATCGCTTACTTCCACACCCTATTCTGGCCAGCAATGCTAGAAGGTGCAGGCTTCCGTAAGCCAACAGGCGTATTCTGTCACGGATTCTTAACCGTTGACGGTCAAAAGATGTCCAAGTCTCGCGGCACGTTTATCATGGCTGAGACCTACCTGAAACATCTACGCCCTGAATACCTACGCTACTACTTTGCAGCTAAGTTAAGTTCAGGCATCGATGATATCGACCTTAACCTTGAAGACTTCCGTATGCGTGTAAACGCGGACTTGGTCAACAAAGTTATCAACATCGCTTCTCGCTGTGCTGGCTTTATCAAGAAGAAATTCGATGGCGAAATGGCACAAGAGCTATCTGAACCAGCGCTATACCAAGAAGCTGTAGCTTCAGGTGAAAGCATCGCTAACGCATACGAGAACCGCGAATTCGGTAAAGCGATGCGTGAAATTATGGCGCTTGCTGATAAAGCTAACCAATACATCGATAACGCAGAACCTTGGGTGCTTGCTAAACAAGAAGGTCAAGAACAAGCGGTTCAAGATTGCTGTTCTATGGGCATCAACTTATTCCGTGTTATTCTGACTTATCTTGCGCCTGTACTTCCGCAAGTAGCTGAAGAAGCGCAAGCTTTCCTAAATGTTGAGAACATGGCGTGGGATGCTATCGAGGCACCTCTACTTAACCACAAGATCAACAAATTCAAACCGTTGATGCAGCGTGTTGAAGAAGAGAAAGTAAACGCAATTATCGACGAGACTAAAGAAGTCTTGGCCGCACTTGCCGCAGTGACAGAGCAAAGCGCAAAAGCTGAAGCAGGCCCGTTGGCTGATGAGCCAATTGCCGACACAATTGAGTTCCCGGACTTTGCAAAGGTTGATCTACGTGTTGTACGCATTGCCAAAGCAGAACATGTAAAAGGTGCGAATAAGCTTCTACAGCTCACACTAGATCTAGGCGGTGAAACGCGTAATGTCTTTGCAGGCATTAAATCCGCGTATGCTCCTGAAGATCTAGAAGGCAAACTAACAGTGATGGTTGCTAACTTAGCGCCTAGAAAGATGAAATTCGGTGTTTCCGAAGGGATGGTTCTAGCAGCAGGCCCAGGTGGTGAAGATCTATGGATCCTCAACCCTGACGACGGCGCGCAACCAGGTATGCGCATTAAGTAATTCGCGAAGGGGCAGATTTTCTGCCCCTTTTTTATTCCAGTTTTAAAAGATCGTTCTCGCCTTTAATAGTCCACCCCCTCTTCAAACTGTATCCATTCACAACAGCACATTAGCAGCGAAATGCTTTCTCATAGAAATTAATGGGTTATATTTCAAAGCAAGAAGGTCTATGCTGTTGGATAAGGTCTTTTGCAAAACAACAATACTTGGCTAATACCCCTTAGATACCGACGATTTTTTTCAGGAGCAAATATGCCGTATAACGAAGAGATCATGCAAGAATTGAACGTATTAAATATGTTTAACCTAGATACAACGCAAGAAGGTATTAAAGTTCATTCATCCGCAAAACCAGAGATTATCTCAGCGACACAGCGCCTATTTGATAAAGGTTTAGTCACACAAACCGACGGTGGATATTTAACGCCATTAGGGCACGACGCAGCTGAAAACAGCCAAACGCTATTGACCATTCTGCTCACTGAAAGTCGCTTATAGTTGACATAAATAAAGGGCCTCTCGGCCCTTTATTTTTTTGAGAAAATAGCTCACAGACCAGCATCTGGATGAGTCGCTATAAAGTGCTCCATTACTCTACGTAGTACAGCTGCATGTTCCTCATCGCCATGCCTTTCAGCTTTAGTAATATCATCTAAGATGATCCGCTTAATTCTCTGCTCACCTTGATGCTCGACCAGATAATTGCCCATCGCCATCGCAATGATCGGATCAACATGTTCATGTTCAGCAATTGCATCTACTTCGTCTGCAGTTAGACCACTCATCTCTAAACATTCTTTATAAGTTAACATAACACCCTCATCCCTTATTTAGGCTAGTAAGTTCACTCTCGATGCGAACCCATTCTGAAACCGTTTTATCTATTTTGAGTGTAAGTTAAATTAGCCATAGCATTCCGTTTGAACATATAAAGATCGACCCTAGCTGATTGAGATCAAACTATTGCAAAAATTAAGCAGCACTCTAATATCCACCAGCAGACAACACCTGAATTAAAGGCATAAATATGACCCTGAATGAATTTCTGCAGCAACTGGGAAATAACGAGCAACTAGATTTTGAAGATACAATTCAAGTAATCGCTGATAACTATGAATTTTCCCCAACTGCTTTCACTAACGGTGACGTACGTAACGAAGTAGGACAAAACGAAGGTAGCTGTAAGATATTCGCTTTCGCACAGCTAAACAGTTTGGATCAAGAAAAAACGCTTCGCTGCTTCGGCCGTTTCTACCAAGATGTATTAAATACACCTGAAGGTGATGATCACGGTAATATCCGTAACTTCATGCAAACAGGCTGGGAAGGTATTAGCTTTGATGGTATTGCTCTAACTGCAAAGTAATGACAAAGCTATAAAAGTATAAAAGCCGGTATTCAATGAATACCGGCTTTTTTGTAGATCACATAAAACTAAGATACAGGTTTAAGCAAGACTGTCGTCAGCAACTTTGTATTTCGGATCTTCAATCACATTTACTTCAACCAGATTACCCGCTTTTTTCATTAGCGCACGGCACTCTGGACTTAGATGACGTAGGTGAAGCTCTTTACCTGCTTTTTCATACCGCTCAGCTAAAGAATCAATTGCTTCGATACCTGAATGATCCATAACTCGGCAATTCGCAAAATCGACGATCACCTCAGGTGGATCCATCTTGGGATTAAACTGATCACGGAATGTCTGAATTGATGCAAAGAATAGCGGGCCGTTAGGCTGATAAACCTTAGTGTCGTACTCTTCACGTACTTCAAAGGCCATATTACTTGCGTGTTTCCAAGCAAATACTAGCGCTGAAATAATCACACCAACAATTACTGCAACTGCTAGGTCTTGCCATACAGTCACACCTGTTACCGCAATAACAACAATCAGATCAGAACGAGGAATTTTGCCCCATAAACGCAGACTCGCCCACTCAAAAGTGCCAATTACTACGATAAACATAACACCGACAAGGGCCGCCACCGGAATAATTTCGATCAAGTTTGAGCCAACCAAAATAAAAGCCAGAAGGAATAGCGCCGCAGAGATACCCGAAGCACGGCCTAATCCGCCCGAGTTGATGTTAATCATACTCTGACCGATCATGGCACAACCGCCCATACCGCCAAAGAAACCAGTCGCTACGTTAGCAACACCTTGGCCAATACACTCTTTGTTGCCTCGACCACGCGTTTCAGTGATCTCGTCAATCAAGGTCAAAGTTAGTAGAGACTCAATCAAACCGATCGCAGCTAAGATCAACGCATAAGGAACGATAATCTTAAGGGTTTCCAAATTGATTGGAACCATCGGAATATGGAACTCTGGGAAGCCACCAGCGATAGTTGCTGCGGGGTTACCCGTCATATCTGCAAGTACATCTTGTACCGTACGAGCATCTAGGTCTAGACCTATCACCAATAACGTTACTGTGACAATCGCAGCAAGCGAGGAAGGAATAATTCGCGTGATCTTAGGTAAGAAGTGAATAATTGCCATAGTTAAGGCAATCAATCCCAGCATTAGCATCATCTGCTCACCCTGCAGCCACTGCAGGTTACCTTCAGCGTCAGAGAACTGGAACTGTTTCATCTGAGCAAGGAAAATAACGATTGCCAAGCCATTTACAAAACCAAGCATTACCGGATGAGGTACTAAACGGATAAACTTGCCCAAGCGGAAGATACCAGCCAAAATCTGGAATACCCCCATTAACACGACGGTGGCGAAGAGATATTCAACCCCATGCATTGCCACAAGGCTAACCATCACTACCGCCAAAGCACCAGTAGCACCAGAAATCATACCTGGTCGCCCACCAATAGTGGCGGTAATCAGTCCGACCATAAACGCTGCATATAAGCCAACTAATGGCTCAACACCAGCAACAAACGCAAAAGCTACAGCTTCAGGTACCAGCGCCAAAGCCACTGTCAAACCTGAAAGTAGGTCGCTTTTTAGCGATTGTGTCTTAGACACAAGCAATTGGATCATTTATCACCTCGGGTAGACACTGGTTCTTTTTTGACCAGACCGTGTAAAAGCGCGCGAGTATATCAAAAGCAATGGCTAATTTCAGGAATCAAGGACGAATAATCCCTAATAGTTTTTTTCGTAGTAAAGAAATGTTCGCGGATGCAATATCGGCAGCTAATTTTGAAAGCTCTGGAAGATCTTTAACTTCTTGAATATCAATCAATTCAGAGAGATTTTTCCATGCATAAGGCAATCTATCGCAATGCGACATCATACCGCCATCTTTATCTGTAGCCAGATACCTTACCCGACCAATGCCCGCAGCGAGTATTCGGGCACAACACATAGGACAAGGTTCTAAGGATGTCAGTAACATGAGGCCTGATCTAGCAGAATAATTTGGATATACACGTTCAAACTCATCGATCACGCACATCTCAGCATGGGCAGAAGAATTAAAACCTATAGAGAAAACCTGATTGCCCGCTTCCGCCAAGATATCGCCTTCTCGACTTATCAGTAGAGCCCCAACACCATAATTACCCTTATCAGAGGCATCCATCGCCAATTGGCAACAACGTAGCGCCCAACCTTCCATGCCACATCTGTATTCATGGCTATAAGTGGCTAAACGTATCCTTAAATTATCGATGTTTACTTCACTATCAGACATATCGGCCCTAGGCATATCCATCTGCAGAATTATGTTACCTAGTATGGATTAAATCAGAGCAAAAGGTCTAATTAAGCAAGGTCGAGTAGATTTAATTGCTTAGGTTGCTGATCTAGCAAAGGTTTTAATTTATAACCGACACCAAGTAATCGCACAGGCCGCCCTCCTCGGTTAAATGCATCAATCAACAGTTGGCGAAAATGAGCTAAATCGGGGATGGCGACGGCATGCTCAGCCGTAGTTTGGATGAAATCAAAAAATTTAACCTTTACGATCACGCCTGAAATTTGTTTATCCTTGCCGTGCTTTTCAAACCTTTCTGCTAACTCCTCTAATAAGGCCGGCAGTTTATCTAAACAAGCTTCCACATCACCCAGATCATTTGCATAAGTATGCTCAACACTGATCGATTTTCTAATCCGGCTGGTCTGTACAGGTCTATCATCAATGCCTCTAGCGAGCTCAAACAAACGCTTACCAAATATTCCAAAGCGCTCAACCAACTCAGCTAAAGAGCGTTTTCGAAGATCTAAACAGGTCGAAATACCCATCGAACCGAGTTTTTCCGCGGTTTTCTTACCCACCCCAGAAATCTTATCTACCGATAAGTCATCTAAAAATTCGGTTATTTGAGCAGGTTGGACGACATATAAACCATCAGGCTTATTCCAATCACTGGCAATTTTGGCAATAAATTTATTCGGGGCAACACCTGCAGAGATAGTAATACCAACCGTTTCTTTAACCCTATGACGGATCTCTTCGGCAATATAAGTTGCACTTCCCTGACACAATTCTGTGCCAGAGACATCCAAGAAAGCCTCATCAAGAGATAACGGCTCAATGATATCGGTATAATCTCGAAAGATATCCATAATCTGTCGAGAAGCTTCACGGTACTTATCCATGTTGCCATGTAAGACGGTGAGATCAGGGCACAATTTAAGTGCCTGAGCGGTCGCCATAGCCGAACGCACCCCATATTCACGGGCAGGATAATTACAGGTTGCGATGACCCCACGACGGGAGGGGTCACCACCAATCGCCATAGGTATTTGCTTCAGTGCTGGGTTATCTCTCATCTCAACCGCAGCAAAAAAGCAATCACAGTCACAATGAATAATTTTTCGTTGCATAAAAACAAATACTGTTTATTTATACAGTTATATTATTTTCATTTCATCGAAAAATCAAAATTCTTTGCTAAGCTGAAGATTAAAGGCTTTAGGAATTCTGGGTAGCTCTCTCTCTTCCTCTATTCAACTACCCAGAATTCCTCCTTAAACTAAACCCGAGAATTCTCATGGATAACGATCCTCACGGTTCCAACACCCGTTCAGGGAAAGACAGGCGAGAACTCAAGGACAGGCGAGCAGAAATCAGGTTTGAACCAGACAATCCTGATAGGCGGCAATGTAGTGGTCGTAGAAAAGAAGATGGCGACCTTTGGACCAAAGCAATGAAAGAAAATGACACTGGGGGCGACTAACACTCTGTCATAAAACCGTAAAACGATCGTCAAAGGTTGGTCATACTCCCTCTATATATTTTTACGTTATGAACATACGTGAAAATACTTCCCAGCCAGAGTCGCCTGTTCTAAATGTAGAACAAGCGGTTATTAATAAATTTCCTGACTTTGACGCTAAACCTACACCTTTTAAGCGTTCAGCGCTTCATATGCTGCGCAAGTTGGTTCATGAAAAAGAGATCAATACCTTCTTAGCCAAAAACAAAGATGCCCATGGTTTTGAATTTATTGATCGGGTCTTGGATTACTTCAACTTTGGTTACAGCATCAGTAATCATGATCGGGCCAACATCCCCTCGTCTGGACGAGTAGTGATCATTGCTAATCACCCACTTGGTGCACTCGATGGTTTATCACTGCTAAAACTGGTTGGTGAAGTTCGTAGAGATGTAAAAATTGTCGCTAACGATGTTTTAATGAACTTTGACCCTATCAGCAATCTATTCCTGCCTGTTGATAACTTAAAAGGGAATACACGTAAGAAAAACATCGAGGGTATTGTTGATGCCCTACGACAAGAACAAGCTGTAATAGTCTTCCCTGCCGGTGAAGTTTCACGTGCAGGGATTACAGGTATAAAAGACGATAAATGGAACAGTGGTTTTCTACGTATTGCTCGCAAAGCCAATGCGCCAATCCTTCCGGTGTTTATTGGTGGTAAGAACTCACCGCTTTTCTATAGTGTCTCTTATCTTAATAAGAACTTCTCTACCATCATGCTGGCCCGAGAGATGTTCAAACAATACTCAGTGACGATCAAGATAAAAGTTGGCGAAGCTATTCCATATAGCCAAATCGATGCCGTACCAGTATCCACAGCAGAAAAAACTAAGCTGCTTAAAAAGCATCTTTACAGAATCGCCAAAAATAAGAAGCCGCTTTTTATCACAGAGAAAACCATCGCACACCCTCAAGACCGCCAAAGCATCAAACAAGAACTGCGCGATGCTGAACTACTCGGCGAAACCGCTGACGGCAAGAAGATCTACTTATTCGACTTTATTAAAGATTCTGCAGTGATGCATGAACTTGGTCGTTTAAGAGAGATAGCCTTCCGCTGTGTTGGTGAAGGCACTGGCGCAAAAAAAGATCTCGATCACTATGATCAGTACTACCGCCACATCATCCTCTGGGATGAAGAAGAGCTGGAAATTGTTGGGGCTTACCGATTAGCAGAAGCTGCTAAGCTGAAAGAGCAACCTGAAAAGACGCTCTACAGCAGCGATCTGTTCCAATATAACAATGATATGCAGCCCTATTTCTCACAAGGTATCGAACTCGGTCGTAGTTTTGTACAACCGAAATATTGGGGCAAACGTAGCTTAGATTATCTCTGGTATGGGATTGGTGCATACCTTCGTAAACACCCCGAAATTCGATATATGTTTGGCCCAGTCAGCCTAAGCAATAATTATCCTAAGGCTGCTAAAGATATGTTGGTTTGGTTTTATCGTCATTACTTTGAAGATAGCGAGAACCTCGCTAGCTCCGTTTCCCCATATGGAATTGATGAAATTACTGAAGAACATATGAGAAGCCTCTTCGATGGAAACAGTTACAAAAGTGACTTCAGTATCCTAAAAGAGCAATTAGAGTTTATGGGTGTAAACGTCCCAACGCTGTATAAACAATATAGTGATCTGTGTACCGAAGGTGGCGTTCGTTTCCTAGGTTTCGGTGTCGATCCTGACTTTAACTACTGTATCGATGGGTTGGTTTTAGTTGATATAAACTACGTTAAAGAAAAGAAATATAAACGCTATATTGGTGAGTAATAGAAAGCCTGAGTAGTTTCGTTTACGCTCTATAAACTTTAAAGGTGTAAACCACAATTAAGCGTCTAAATTCGGCTATCGACCGGCCTTTAGGTCATCAGGCCTAATCCAATAGCGACTATTGGTAACAGGTGTATCTCTCGGAAGCAAAGGATTGCTGATCGCGATGATATTTTTTTCACCCCACTGAGTTAATGGGAATAACGTAGACGTAATAGGATGTGTCTCAAGTAGTTGGTCAAACTCTCCTGAATTAATGGCCCTTTCCAGCCCTAGCTCCAATCGTTTCGCTAACTCGATATTGCCTTTGCGGACAAAGAAGTACATTGGAAATGGATAATAAACAATCGTGTCAGAGAACAAGCGTAGATTAGGATATTTCTCACGACGAGCTGTTAACTCTGGACCCCCCTCGTGAATACCCCGAGGAAAAAAATCGCAACGCCCTGCTGCTAGCTGACCAAACATAAGTTCATATATTGGCCCTCGCCTTACAGCAATCCCTGCACTTTCCAAAATATCAGAATCGGGCCAATGTCTTCCTTGGCAAGCGGTGTACTTTCTCAAATCCTCTAGGCTTCTTATTTCTTGGAAGTTAGACCTAGAATCTTCACGGATAATACTGAGTCGATAACCTAGCAAGCCCTTCAAGAGAGGAATTCTAATAGCGGTGAACTCTTCCTCGCGAACAATAGAGGTACCCGCCCAATAGACATCTATGATCTCTCCTCTTTTCAATTCGTAAAAAGCTCGGCCCTGCTCCATCCTAACAACATGCGACACATTACTGTGGCCGTACTCAGAAGAGGTGTTGTCTAACATCATCTGTAGCAAAGTCACAAAATAGTTATGACTAACATCAAAATCAGATTGAGGTGGGATTGTACGTAACTCCGTAGACGCAAAACTTGCGGAGCAATAAAGATTTCCAATGGATACCGTAGCAAATATTAAAATCTGACTTAAAAACTTTTGTAGAGATACCCGCATCCTACACAACTCTCTCAAAAATCTACTCAGTAAAATCCAAAGGCTTAACTTTGATGGTTTAAAACTAAGTCTAGCTGGATAAATAAAAAAAACCGCTTAGTAGAAGCTACTAAGCGGTTTTTAGTTGGATTAAAGCTAAAGAATTGAAGTTACTTTTGCGTAGGAGCTTTTACATCCATCTCAGTATTCAATTCAATACCCTGAGGCTTAAGGTTTAACGCCAATTTAACTTTCATATCCATATTTTTAAGCGTTTCCATCTGCTCAGTGAGTTCTGGGTCAGCAGCCATCTCCATAACTGGCAACAACGGCGTTAGCATCTTTTTATAGTCCATTGAGAAATTCAACAATCCATTACCCGAGATCTGTTCTGAACCCAACGTATCTGCAAGAGCCTTACCACTTTCACCTGCGAAGATAACCAAGTGCTGACCTTTAAGAGCTAGCATAGGCTTAACGTTTACTTCAGGAGGCATTGGGACCATAGTCGACAGATCAATAGCAGAACCATCTGCTGGTAACTGGATAGCCGCTAGAGGCGGAGCAAAAGACTTCGCCATATCAAACAGTACTTTTGGATTGTCGGCAGACAAAGATACAATCCCTTGCAAAGACTCAAGCTGAGGAGCAAAACCTTCAGTCTTCAAGCTAAAGTCTTGAATTGCAGCACCTACACCTTTGACACCTTGAGCCATACCGGTAAACATCGCTAAAGCTGCTGGGTTAGCTTGTTGAACACCCGCTTGCATCTCAGCTAATGGCGCACATTTATAGGTAGGTTCTAGCATATTGCTCCAAATAGAAGACAAACCAGTACCTAGCTTATTGGCATCAAGGCCTACACCCAAACCAAATACCTGAGCATCATTTAGGTATGATGGGATATAACCTTGAAGAGAAGCTAGCGCGTCCATCACGACTTTATTCTTGCTTTCAACAACTGTTGAAACACGCATAAAGCTGCGCTCTGGTGTGATTTGAATATCATCAGCGCTACGAGCACCGATTACAGTACGTGGCCAATTAGCCGCAATAGCAGCCATTTCAGACTGACATTCAGGATTACGCACATCAGCCAAACCATCAGGTTCCCCTTCCGCAGTCATAGCTTGAGTCAACATGCTTGCCAATGTATTACCGTTTTCAGTGGTAAATGCGGTCACTAGCTGCTGATGATCGATGTAAGAGATATAGTTCTTAATAAAGCCATGCTGCGTTGCTATCTGCTCGACAGTACCAGCCTGTTGTAGCGACTGCGCTGGTTCTGCCTGAGCTAAAGCAATATCAATTGTTTTAGCATCATTTACATGCGTATTGATGGTCCAAGTAGCCCAACCATCTTCGAAGGCGACAAGTACTTCGAACTTCTCACCCTTTTCATTATTTTCTAGTGTGTAAGCACGGTATTGTAATTCGCCAGAAGTGCGCAGTTCATGTTTAAAACCACTGTCTTGCTCTGCTTTGTCTAACGCAGCCCATAAACCTTGGGCATCTGTTACTTCATAGCGAATAACTGGAATAAAGCCTACTGCGTAGACATACATTCTCAACTCATCTGGCAAACCAAATGTTTTTTGGAACTCTGCAGGTGAACCCGCCGCTTCAAAGTAAGCTTTAATCAGACTGGAAAAGAAACGTTTTTTCGGGTCTGTTTCATCGTCTAATGCATCTAGCAGCTCCTGAGGCGCTTTTGCCTGAAGTGAACTTGTAGACTGGAGATAATTTTTAAGCGGAAATGGTTCTAACTGGCCTGAAAAGAAAACCGTGTCGGCAGGCACATATGCCAATGGAGATTTAGACGTGGCGGTAATACCACCATCTTGTTGGGTTAGGATGTAGCCAACTGCACCGGCTGCTACAACGGCACCGGCTATAATGACATTACGCACCTTACAAAACTCCTTTTATAAATTTTTTTAGATCTTAACTGAACTGATTCAAACTGTCGTTAGTCTCAGAGGAAAATAGGAATAATTCTTACTAAGAATTAGAGTAAGCATCTGATATAGATAGTTTTTGTAATAGGTTTAACATTTTTGACTACAAGATTGGCTTCATATGAAGAAAGATAAGGACCTAGCAACAGTCTCCTCTAAGAAAGAACTGGATGAATTCATTCAGCTTGCCAATGAGCTCGCGCCCATAAACGCTGATGCTCAGGGACGTATCTTATTCGCCTTAGATGCAACAGCCAGTCGCCAAGCGACATGGGATCATGCCTGTCATCTGCAAAACCAGATGTTTTCAGCTACCAGCGAAGTCGGAAACCTTGCCGTTATGCTTTGTTATTTTCGGGGTTATCAAGAATTCCATCATAGCCAATGGATCAATCAACCTGCTCAACTCAGCCAAATAATGGAGAGGGTCTCTTGTTCCGCTGGTCATACTCAAATACAGAAGGTACTTCAATTAGGTATAAACGAAACGCGAAAACAAGAAGTCAAAGCGATTATCTATATCGGCGATAGTCAGGAGGAAAGTACCGATAAGCTGACTTCTCTCGCTGGCCAACTGGGGTTACTCAAAACACCCGTCTTTATTTTTCAGGAAGGGGCTGACTGTCGTGCAAGGCAAGCATTTACCGCTATAGCTCATCTATCAGGAGGCGCTTATCACCACTTCGATCATCATAGTTCAGAATTGTTAAAGCAACTTTTGATTGCCGTTGCGATTTATGCCAGCCAAGGTAAACCAGCATTTAAACGCTATATCGAAAATAAAGGGTACGCAGCAAAACATCTACTTGAGCAGTTACGGTAACATAGACAACTTAGTCATTGTGAATTGTTAGAATCAGTAAAGGTACAATGTGAATCCAATTAGTTTAGTAGTGTTAGCCGGATTAGGTTTTCTGGTTTTCTTTTGGCTGAAGACACTTAAACCGGCAACACGCTCACGAGCAGTTATCGCTATTATTTTAGTCATTGCCTCAACATTCGTTCTGTTGATGGCTTTGACGGGGCGCCTTCACTGGATTGCAGCCGTGGCAGCAGGGTTATTACCCTTTGCCCGTAGGCTCTTTCCTCTATTTATTCGCTTTCTCCCTTTCTTCAATTACTTGTATAAAAAACGAAAGAGCCAAGCGAGCTCAGGCAACGTTTCGAAAGTGGAAACAAAAATTTTGTCTATGCGTTTAGATCATGATTCAGGCGTGATGTATGGCACAGTTAAGCAAGGACCGCTGCAAGGAAAAGAACTAGGCGACTTAAGCGAGCAAGAGTTTATGCAATTGCTGCAATACTGCCGTGAGCATGATGGAGAATCGACTCGTTTATTAACAACCTACTTAGATAAGCGTTTTGGCGATAGTTGGCGCGAAGATGATATCCCGCATAACGACAGTTCTAATACTCACTCCCATTATGGGACGATGAGCCGCCAAGAAGCATTCGATATTTTAGGTATCTCACCTAATAGCAGTAAAGAAGAGATTATCGCCGCGCACCGTAAGTTAATGCAGAAGGTGCACCCAGACCGCGGTGGTAGCGATTATCTTGCAGCACAGATAAATCAGGCCAAAGATGTTCTGATTAACGATTAAATTTTCGATACAGACGTTCGGGACCGGCTCTTTCTAACCGGAACCCTGAATGTCCAAATGTAGGACTATACCCCTTAAGCAGCAAACCGCCCTTTTTATCTTTCTCAAATATTAGAATTTCATTATCTTCGCGGCCGTCAATATCTACAAAATGAATAACAACTCGGCCATTTTTCATCAACTGCCAAGAGCCCTTTTGAACAATTAACGGCTGACGATTACGATAATCTTGAGTCAAAACCGCTTGATGATCACTCGATAACTCTAAAGAAATATAACGCCCTTGCGACCTTAATCCGGGTAGCTCGACTCCATATAAGCCAGGTAGTGTTCTGAGATCCAACTTTCCTTGCCTAGCACAGCCTTCATAGACCGTTCCATTTAACACCATTTGAGCAGTAAATTCATATTCGATTCCATAGCGATCCTTACAACTTAAACGCTCAATTTTTAAAGTAAGGCTATGATTTCTTATGCCCTTTAACTCACTATCCCACTCTGTACTGCCACCCAATTGAATAGGGTCGTTTAACGGAAACACGAGTTGTTTCAGACGATCATATCTTTTCACATGTATACCATCATCACGAACATCCGCTATCCATAATGGCCGATCACCGGCAGCGCGATATTCATTACCAGGCAGTTCATAACTACAAGTTGATTGATTACCACCAATCAAATGTACCTGATAAACCTTCCAAGGCTCACCAGGCGCTATATGAGAGCCACTCATCTCTGCATAAAAAGCTGGCTCCATGGAATTATCCAGTTTTCGCTTCAATCGGCCGGTATAATCATTGATCGACTCACGTTTGTTAACATAGCAGGGCTTAAAACTGAGCCCTTGGTCTGTCATATAAACGACACCACGGCGGAACAAAGGACCTTCTTCAGAACTGAGTTCTGAAGGCTTTTTCTGGCAACCCGTTAGCGTGGTGACCGTAAAAAAAACTGCAAAAAAAGGAAGAAATGAGAAGTATTTACCGGTTATCATATTAACTATTGCGAGATGCGGTTCGAATAATGATAATAAGATAATAGAACAAGGAGGGCAAAATATGGCTAGGCCAGCAGAGTTTGATCGTACTGATGTCTTAGAGAAAGCAATGAATGTTTTCTGGAGAACAGGTTACAGTGCCACATCGGTAACCGACCTAGTAAATGCGACCAAACTAAAACCGGGATCACTATACGGTGCATTTCAAAGCAAACGTGGTTTGTTTTTAGAAGTTATAGATACCTATGCTGCGCGCAGTCTTAATCGCGTTTCAAGCGTGATGGAAGATGCTGAAACACCGCTGAAAGGAATCGAACAGTTTTTTAAATGTTTCTGTGATGATCTAGCAAATGACCGTCTTGGCAAAGGCTGCCTAATGGTTAATACAATGCTAGAACTGGCTACAGAAGATGATGAGATCAGAGAACGCGTGGGCGGCTACCTAAGCCAGGTTGAGACCTACTTTACTAAGGCTCTGACTCAAGCTCAAGTACAAGGGTTGCTAGATAAACAGCAATCCCCTGAAGATCTCGCAACCTATTTAATGACGAATATTTGGGGGCTGCGTGTTTTAAGTAGCAAGCGTCCAGATCAGTCTAAATATGATGCGGTCATTACAAATATGCTCAAGGCACTTCATAGCCCGTGCCATTAGTAATGACTCGCTATTTAATAAAAAAGCACCGTACATCGGTGCTTTTTTATTTCTATAAATCCTCTGTTAATTCACGTTATACGCACAACGGAAACCTATCGATCCATAAACGCTTCTACCACTTACCGGCGGTTTCACATTACGGAATGAACTACGCAAATTAGCTTTATTCTCATCCCAAGAGCCACCACGAACCACACGTTGACGCCCCTGATCTGGGCCAAACAGATCTCCATTCGCATAGCGTTCAAGGCCATTTTTAGCATACCAATTCATCGTCCATTCACCGGCATTACCATGCATATCATGTAAGCCATAAGTGTTTTCAGAGTGACTACCTATTGGCCAAGTACGATCTTCGCCGCAACCGTCAGGTTCATTAGGGACCGATCCCATCGTTTTTCCGTCATCAAGAATGGCATGTTTACAACTTACTTCTTGGCCCCACGGATAGCGTAAAAGCGTATTTGCCCGCGCCGCTTTTTCCCATTCCGCTTCAAAAGGTAAACGGCCACCTTTAGTTTGGCAAAAATCTAAAGCCTGCTGCCAATCTACACAGTTAATCGGGTGGTTCCCTCGCCCCTCTGCACCTAAATTACAATACTGATTTCGTTTATGGTCTTTTGCCCGTTGGCAATTTCCTGCATCAATACATGCTTGATACTCATCTACCGTTACTTCATGTTTATCAATCAAGAAAGTTGGCACGTGAACAGCAATGCCTCCGGGCTTTCCTTCATCATTTTCACAGTCACTATCTCCCTGTGAACAGCCCATCTGAAACTTACCTGCATCAATCTGGATTTTACTGGATTCTGCGAATACGCCAGAAGTAAAACCACTGAGCAACACTGCTACGCAGCACATGTTCTTATTCATGCCCTTTCCCCTGCTTATACATTCTTATCTTTATCAAGCGACAAAGGTATCTAACCTTCTAAAGGTAGAGCAGAAACTCATCAGATAGTTTCAACATGAGCAGAATTATTTTCTCCGACGTAGTACTGATCACATACTTTTTTACTCGCTGTCTCTAAAAAGGAACCACATAACCCATTGATTTTATTAAGTTTGAATAATTAACAACCAGACCACTGTCTCTTATTGGCGACAGTTATCACTCCTTTTCGGCCCTTTTTTTAACTGCCAAAATACAAAACCCAGAATAAACATTATAACTAATTGTTTTATATGGACTTTTAAAAAGTGGCACACCACTTGATATATCCCTAGCGAATTTAAAATTTTTGTTATTACCCGATCTATTTCGTTAAGGAGAAAAATATGAAATCTGTAGCACTTACTCTAGCGTCCATGCTTTGTGTTTCTACAATCGCTTTTGCTGAAGAAACTAAACCTGCTGAAGTTGTTAAGGACGTTCAACCTGAAGTGATGACTCAAGAAGCACCAAAAGCAACAAGCATTTTCGAAAAACTAGATGAAAACAAAGATGGCAAAGTTAGCCCTCAGGAAGCGCAGGTTTCTCCAGCGCTGGTAAAAGGCTTCAATAAAATTGATGCCAACAAAGATGGTTTTCTAAGCCCGGATGAGTTTTCACAACTACAAGTTAAGGCGACACCGTCTTACGTAGTTTCTAAGAAACTATTCGTTTAAAGGGGTTCACTTGTTGGTATAAGGCTAGCCCCACTGATTCCGAGACAGCCTCAGCTCAGTTAGTCGAATACTAGCAGGTAACAAGTTGATTCAGAGCATCCATGTCCACAAACATAGCCGCCAGCTCTGTTTTGACACGGCCGGTGATCAGGATGATCCCGGCCAGCCCTAAAAACCTAAGCCATCACTCTAATAGAATGGAGACTACCCAATTAAGGCGTAATTGATGGATAATACTCATACACTTGTTTAACTATGATTGTTTAATGACCAAATCGGCTCGCCAACCTTGGCGACTCAGCTCATTGAAGCAGCTGGTACTTCTATCTTTTTTGGTTGTCGTAACACCTTTCGGCATCCTCATTTTTTACGCTACTGACGCTCTTGTAGAACAGTCGGCGCAAGGCCGTGTGCTCGCGCAACAAGCTTTAGAGGTTACGCGTAGAGGCCAACAACTCGAACGATTAGCCGAAGATATCACCCGCTCTGCAAGGCAATACCAAATTCTGGCTAAGCCTGAAATTCAACAACGTTTAAATCAGTATTTGTCGGAATACAGGCAAGCATTGATGATCCATAGCTTCCTTCTTAATGAGCAGAATAAAGCTAACGAGATCACTGAATTACTCGAAGGTATCGAACGCGCTCACCCTATTGAGGCTAATTCACTACTCAGCCTCACCCGTGTGGTTAACGAACAGATCGACTTAGTCTTAGATCAGCGCTTACAAGCGCTTAACGAAACCGCGCAAACAACACAGACTAAATTAAGCACCTTGGCGATTGTTCTTCTCGGCTTAGAAGCCCTGTTAATCCTTTTTTTCAGTTTTAAAATTATCCGTCCTGTTAACCGGATTGCCGCGCGTTTACAAGCATTGGGTACCGGCGAAGAATATATCGGTGCCAAAGTCGGCGGACCGGATGAGTTAGTCGAGTTAGATAGGCAGCTTGATTGGCTAACTGAACAACTAGCCGAAGTAGAAAACGAGAAACAGCGTTTTTTACGCCATATGTCTCACGAATTAAAAACCCCGTTGACCACGCTGCGTGAAGGATCTGATCTTCTAGCAGAACAGGTTATTGGCGAACTTAATACCAGCCAACTTGAAGTGGCTAATCTGCTGCAGACCAACTCACGTCAATTACAGTCTTTGATTGAGCAACTCTTGGACTACAGCCGATTAAATCAGAATGAACCGGTTAACTTCCATCAAGTACATATACTGCCGGTTATTAACGAAGCGATTGAGCCTTTTAAGCTATTGCTCGAACAAAAGAAGATGCAGGTACAGCTGCCACAAGAAGATATCGAATGGTTTACTGACCGAGCAATGCTTATCCGTATTATCGGCAACCTGATATCAAACGCGGCGCTCTATGGAAGATCCAGTGGTCGCTTGCTGGTTAGCACCAACATACAAGCAGACTATCTAGTTATAGAAGTGGGTAACGACGGCCCTATCATTCCAGATGAAGATATTCCACACCTATTTACACCGTTCTACCAAGGCCAAAATCGACGCATTGGACCTGTTAAAGGCTCCGGTATCGGATTGAGTATTGTTAGAGATGCCGCAGACTCATTAGGTGCCCACGTCACATTACATAGCAATCAGGATAGCTTTGTCAGCTTCCGTGTCAGCCTGCCAGTTAAAGAGCTTAATACCCATGATTAAATACGCTCCACTTATCTTGTTACTGTTTCTTCAAGGGTGTGAATTTGTACCGACAAAATCACCTATGCCTGAACCAGAAGTAACAGAGAAGCCAATCTGTCGTATCAACGAAACACGACTTGATCAGTTACAAGGAATTGAAAGCCGCTTTTTACAGAAGCCTGATCAGCGCAGCAGCATCATGCAGCGAGCCATTCGCAGTAAAGACAGCGCCCTCTTAGCTCTACTTCTATCAACACCGCTTTCTTCAACAGAGCAATTACAGCAAGCCAAACGTAATTTTTCTAAAATTGTGCTCTACCCTCACCCATCCTGCCCTGGGGATCGTTACTTAGATATTCGTAACCAGTTCGCAACCGCGTTGCTATGGATGCGAGCGGAGCAAGATAATTTGTTAGAAGAGAATCGAAACCTGCAGGTTAAAATCGATGCGCTTACCCAGATTGAAACCGATCTAAACAATGAGCGTGAGGTACAGGAATGACCCCTCACGTATTATTGGTAGATGATGATGCATCTCTACTAAAACTACTTTCAATGCGGTTAGAGGCTAGCGGATTTAAAATCAGTTGTGCGGAGAGCGCTGAACAAGCTCTCGAGATCCTCGATGACCAGATCGATCTAGTCATCACTGACCTTCGCATGGAAGGTATGGATGGCCTTGCCCTTTTCCAACAGCTGCAACAACGCTCTCCGCAGCTGCCAGTCATCATAATTACTGCTCACGGCTCAATCCCAGAAGCAGTAACGGCAACTCAACAAGGTGTGTTTGGCTTTCTGACCAAGCCTATCGACCGAGACCAGCTATTAGAAACGATTAATGCAGCCCTTGCGGGTACAAGTCGATCCGATAGTACATGGCGTAAAGACATTATCTGTCGCAGCCCAATTATGGAGAGCTTGCTTCAGGAAGCAGAACAGATCGCAGGCTCCGATGTCAGTGTGCTCGTTACAGGCCCCAGTGGTAGTGGTAAAGAGCTATTAGCCAACGCAATCCATCAAGCAAGTCCACGCCATAAAAAACCGTTTATTGCGATTAACTGTGGCGCATTGCCTGAACAGCTTTTGGAATCCGAACTGTTTGGTCACGCCAAAGGCGCCTTTACTGGAGCAGTAAGTAAACACGAAGGTCTTTTCCAAGCGGCTAACGGCGGCACTTTGTTTCTGGATGAGATTGGCGATATGCCGCTATCTCTTCAAGTTAAGCTCTTGCGCGTTCTACAAGAAAGACAAATTCGACCAGTGGGTTCTACCGACACAATTCCTGTCGATGTGCGTGTCATCTCTGCAACTCATCGCGATCTAGAAGTGGCGATGCAAGAGCAACAGTTCCGAGAGGATCTGTTCTACCGCCTTAACGTGGTGAATCTTCATTTACCACCGCTTGCTGAACGACCTGAAGATATTCCACCTTTAGCTCGCTACTTTGTTGAGCAAGCAGCAGCGAAGCATAACCCCAAGGTAAAAAATATCTCCTCAGATGCACTTCAGGTTCTAGCTCAATCAGCGTGGCCCGGCAATGTCCGTCAATTAGAGAATGTGATCGAGAAGGTAACGGCATTAAGCACAACACCGGTCATATCTGATAGCGCCGTAAATCGAGCTTTGGTCAATCAGGATCAGGTGATTCAGAACTTTAACGACGCCCGTGCTGATTTTGAAAAGCGTTATCTCAGAAAGGTATTACAGATTACCGAAGGCAATGTTTCTCAAGCGGCAAAAATAGCGGGAAGGAATCGTACTGACCTTTATAAGCTATTGAAAAAACATGGTATAGAAGCTGCGGATTACAAAGCTTAATCAGACAAAGGATGCTCTTTGGTTTAGTGATTAAAGAGCATTCTTACGTGCGATGATAAACACTTCCATATCTGTATGGCCATAATGCCATTGGCTCTCAATGCTAAAGCCAGCGGCTTTAATCTCATCGGCCAATTCATCTTCCGTGATCACGAATAGATCAGGCATTAATCCGAAGCACTTACCCACTGGTACAACCAATTTAAGAAAGCGCATATAAGAACCGCCCAAACAACCGGTACTACTCACAAAAACGCCACCTGGTTTTAAGATTCTAGCGACTTCAGCTATCACCGCTTGCCAATTGGGAATCAAATGAATCACATTTAAGCCCAAAACCGCATCAACGCTTTCAGTCTCAGCATTGAAATCATGTAATGTCCCCAGATGAAAATCGACATTCCCTACACCTGCTTGGTGCGCTCTTTCTCGCCCAATCTCCAACATATTTTCGGAGATATCTATGGCATCAATCTGCCCAACAAATGGCGCATGATGGATAGCAGTCGTACCTGTACCGCAGCCAAACTCAACCACACGCATATCAGAAGAAAAGTAACTTTGCGTTTCCTTTAATTTCTTTTGATACATCGCTTCATTGGGAACTGCTTTTTGCGAATACTTGGCAGCAACGCCATCCCAAAACTTGTCCGACTCTGTTTTATTCACAGGCTTGTTCATCTATCCCTTTCCTTTGGGCTATTTTAAAACGCGGCCTTCAAAATAACGTAGATGCCCGACCATGTAAAAGTCAGTCATTTCTGGATTAACCCTCAAAGGTTTGATTGCGCCGATGAAGTCCTTCAATTTCTACAAACCTCAAAATTCTCAACTATATTTTATTACTGAATCCACATAGAGGCAGTTATCAACCTACTTCAGTTTCGGCCTTTATCTGATCAGTAGTCATATCGAATATGATAGGTATGTATATGCGAGTTAAAACGTGTTTATTAATCTGCACATTAAGCCTTCCAGCCTTAGCACAAGATGATATAAACATGGACGCGATTGAGGGTGAAAAATTCGATTCCGATTCAGTGCATTTATTGACGATGCCCTACCCTCCCTATACGGAAATAATTGACGGTAAAATTACTGGAACATCAGTAGAGAATATCCGTTGTGCTTTTGAAGCAATCCCCGAAAAGGTTGCAATACACGCAAGGCCTTTCAATCGAGCTAAGCTGCTCACAAAACAAGGAAAAGCTGACGGTTTCTTTTCAGCATCCCATAAAAAAAGCCGTGATAGTTATGCAACCCATTCAGGCGCTATAGAAACCCAGAACTGGACGTTCTTCCAACTAAAAGATTCTCGTTTTGACCCTGAATCTGAAGAGTTTAAACAACAAGCTGTAACCACCAGCTTTTTAGGATCAAACATGCACAGCTGGTTACAGAGTAATGGCTATAAAGTTACCGGAAACCCGCCCACGAATAGTGAACAACTGCTCTCCATGCTTATACACAAACGTATAGATGCGTTTCTGATGAACGAGCAAGCAATGGACCACACGATGACTGACAAACAGAGAGCCATGACTAAAAGGAAAGTGATTCACAGCCATAACTTAGGCGTTTATTTTGGTCATCATTTCCTAAGGCACAACCCGGGCTTTTTGGAACGATTTAATAGTGCCTTAGCTGTGTGTACTGAAGGGAAATTTACTCACCGTTCAGAAGAAATTTCACCTGCGTACCTTAAAAAGTAGTTCTCTGTTAGCAGCCATTTTTAGATACAAAGAATATAGAGATCGGGGCAGCATCATTTGACGCCCCGATATTAACTCCCCCCAAAAAACAGCTTATTTTTTCACAATCGTTAGCAACACCTGCCCAACCGAAATGCCAAACTTTTTCATCTTTGACTCGTTCACAATCACTGATGGTGAGACAAGATACATCTTGTCGTCGATAGTCAGATCGATAGTGCCATCTTTATAAGGCGCTCTAAGAACATATTGCATAAATAACGCATTGCCATTAACCAGAGCATTTGCAGGCCCAACCACATCATTCGCTTCGGCAATATAATTGCCCGAACCATCAGGTGTTAGCGTCCAAACCCGGCGTTGCTTTTCACCATCATCAAAAACAAAATCTTCTTCCAGTACTCCAACACCCTCTTGCCAATAAGCTTTGATATCGGCATTGAAATGGCGAATGGCTTTTCCTGACCAATCCTTTACAACGCCATGGGCTGTTAGATCACCATCAAAAAACTCCTCTAAAACTAACTCAGGATCCTTATCCTTGTACTCCTCAATATTTACAGAGGAACACCCCGTTAAACATAGAGGGCCAATAAGAAATAAGCGGAAAAGAAAGTTTTGAACAGTCAACTTGATACTCCATATACATAAAAATGATTACTTATGTATACGGGTAAGTTGCGTTTTGGATTGTTGAGTAGGACTATAAACCGTACAAGAAGACTGCCGATTTATTCAGATTAATATGAATTCTTTTAAACCTTAGTGCTCATCAACTTTCCACTACTGCTAAATCCTAGGCGGGAATACAAACTGTGGGCATCATCAGTTACAAGAAACTTAAATTTATCTTTCCAGCGAGGGTCATTTACCATAGTTTCCGTTAACCACTTACCCAGCCCCTGACCTCTAAATTGTTCATCAATGATCACATCGGCTAGATAAGCAACTGAAGCGAAGTCGGTGACCACTCTGGCAAAGCCTATCTGTTTTTCACCTTTAAAGAGTGAAAAACAAACACTGTTCTCTATCGATGTTTTTATGACATCGAGACTTCGTTGATTCGCCCAGTAAGACTGTTCTAAAAGAGCCGTTACGCTTTCAATCACAACTTTTTCCCGTTCGTCATAGATACAAAATTCGCCTAACCTATACTCCATATGGCCCTTATCCCTAAAAAATATAAAGTAATTAACTTACAAAGCTTCGAGATGTGAATAAATTAAATGTTCACAAAGATAGGCCTCCTACCTTAATCGATTGTTTCGGCTTATGACTAACGAGGGAACGAAAATAGCATGATACGAATTGAAAAAATCGGCACAAATTAACGACCTATAGAAGAAACACTCTTTCCACTAGGAAGGTAAGCGTGCTCAAATGCATTGATATCTATAGGTTTAGAAAAAAGATACCCTTGAAAGAGCTCACAACCATTTTCAAGCAGGTAATCGTATTCCGCTGCATTTTCCACACCTTCAGCTAACACCTTCAAGCCTAAATTTTGTGTCATGAGAATAATGGTCTTCACTACTGCAGCATCATTTTTGTCAGTTAGCAGCTGGCGGACAAAGGATTGGTCTATTTTTAATTTTGATATAGGTAAAGTAGTCAGGTATTGCAGAGAAGAATACCCAGTCCCAAAATCATCTATAGAGAATGTTAGCCCCAGGTTTCGAAGCTCCTCCATTTTTGAAACAGCTTCGTTTTTATCATCCAGAATGAGACTTTCCGTGATTTCTATCTCAAGAGCATCCGGCCGTATCTGATGAAGCCCTATGGTATGTTTAAGGTATTCAGAAAACCCTCTATCTAAAAACTGATTTGAACTAACATTGATAGCTAAGGTGAATACGCTGTTTTGCTCTTGCCAACTCGATAACTGGCGACAAGCTGAATCGATGATCCAGTTACCCAATGGCACTATGAGCCCTGTTTTCTCTGCTAAGGGAATAAAAACACCTGGAGAGACTAAACCTCGTGAAGGATGATGCCAACGAATAAGTGCTTCAGCACCTACACATTCACCATCTTTATTAACCTGAGCCTGATAGAAAAGCTCAAAATTATCTTGCGGTGAATTTAGCGCTTCTCTTAAATCTTCTTCCAAATTCAAGCGGTTGATCGCAGCTTCTTGCATCTCTTTAGAGAAGAAGTAACTACAGTTTCGGCCAGAATCTTTGGCCGCATACATAGCCATATCGGACTGTTTAAGAAGCTCTTGCGCAGACTCAGTTGTACTATTAAAAAGGCTAATTCCTATACTGGCAGAAGTATGTACAGATCTATCATCTATTTGAACTGCGCTAGTTAATATAGTCCTTAGTTCCTCAGCAATTGATAGAGCATGCTCTGCTGCAGATTGCGGACACTCGCCTAAATCAGGCAAAACAGCGATAAATTCATCACCACCAATTCGAGCACATATATCGCTCTCACGTAGTCCAATTTGAAGCCGATTGGCCACAGACACGAGTAATTTGTCACCAGAATCATGCCCCAACGAGTCATTAATCGTTTTAAAATTATCTAAATCTATATAGAAAACCGCACCATATTTTTTTGCCCTGTGAGCAGCCCTAATCTCATGCTTTAACTGTTCAGCCAACAATCGACGATTTGGCAAACCCGTTAACGGATCATAAAAAGCATGCTTTTCGATCTCTATATTCTTCTCTACTAACTGTTGATCACGTAACTCTATCTTGGCAATCATATTATTAAATTGAGACATGATTGCACCAAGTTCATCTACGCGGTTGACCTCAACCCTTACAGAATAATCACCTCTTTTCTGTACGGTATCCATTCTTTCTAAAATGGAATCGATTGGTTCTGAGATACTCTGTTGGAAACGCATCGCGACTTTCTGCAATATATAAATCAGAATTGCGATCAATCCTAAAATCGCTGCCATATAAGAGAGTATTTGAGTCCAATACCCTTTTAAGGATACCTCGACGCATAAAACACCAATAGGCGCTTGGTTTAAAGATACGGATTGCCATAAATAAAAAGAGGTGAGCGTAAATTGGTAATCAGGTTCCTCGGAATGATTATGCTGAAATTGCTTTACTGAACTCTCTTTTACCAAAGAACCATCCGCTGGGTAGCTTGCAAACACCTGGCCATCTTCCCCTAAAACTACTGCGGATACGATTTCTGGATTGCTACTGAAAGATTCAAGAAAAAGTGTCGCTGTTGCGTTGTCACCAAAGCTAACCGATGCGGTTAAATGTTCAGCCACCAATTCAGACATTGATGAAATACGATCAACTAAACTCTGACGGGCTGCAAACCATTCCAAGGCCATAAAACATATAGATGCAATCAACAAAATAGACACACTTGTCATAAACACCATACGCTTGATTGTTTCTGCCAAGCTTAGCTGTGATATTTTTTGAGGAGTAAGCATCAGTTTCCCCCTCTAATCACAGAAGATATTTCTAACAATGAGGCAGAGAGGTTTAACTCAGACTCTTTAACAGGCTGGAGATTTATCCGAAAAGTGTAACGTTTTCCTTGTCTAACCAGTTCAATCATTCCCCCCATATCAGCAAAACCATCCAATGTACTAACTGTCAGCGTGGGCGAAAATACGGACTTTCTTAAAATTTGTTTTGTTTCAGTGGCCGATCTTTCTGTTACAAACAGTAAATGGCACTGATGAATTAAATGGGCTGCTGTATTCTGTTTTAAGAACACAAAATGTACAGGTAATTTGCCGACCGTTGGCATTGAATTAGACGATGAAACCAGATCTTCGTAACCTTTACCGCGATATAAACAGAACTTAAATTCTTGATCGTTTCGTTCAGTCCAAGTTGTAAACTGTGAGACTTTAAGTAACAAGGCGAGCTGCAGTTCTTCTTCTGATAAGGCAAAGCTTTTAGATGGCAATAAAAATAAAGCTATTAAAACACCAAGGGAAAAGTACTGTCTTCCCTTAGCATTCCAAAACCTAATTTTAACTGCTAACGGCACCTTAGAAATCCCAAATAACAGAGAAGACAACAGAGCGATCAATTTCAGTAGGAGTAGAGAAGGATTCTCCTATCGCTTCTGCAGACTGACCATCAAATACATTGCGGGCAGTTAAGGAAAGCTCAAGATCCTTTTCCGCTCTCCATGCCAACCTTAGGTTCGTATTTACAACTTCATCTATGCTAATTCCTTGGAACAATGCGTAATTACTCGGCACGGGGATTTCGTCTATATAGTAGACCCAAGCATCCAATGACCAAGCATGATTTATATCCCACGCTGAATGTAGCTTGAGCATATTCCTAGCAAAAGCTTCATTAAGTACGCTCTCACTTATGGGGTCCATGCCATCTGCATCAGCTGTCATGTCTACATCGACATAACTGTAACTCGCTGAAATCTGCCAGCTAGCAGCCGGCTGCCATACAGTCGAGAGCTCCATACCATATGACTTCCCAGATAGTTTATTGCCCATTTGAAAGGTTATAGGATTGATCTGTTCAAACGAGAGGTAGTTGTCATAATCGTTATAGAAGAAGGACAAATCTGCTGTATAAACATTGCTTGAGAAATAACGATAACCAATTTCATAACTGGTTACTTTCTCTGAATCAATCTCGGGATTTCCCTGTACCCAGGTTGTGATAGGCACCGTTATCCCCCCCTGAATATTACTGCCCCGTTCAGCGATTGAAGGCGTTCTTACAGCCCGGGAGATAGAAGCCCATGTAAAGTGACCTGGGGATGGAACATAGCTTAAACGCACGTTAGGCTGAACTTCCCAGCCTGTATATTCATGGTTCTCAAATTTAGAGCCAAAAGTTAGGGACAACTTATCAGGAATAAACGTATATTCATCCTGAATAAACGCACTAAATAGATCTAAATCCGTTTTAGCCGGTAACATACTTACCGCATAAGAATTCACATAATCCGCGTCAACCGTTCGATAACCAATACCCATAATCAGGTTATGATTTTCCCATGCTGGTAGCGTCAACTGATAATCCAGATCGTAGGTTGTAAGATCTTGTGTTAAATAGATCTCTTCCCGCTCATAATTATCCACAAAGAATTGAAACTGACTCTGCGCACCAGAGTCATGTAGAAGATGCAAATTGGCTTTTAAATGATATGCCTGCAGATCTACTTGATCTTCAACATCAGTGGCAAAAAAAGTTAATGGCGGGAGATTCAAAACAGAAAGCCTTTGATCATGCTTGTTATCTCGGTAACCACCCGATATCTCCCAGCTATTGTCTTTCTGATACTCTCCATCTATGCGGAAATCTATACTTTTACTTCTTCCCGCATCAAACGAATCATCTTGGCTATTAAACAGACTGTTAGCATCCCAACTAGATGATTGGGCATTAATGCGATAATGGGTACCCTCATTAATCTGACCACCAAAACGCACATTCGCATGACCATCAAGTTGATTACCAATGGAAGCTTGTACTCGCCCACCTTGAGAATCTGAAGAGTGCTTAGTGATGATATTTATAATGCCATTTACTGCGTTAGCCCCCCACAAAGTAGCACCAGAACCTCTGATCACTTCAATGCGTTCAATCTCGTGCATTGGGATATTATGCTGATCCCAATAAACACCTGAGAATGATGGTGTATAAACGCTGCGGCCATCAATTTGGACAAGTAACTTATTGGAATAAACGCCTGAAAAGCCTCGGGCACCTATGGACCATTTATTACCATCAATTGCTCTAACTAACAGGCCAGGCGCCATTGCCAAAGCTTCAGGGATGCTTGTTACACCTCTGCGATGAATATCCTCGGCAGTTATCACATATACCGCTGCGGGTGCGGTATAGAGGTTCTCCTGCTTCTTAGATACCGATGTAACTTCTTGGTTTAACAAGTCCTCTAGCGAGGTCATTGAAAGATCAGAAAGGTCAGCAGCGTAAAGATTTGATGATGAAATAAAAATTAAACTAGACAAGCCAACACACGTTCCACGTAGAAAAGGTGAAACGTAGTTTTTGTTGTGATCCATTCGCCTTCCCCTAAACGAAATTCCCTAGGCTTTTAAAGCCTAGCAGTAGATCTCGATATAAACACAAAAAAATAGGCCCATTGTCTAATAATTAGATATTTATTAGCCTGCAGTTGATTCAACACGTATTTTTCAAACAGAAACCACATATAAGAAATGTGTACAACTATAAAATTCGATATTTTTCAGAGCAAAAAAACACACAAAAAAAAGCAGTTCTAATGAACTACTTTTTATAGTTTGATCAAACGGCCACATTATTGATAATCATCCGGTAGCGTAATACCAAGTGCATTTGCTTCTACCTGAGCTTGTTGCTGAAAGCGCTTACGTACCATCGTGCCTTTAGGCTTAGTTAGGTAGAACAGCCATTTACTGGCGATTTCAGGTTTGAGATTATGCTCTTCGCCCCAGCTTTGGATAAATGCGAACAAGGTGTTATCACTTTTATCAGGTAAGGCTACTGCGACAGGCAAATCGAGTTGCTCTCCTGCTCGTACTCTCCGACTGATTACATCATAGTTGTAGCGAAAGTCTGGAAAAACATCGACTTCAGCTTCTGTGCGCAAACGAAACCAACCCGTTGCTTTACCGGCATGGTAGATCGCTGGATGGGTCCATTTGTGTGTCGAAGCTTTATCCGCATTTAGGCACGCTTCTTCATAAGCATGCTTAGTTGCGGGTAAACCATGATCGCCAGTTTGGGTACGAAGTACATCAAGAAACTCGGAAATCGTCGGCATCCATGCGCTGTGCTCTTTGCAATAATCAATTGCAGCCACCAGCTCGTGTTCGGTATAGCCACCAAGGCTAAGTGCCCATTCACGTTTTGCGATACGGATTTCGTCTTGGGTCTCAAAACAGCTCTTAAATTTATGGCCATAGATCGCCATAAAACGTGCAAATATCATATTAACCAGCGTTTTGACTTCGACTGTTAGCTCTCGCTGAGCAGTTTTTGTTCCCTGCTCTTGGTTACCAGTCGGTGTCCTTGATGTCCATGATTGCTGCGGTAACCCGTTGTCGTTTTTCGCGAGTATCTCTGCGGGGGTTTTCATGGCTGAAACCTTTGCCTTGTTGTTCGTTATTTATACGTTGTTGACGTCCATCCCTAGTTTGCTTGTTAATCCACTCCCTTTTTACCCAAGCTAGGAATTTCTGATCCCAGTTGGTTTCTTTACGGTCTTTATCTAACCAGTAAAGCACAAATTCATCCAAACATGTTTGTGCAAATTGTGGCGATATATTATGCCGCGGAAGCAACGCATAAAAATTGTCGGACGGTTGCCAATTCAGCTCCATTCCTTGAAGCTGTTTTTTACGCTGCTCTTGTTTATTAAAGCACACTTGTAACTCATCAGAGCGGCCATTATTAACCTGCTGTGCTTTTCTCGCCCAACCTATGCTGCCACCAAAGGTCGGAGCAGGACCAGGGTTAGGGATATTCTGTGGCTGCACTGCTGGCGCTTGATCAGGATAGTACGGCGTATCCTTCATCTCTGGATACTGATCCTGTGGATAGCCTGATTGTGCAGGTTGAGTTTGTGGGTGATTTTGCTGGTTATAATTCGATTGTGCATAACTCGGCTCAGATTGCTCAACCTCGACAGGCAGTTCTTCAACCTGTGTCGGAATCGTTTCCATAACCGGTAACCGACTTACAATCTCAACATCACCTTCAGGCACGTCATCAAACGATGCTTCAGAGACTTGCTCTTCAACAACAAAGCGGATTCTTACACGGCCATCATTAGCGAATGCAGCATCAATGATATTTGCACTGACTAAAACGCTGGTTAATTGAGCTAACCGCTCTTCGTCCCAAAACTCACCTAACGCAAGCCATTGTTCACGAGAAAATATAAGTTCTGGCGTTTGTGCTGTATCCGTTACATTTTGGAGACGTTCTACCCTTTGATGATAGAGCGTCAACAATACAGCTGCTTCAACACCTACTTCCTTGACTAAGGATGGGTATAGCAAGATAGGTGTTTCAGAAAAAACATAACTCATGAATATGTAATCTTACCTAAACAGATTTGGCATTTCGTTAACCGAATACCATAAACAAAAAAGCCGCAGTGATGAGCCGCGGCTTGTGACCATCAAACGTGATTAGCCATCCTGTGCAAAACGTTCTACTGCGCGTAGTACATCTCGACGACTAATCTGGCCGATTAGTTTACCATCTTTTACTACCGGTAAACGACGGCGTTTATTATTAATAAACTCTTCCGCCACTTTTATGATGTCGGCATCATGATTAATGGTGAAAACCTCTTCCGACATATAGGTACCAACAAGACCACCCATCTCTTCTTCGTGGTAGGTTAAAGTCAGGATCGCTTTAAGACAGTCAACTTCTGACATTAAGCCAATGAGTTTGCCATTTTTATCGACAACAGGCGCACCTGTGATTCGGTATTCGAGTAGCTGATTAATCGCATCAAAAAGATCGGTTTCAGGGGTAAAGGTGATTAAGTCTTCACACATATAATCCTGAGCTTTTACGGATCTTAGCATTACCATTCCTCCATGGCCGGCAGCTTTAACAGGTTTGGAAACATCGACCTGCCAAACCACCCAAACAAGGTAAACCGGTATAGTTTTCAACCGGGCTACCTCTATGTGTACACCTAACAGTGGCAACTCGCAAGCGATCAGATCAAGGTTAAGCCCGATGAAAATAGGTTAACGTGCAACGGGCTAATACCTTGTAGGGAGAAGAGCTAACTTATGGCCCCTAAGCAGTTTTTTGGATTTTTGCGCAATTAAAAAAATTAATTGAAAACAACCGTTTTATTACCCTGCACCAAGATCTTATCTTCTAAGTGCCAACGTAAACCGCGAGATAACACTGTTTTTTCTACATCACGCCCTAAACGCACCATATCTTCTGGTAGGTCGCGATGGCTGATACGCACAACGTCCTGATCAATGATCGGACCTGCATCTAACTCTTCAGTCACATAGTGACAGGTGGCACCGATCAGTTTTACACCACGCTCATGGGCTTGATGGTATGGCTTAGCACCGGCAAAAGAAGGTAAGAAACTATGGTGGATATTAATGATGCGATGAGCATATTCAGCACAGATGTCCGACGGTAAGATCTGCATATAACGTGCAAGTACAACTGTTTCCGCCGAGTGTTCACGAATTAAACGGCTAACTTCCTCAAAGTGAGGCTGTTTATTCTCTTTATCCACAGGCACATGATAGAAAGGAATATTATGCCATTCGACCATGCTGCGTAGATCGTCGTGGTTGGAGATGACACAAGGAATCTCACAGTCTAATTCACCTTCATGATAACGATAGAGTAGATCAGCAAGACAATGTGCTTCTCGGCTTGCCATCAAAATCACACGTTTAGGGGTAGCGGAGTCAGTGATATCCCAATCCATATTGAAGGATTGCGCTATCGGTGCAAAAGCAGACCTTAACTCTTCGAGGGAGAAAGGTAGCGTTGCCGCACTAATCTCTACACGCATAAAGAACCAGCCAGTTGTACTATCAGAATGTTGGTTAGCGTCAGAAATCGAGCCACCATGGCTAGAGATAAAGTTACTTACCATCGCCACAATGCCCACTCTATCGGGACACGCCAAAACCAGCCTGAATCTACGTTCCATTTACGTAAAGCTCCGCAAGAAAAAGTGAAGCTTCATTCTAACAGTAGTTATTTCTCTGGTGGAATTATCTAATTAAGTAATCTTGCCCTAAAACAATAAATTTTTATCTCTCAGTTAAATAACTGATCAGAAGCAGCTGCGCAGCGGAAATCATTTCGGTGTAGACCTGATATAGCATGGGTATACCAGGTGAGATGGACTCGCCCCCAGGCCGTTAATATATCTGGATGATGATTTCGAGCTTCCGCTAACTCCCCTATTTTGTTGGTAAACGCTAAGGCCTCGACAAAATTTTTAAATTTAAAGTCACGTTGCAGCGTAGGAACACCATCTGCATAAACAACGTCCCAATCCGGCAGCGACTTCAATAACACCGCTATTTCTGATTCGTTTAAGGCTTGGCTATCTTTATGGCAGCTTTCACAAGCTTCTGTGGCTAAATCCATCATGTCATGTCACCTCATCCAGTTTCTATTACATAGTTCTATATCAACAAGGTTTTCCATCCGCTTAATCACTCATATACTGTAATTGATACAGGGAAAAGGGAATATCAAAGATGTCAGAACCTATGGCCCCTTTAAGCGCTTGTCGACTCGGGTTAGATACACATCAAGAACCCACGATTTACCTTCGTCAGGATAGTCCAGTTTGCCGCTCTGAGGGATTTTCCGCCCTCTCTCGGGTGATGGTTCGGACGGAACGAAAACACCTGATTGCTACACTCAATATGGTAACAAGCAACCTTTTAATGCCCGGTGAGATCGGTTTTTCTGAATCTGCTTGGAGAAGAATGGAGCTGAGGGAGGGGAATTCTGTTTGGTTATCTCACCCTAAACCCGTGCAATCCCTCTCCTATCTGCGCGCTAAAGTATTTGGTAGCGAACTCAGCCAAGAACAACTGCGTGAAATCATCGATGATATTGTCGCAGGGCGCTATGCCGATGTGCACCTAGCTGCGTTTATTACGGCCTGTGGATCAGACAAACTAAGTATCCGAGAGATCACCGATCTAACCCGCGCAATGGTCGATTCTGGCAGCCAAATCGAATGGGGCTTGCCCCAAGTTGTGGATAAACATTGTGTGGGCGGGTTACCCGGCAATCGTACAACCCCCATTATTGTTTCAATTCTAGCAGCTGCTGGATTGACTATGCCTAAAACATCTTCACGGGCCATTACCTCTCCTGCCGGGACTGCCGATACCATGGAGACTTTAACTAATGTCAGCTTGAGCTTAGAGCAGATGCGTTCTGTAGTTGAACAAGAAGGTGGCTGCCTAGCTTGGGGAGGATCAGTGCGACTCTCCCCTTCTGATGATCTACTAATCCAAGTAGAGCGTGCTTTAGATATCGACAGTGAAGGCCAACTGATTGCATCAGTGCTCTCAAAAAAAATAGCCGCGGGTGCTACTCACGTTGTGATTGATATTCCGGTCGGCGAAACCGCAAAAGTAAGAAGCCAAGAGTCTGCACAAGCACTTGCAGATAGCTTTAAAGCAGTAGCTAGTACTCTAGGGCTGACTGTGCATACGCTACTGACCGATGGATCTCAACCTATAGGTAGAGGCATAGGGCCTGCACTTGAAGCACGGGATATTTTATTGGTACTGCAAAATCAAAAAGATATGCCCACAGACTTACGGCAGCGTGCCGCAGAAGTTGCAGGCGCCATGTTAGAACTGATCAATGATTTGCCAGAGGGCGAAGGCTATACACAAGCCCTTAGGATTTTGGAGTCTGGGGCGGCTTGGGAGAAGTTTCAGGCGATCTGTAAAGCTCAGGGGGGTCTTAAAACACCACCAATTGCGCCCTACCGTTATGAATTAATTGCCCAGACAACAGGCATCGTTGATCAAATTAATAATCGTAAGCTCGCTAAAGTGGCCAAATTAGCCGGTGCTCCAGCCGACTTAGCAGCAGGAGTAGATATGCATTGTAAGCTAGGTGATAAAATCGATCTTAATCAACCTCTGCTAACCATCCATGCGGAAAGCTCAGGCGAGCTAAGTTACGCCGTCGATTATTTAGAAGATCATTCGGATATTATCCACATTATTGCTGGAAGGGAGTCGTCATAAAATGCAGCCAATTTTATTTAATTTAGAAAGTGACCACGACCTTGCTCAAGCCCTTGCGATTGAGGTCAATGCAGAAGTCGGCAAGTTGGATCTTCGAAATTTCCCTGACGGCGAAAGCTATCTACGCGTATTAAGCGAGTGCCAGCATCGCTCGGTTATTGTGCTTTGTAACTTGCATCATCCCGATGACAAAATTCTCAAACTCATTTTTCTAACCCATACACTGAAATCCCTAGGAGCTGCTCGCATCGGGTTAGTAACTCCTTACCTCGCTTATATGCGCCAAGATAAAGCCTTTCATCCGGGGGAAGCAGTGTCATCACGTCCTTTTGCCCAACTTCTCTCAGAACATTTCGACTGGCTAGTCACACTGGATCCCCATCTACACCGATACAACTCCCTAGATGAGATCTACAGTTTAAAAAGCTCCGTAGTTCATGCAGCCCCCATGATTGCCGAGTGGATAAATCAACATATTGCAAAGCCTCTACTTATTGGCCCTGATAGTGAAAGCGAACAATGGGTGAGCGAAGTTGCACATTTAGCCGAAGCACCTTTCCAAGTATTAGAGAAAGTACGTCATGGGGATTACTCTGTCGAAGTGTCAGCGCCTGAAATCGAACATTGGAAAGATCATACCCCCGTGCTGGTAGATGATATTATTTCGAGCGGTAAAACCATGTTAGAAACCCTTATCCACCTGCATCAGCTTGGGTTAAAGTCCCCCACTTGTATCGGAGTGCATGGACTGTTTTCTGATGAAGACTTTAATGCACTCGCTATAAAAGCCAATATCGTTACCTGCAACAGTGTGCCTCACAAAAGTAATGATATTGATATTAGTCATACGTTAAGCGAAGCCATGCTGAAGTGGATCTAAATGTGAAAAACTATGTTGCCGATGATCTGGACTGCTGGCTTGATCCTACATTTATAAATCCAGACGAAGCCGAGTATTTTTACACCTCGCTATATGAAGAGGTATCTTGGCAACAAGATAAGATCCGAATGTTTGGCAAATGGGTCTCCATTCCCCGCTTACAAGCCTTTATGGCTGATTCTGGCATCACTTATACCTATTCCGGTCTAACCTTAGCCGATAGCCCTTGGCACCCTATCGTTGCGGAGATTAAAAAGCGCGTTGAAGAATACACAGAGACCTCTTTCAACGCCGTACTCATAAACCTCTATCGCGACGGTAATGATAGTATGGGTTGGCATAGTGATAATGAACCAGAATTAGGCGACAACCCCAAAATAGCCAGTGTCTCGCTAGGCAGTAATCGACGTTTTCTTTTAAAATCGACAAGCGATCAACGCCATGAACTTAACTTACCCTCCGGCTCACTATTATGGATGGGAGATCAAGTACAAAAGCACTGGCAACACAGCATCCCAAAAACCAGAAAAGTAATACCACCTCGCATAAACCTCACCTTCCGTGACATGAAAATTTAATACAAATCAACAGATTAGCAGTGAGATAATCTGGTATAAGTAATATATTCACTAATATTCTATATAAAGACTAACTCATTTAACTACAGTAAGTTATACTGCCGCGCACTTGAGTAGAGCCGGGCAAATTACCTGATTTTTATATGGGTTTGCCTCAGTAATAAAAATAAGTTAGCTGGACGAAACTTAAGAACTACTTTTTGATAAGTTTCTATTTCATTGTCATCGCAGTCGGGTGAGGCTGTTCTGCATAAAAATGACAAGAAATCGTACTATTCAGCTCGTGCAGTTAACAAAAAATATAAGAATAATTAAGACATACAAATGCACACCGATGCACCCGAAAAAGACACTGTAAACCAGGGTCAAACTAGCGCAGAAGAGCTAAATACAATTCTGCGTTTGCAGAACCAAGTACTTGAAGAGATCGTTTTAGACACACAACCCGACTTCATCTTTACGTCGGTTTGCCAGTTTATTGAAAACTGTGTCGCGGATAGTATTGCTTCAATCATGCTACTGGATAGCAGTAATCGACATCTGTCCGTTGTCTGTGCGCCCAGTATTCCTAAAGCATCGCTCGCACTTCTAAATGGTCTAGTACCAAGCCCAGAAGCAGGATCTTGCGGCACGGCTGTGTATACGGGTAACCCCGTTTATGTTTCTGATATAGAACAGGCCGACTGCTGGGAAAGTTTCCGGGATGCAGGCAAAGAATTAGGAATCAAAGCCTGTTGGTCCTATCCAATTCGTATCGACTCTGAACATGTTGCAGGCAGTATTGCTATCTCTAGCCCCAAAACCAGAACGCCAACTGCATTCCATCATCAACTTTTAGAAGCGGCTGCCAATATAATTGGCATTGTCCTCAAGAGACAGAAAGCCCAACAGTTCCTAGAGCATTCCGAGAATCTTCTACAGAACATCACTAAAGCGATGCCAGGTGTTGTTTATCAATACCGATTAACCCCTGACCTTAAACAGGAGTTTATCTACATAGGCCCAGGGATAGAGCAAATTTCTGGCGTTACGGCAGAAGAGGCAACTGAAGATTTCCGCCAATTCTGGAAACAGGTACACCCAGAAGATCAACCAAGCCTGTGGGCAAGTATTATTCATACGAGTCAACATAAGCTGCCTTGGTCACACGAATTTCGAGTATTCCACCGGAATGGAGATCTACGCTGGATTCGCGGCTCATCTTTACCCGATACATCCAATAAACTCGACCCTTCGCTTTGGAACGGAGTTTTACTTGATATAACTCCAGAGAAAGCATCCATCGAGCAGTTACGTTTAGCAGGTATTGCCTTTTCGAGCACTAACGAAGGGATCATGATCACCGATTGCAACAATAAAATTATTGATGTCAATCGCGCCTATTCTGATCTGAGCGGTTACAGTCGCGAAGAGCTTATTGGTAAAAGCCCTTCTCTGCTTAAATCACCGCGACACGATAAAGATTTTTTCCAAAATATGTGGGCTGCGCTTGCTGAAGAAGGCCACTGGCAAGGCGAAATATGGAACCGCCGCAAGAATGGCGAGGTAGCACCTCATTGGGTTAGCATTAATGCGGTTCACGATCCAGAGACGCACAAGCTCACCCACTTTGTCAGTGTGAATGCTGATATTAGTAATATCAAAGCCTCTGAAGAAAAACTCTCTCATCTAGCACACCACGATCCGCTAACTAATCTACCTAACCGTTTGTTGTTTGGGGCTCGGCTAGAGCATGCTCTGACCCATAGGGAATCTAACGAAAAGATTGCCATGCTGCAGTTGGATCTAGACCGCTTTAAACACATTAACGACAGCCTTGGTCACAAATATGGCGACCAATTGCTGTTGCAAGTAACAGAGCGTTTAAATAAGACACTAAGCACTCGCGACACGCTTGCACGTATTGGTGGAGATGAATTCGCCATATTACTTGAAGAATTAGAACACGCAGCTGATGCAGCAACTATTGCCGATGCAATCGTCGAAGCGATGGAACAGCCTTTCCAATTAGATGGTAAAGACTATTTCACCACAGCAAGTATAGGTGTCGCACTCTCCCCTGATCATGGTGATGATTCAGATACGGTCACTAAAAATGCTGATATAGCACTGAATCAAGCCAAAGATTCAGGTCGTAATAACTATGCATTCTTCCAGCCAGAGCTTTCTGAAACCGTTGAAGAGTGGATCAGGTTAGAGCCTGAATTACGAAAAGCTGTGGCAGAAAAACAATTTGTACTATTCTACCAGCCGCAGATGGATGCGACCGGAGAAAAAATCATTGGCGCTGAGGCTTTGATCCGTTGGGAACATCCTGAAATGGGCCTTATGCCACCGGGACAATTTCTATCAATTGCCGAAGAAATTGGCTTACTAACAAAGATGGGTAACTGGGTATTAGAAGAAGCCTGTGCACAACTTTCTCTCTGGAGAGAGGCTGGACTAAATAACTTCCGTTTAGCAGTCAATTTGGCAAGTGACCAGATCACCAAACAGGATCTTCCTTCAGAAGTTCAAACGCTGCTGTACAAATACGAAATCCCGGCAGATATGTTAGAGCTGGAAATACTAGAGACCTTTCTACTAGAACATGAAAAGGAAGCAACCGCGACTTTCCAAGCGTTGAGGCAACAAGGTGTTCATCTCGCTTTGGATGACTTCGGAACAGGTTACTCTTCGCTTCGTTACCTAAAGCAACTACCCATTACTAAAGTCAAAATTGATCAATCCTTGGTAAGGGATATCCCAAGTGACCCAGATGATGAAGCCATTGCCAAAGCGGTTATTCTATTAGGCCACACCCTAGATCTGAAAGTCTGTGCTGAAGGTGTTGAAACACCTGCGCAAAGGGCCTTTTTGGAGAAAGAAGGCTGCGATCAGCTCCAAGGCTTCTTATTCAGCAAACCGATCCGACAGGAACAGTTTACTGAATTATTACTCGCCCAAGAGCGAATTCAAGAAGTCGAATACAGTTAAAGTCCTTTAACCCACTCTATTAACCATGGTTCTGCTTCTTCAAGTGGAGCCATGGTTTCACAAGCATCAATCACTAAGTTATCCCCAATTTTTTGTGCCTGCAGCTGCTGCATTAAACTATCCATCAAATAGCCAGCTTCAGCAAAGGTATCGTAGGAACTATCACCTAAAGCAATTACCCCGTATTTGACCGTAGGCATCTGCGGTAATTGATCTTGTAACTCGTCATAGAAAGACAGCAGATTATCTGGAATTTCGCCCTGCCCTGTTGTTGAGGTACAGATTAAAATCACTTCTGTTTCCGGTATTACAACCTGAGTGATTTCCGGATTACGTAATAGCTCTACTGAGTGTTGCAGCTCAGTTAACTTTTGTGAGCACATCTCCGCGACATCAAGCGCATTACCGTAGACCGAACCTACTACAACCTTAATTACTGCCATTTATAAACCTGCTTTGCATACTGATCGATGCAGTTAAATCATTTTAATGGTGGATAGATAATTATATTCGTCATTCTCACCGATTTTCTGGCAATAACCAAGCTGACTCCTACACTTAAAGGGTAGATCTGTTTATCGGAGGGGATAAGCTATGGGTAACGAAAGTCTTTCTAAATTACTTGATGAATGGGAAGGACGCGCGCGCAAAGTTAACGGTCGCAAGGAAGAACAGCTTTCCATCTATAAGAGCGATTCGGTCAAGCTCGAAGCCTTAGCCAGCATGTATAAACTATCAAAGGACGATGTTGTCGCCACCTTAATACATGAGGCGTTAAATGAGTTAGAAGCTAAAATGCCCTACATTCAAGGAAGTAAGGTGATCAGAATTGAAGATGGCGAAGAGATATATGAGGACGCTGGCCCTATGCCTCGCTACCTAGCAGAGCAGAAGAAAGTGCTTGAGGCCTCTTAACAGTAAAACGTTATATCAACAAAAAATGCCGCAAGGAGTGGTGGCTTGCGGCATTCTCGATTAACTGTAGCAGGTATTAAAACAGCTAATTAAAGTGTTTTAAGGTAAGCGATCAGGTAATCCTGCTCAGCTTTGTCAGTAATCTCAACGTGACGCATACGAGTACCTGGTACGAATTGATCGTTGCCCGCTACCCACTTACGCAAGTTTTCTTCATTCCAAGTGATATCAGAATTTTTTAGTGCATCAGAGTATGCAAAGCGTGGAAGTGCTGCTGCTTTACGGCCAAAAACACCGATCAAACTAGGACCGAAAGCATTTTTACTTGTATCTAGTGAGTGACAAGATGTGCACTTGTTAAAAATCTCTTTACCAGCTGCCTGCATCATCGCTTCATCATCAGCGACCGCAACAGAAGATAGAGATACAGATAGGCTCACAGCAAGTGCAGAAATCATTTTAGTTTTCATCATTCATTTTCCCCTAAATGAATACTTCTTTTACAAACACTCTACTCCTGCTGCAGCGCACAAAAATTGATCTTGCTCAGTTTTTTATTCACATATTTATAAAACAGACCCAACATACGAACCTAGATCAATAAAAATTAATATAGTGACAACTTATTTAGCAAAAACAGTTAATTACCTATATTTCATGCACAAAAAAAAACGCAGCCGAAGCTGCGTTTTTATCACAATGCTAAATGCTGATTAAGATTGTTTAGCTATAATCTCTTTCCACTTAGCTGGGCCTGTTGTGTGAACAGACTCACCTGAAGTATCTACAGCTACAGTCACAGGCATATCCTTAACTTCAAACTCGTAGATTGCTTCCATGCCCATTTCAGGGAATGCAAGTACTTCAGCGTTAGTGATCGCTTTAGATACTAGGTAAGCAGCACCACCCACAGCCATTAGGTAAACAGCTTCGTTGTCTTTAATTGCGTCAATTGCAACAGGACCACGCTCAGACTTACCAATCATGCCCAGAAGGCCTGTGCTTTCGATAACCTGACGAGTGAATTTATCCATACGCGTAGACGTTGTTGGGCCAGCAGGACCTACAACTTCGTCACGTACTGGATCAACAGGGCCTACGTAGTAGATGAAGCGGCCTTTAAGATCAACTGGTAGCTCTTCGCCATTATTTAGCATCTCTACCATTTTCTTGTGCGCTGCATCACGACCTGTCAACATTTTACCGTTCAACAGAATCGTTTCGCCTACTTTCCACTCTTTAACTGCTTCTGGAGTGATCTCATCAAGATTTACACGACGTGTGTTGGAACCCACTTCGAATGTAACATCTGGCCAATCATCCAAGCTTGGTGGTGTTAGAACCGCTGGGCCACTACCGTTCAATGTAAAGTGAGTGTGACGAGTCGCTGCACAGTTAGGGATCATGCAAACAGGCAGTGAAGCTGCGTGTGTTGGGTAATCCTTGATTTTGATATCAAGAACAGTGGTCAAACCACCTAGGCCCTGAGCACCTATACCTAGATCGTTAACTGCATCCATGATTTCTAGACGTAGCTCTTCAACACGGTTTTGCGGGCCACGCTCACGTAGCTCGTGAATGTCGATTGGATCCATTAGGGATTCTTTTGCCATTACTGCAGCTTTCTCAGCAGTACCACCAATACCTATACCTAGCATGCCAGGTGGGCACCAGCCCGCACCCATTGTTGGTACGGTTTTAACAATCCAATCAACGATGCTGTCAGATGGGTTAAGCATAACCATCTTAGATTTGTTTTCAGAACCGCCGCCTTTAGCAGCAACGTGAACTTCTACTTCATCACCATCAACAATTTCATAGTGAATTACCGCTGGCGTATTATCTTTTGTGTTCTGACGCTTACCTGCTGGGTCAGCAAGAATAGATGCACGTAGAACATTATCAGGATGCATGTATGCACGACGAACACCTTCGTTCACCATGTCAGTTACATTCATTTCAGCATCCCAAGTTACGTTCATACCTACTTTCAGAAATACTGTAACGATACCTGTGTCCTGACATAGAGGTCGCTTACCTTCAGCACACATACGGGAGTTGATAAGGATCTGCGCCATTGCGTCTTTAGCCGCTGGGTTTTCTTCCTTCAGGTAGGCTTCGTGTACGCCTTGAACAAAATCAAGCGGATGGTAGTAAGAGATAAACTGCAATGCATCAGCAACGCTGCTGATGAAATCGTCTTGGCGGATTACGCTCATTCGGAGACTCCAGTAAAGCTTCTTGTCATAAAGGATCAGGGAGTTAAAACTCAACCATGCTTAGTGCAAACACGCCTGACTCATACCCATTTACTCTCTCTTAAAGGAGAGTTTTTACTGGAAAGGGAGTATACACCAAAAGTACCGCAATAAGGTGTCGGGCATTGGTAGTACTCACACAATCTTTTTTACTACTTAATGTAGAAACAAGGTGTGATAGCGTATTTATCTGACCTCAAAAAAGGAGCGCAGAGCAGTAACAAATGCCAAAGATCAAAAAGGAGCGCCCTGTCGCTTTGGTGATTGGTTGGCGCGACCCTTTATCTAAAGCCAATAGCTTTAATGGCTTGATCACAAAGGGAATGGATAACAATATCACCAGCGCAAAAGGTATAGATCCGTTGATACTCAAAGCCAAGCAGCCTAGGTATATACAGATCAGTAGAGCTTTATAAAGTTGAGAGGCACGAGCGTAGCCAATCTTCACCGTTAACGTCTTTATCCCTGCTGCTTTATCCTCTTCAAAATCACGTAGTTCATTACTCAGCAGAAGTAGCGAGACAAACAGAGACACAGGGATAGAGATCAAAAGGGCCGAATGCGATAGCTCTTTGGCCAGCACATAGTAAGCACCGCTTACCATCAGAACACCCATCAACCAAAACACCAAAAACACCGCTAAACCGCGACGCTTGTAGTTTATCGGCTCCATCGTATAACCAAGCGCTCCTATTATTCCGATAACTGAGAACAGCAGAAGTAACATCCCAGATACAGCAATGAGGTAACAAGCGATGACAGCCGCAAAGAGAATACAGCCTAAACCCAGATTAAAATTAAAACGGATCTGCTGTTGTGAAGCTGAAGAGAGTTGAAGATTGGGCTGAGAAAGGTCGGCGTAGTCATTAATTAGATTAACCCCAGCTTGCAAAAGCAAACCCGCCATTAGGATTAAACTCGCGAGTAAAGGATCGCCAAAGCCTTCGCGATATGCACTCAAAATACCTGTTAGACAAACAATCAAAGCCACGCTGAATGAAAACGGCCTCAACGCATGCCTAAACAGGTACTTCTCGGCGATCATCGCATTTACTTCTGACTGCTGTACTCAGGTGCGTTTGGTAGATCACGCATCAGCAATGCGTATTCTGGATCAGCATTCAGATTCATAGGAATCTTCATGACATGGCCAGAGCCTGGCGCAACATCAGCAGACTTGCCTTTCTTATCGATCATCTCATCAAGTTTAAACTTGTGATTACCTTGAGGCGTCATTAGCTCAAGTGTATCGCCTTTAAGGAAGCGGTTTCGTACATCAATCTCAAGCATGCCATCTGCATAACCAAGCACTTCACCCACAAACTGCTGGTGTACGCCTACAGAGTTACCTGTTTCGTAGTTCTGATACTCATCATGAACGTGACGACGGTAGAAGCCTTCTGTATAACCACGGCTCGCTAGGTTTTCCAGCTCATCCATCAAACTCATATCAAATGGGCGACCTGCGACTGCATCATCAATCGCTTTACGATAAGTCTGTGCAGTACGCGCCACATAGTAGTGTGATTTAGTTCGGCCCTCGATCTTAAGGGAATCAACACCAATTTCAGCTAAACGATGTACGTGTTGAATCGCACGTAAATCTTTAGAGTTCATAATGTAAGTACCATGCTCATCTTCAAAAGCAGGCATGTACTCACCTGGGCGAGTCTCTTCCTGAAGAAGGAAGATCTGATCCGTTGGCTTACCTTCACCCAATGCAGGTTTTGGCTCTTGGGCATTTGGATCAAACTGTTCTACGGGTACCACATCCCCAGATTCATCGACTTTTGCTTCATGAGCATCGTATTTCCAGCGGCAACTATTGGTACAGGTACCTTGGTTTGGATCACGCTTGTTAATGTAGCCAGATAACAGGCAACGACCCGAATAAGCGATACAAAGCGCACCGTGAACAAAGACTTCAATCTCCATCTCAGGGCAACGCTGCTTGATCTCTTCTACTTCATCAAGAGATAGCTCGCGAGATAGGATTACACGCTCAACCCCCATGGAGTGCCAGAACTTAACCGCGGCCCAGTTCATGGTATTCGCCTGAACAGACAGGTGAATCGGCACATCAGGGAAATGCTCTTTCACTAGATAGATCAAGCCTGGATCAGACATAATCAATGCATCGGGTCCCATCGCAATCACTGGGCGCAAGTCATCGATGTATGTTTTAAGCTTACTGTTATGAGGCAGGATGTTACTTGCTAGGAAGAACTTCTTACCTAACTGGTGAGCCAGATCGATCCCTTCTGCTAGGTTATCCATATTAAAGTCATTGTTACGCACACGTAGGCTGTAACGAGGCTGACCGGCATAAACAGCATCTGCACCGTAAGCAAATGCATATTTCATATTTTTCAAAGTCCCTGCAGGGGACAATAGTTCTGGATTTAGCATAGTTATGAAGGGACTAGTTAATAAAGGTATGAATTAAAAGTTAAAAGATCTGTTAAGCCAGATCTTTTAAAGGAATCTCAAACAGCGGCGTGTAGATAGAGCCATCTTCACCCAGCTTACTTTGAAATAGCACCACCGAATCAGCCAAACTGTACATATCCAGCGCGGGCCACTCTTTTGGTGCTTTAAACGTATTTTTTCCTGGCAAACGGCCTAAGGTCACATGAGGTTTGAAATCATCTTCCTCATAGTTAAGGCCCGCCTCAGTTGCCACATTGATCATCAACTCATGCAGCACCTGCAATTCCTCATGCAGATCAGGTAAAGCAGCAACTAAAGCTAACTTTTTGTTAACTTTGTAATATTCCGCTTTGTTGATATGTACCTGAAAGGAGCTAAAGTCAGCCAATTTCTCGCGAGCACATTTCTCCAATTCTTCAACCTGATTAAGATTGATATCACCTAAGAAACACAAGGTAAGATGATAGCGATCGGAATCCACCCAATTGATTTCTGTTTTGCGGTCAAACTCGCATAATGTATCAGCGTGATCAGCCAACCAACGTACAACAGAATCAGGTAGCGTCAGTGCAAAAAAAGCACGGATGTTCATAGAGGCTTACTATATCCCTATTTTTTTGAGGAATAGCGTATTCTGCCTTCAAGATGACCCTTTGGCAAACCCTGAAAGCAGAATCTAAGATCATTTAAGCCGCTCTAGCGTTGTTCAAGCAGCAATTGCATATTATTTAGCTTCTGACGCACCTGCAAGAGATCCTGATTTAACTGACGACGCGTACCGTCAAAGGCACGGATAGCCTGCTCGTTCACTTTCACTTTACGTTCTAGATCAGCATTGCTTTTGCCTTCTACCTTAGCAAGACGATCAGTTAAAGTACGCTGCGCTTTCAAAAGATCATCCATCTGTTCTTTCGCCAGCTCATTTGTGGTGCGCATTTCAGATTCAACGCGCGACGTCAGCTTCGTCAGTTTAGCTACTTCTGCATTCACTGTTTTCTTTAAACCAGAAACACTCGCCAGCGTTTTTTTCTGCTGAGCAACCTGAGATTTTAGAGACTTAACCGTTTTTTCTTGCGCCTGAAGGGTTTTCTTTAAAGCTGCTAGCTCTTTTGCCTGCTTCTCAATCAGTGGCTTATTCTTTTTGTGGGCAATATCCCACAACTTAGCAATTTCAGAATCTAACTGTTTATCTTTCTGCTTTAAAACAGACTCTAACGAGGAAACATTGCCCTGCAGCTCTTCACCCGATTCAGCCGCGCCCTGCTCTGCTTCTTTCAACAAAGCTTCTAATTGAACAATCTGTTCCTGAGCTTTTTCAAACGTCGCTTGTTGAGATTGATACATCTCAAAACCAAAGTAGCCAAGCACAGACACCGCAACAACTAAAACAACCATCACTACGGATTGAACCACACCACCACCTGATGAGGCTGGCGCTGACGCAGGGGCTGGTGCATCACCAGATCGAGGTCGCATAGCTGAAGGTGCTGAGCGGTTTTCACCAGCAGGATCGGCAGGCCCAAAATTCGGTACTTCAATATTATCGTCGTCGCGGTTCATGGCTATCCATATACTAACTAAATTGAAATTCCCGCTATTTTACGCGGAAAAAAAAAGCCCCGCAAAAATGCAGGGCTCTTTAAAGCTTAAATAAGCGAGGGGGATGATTACATCATGCCGCCCATACCGCCCATACCGCCCATGCCGCCCATATCAGGCATGCCAGGTGCGCCACCTTCAGCAGGCTTATCAGCAATCATTGCTTCAGTTGTGATCATAAGACCCGCAACAGATGCAGCCGCTTGTAGTGCTGAACGAGTAACTTTAGCTGGGTCTAGGATACCCATTTCAATCATGTCGCCGTATTCACCGGAAGCTGCGTTATAACCGAAGTTACCTTCGCCTTTCTCACGGATGTTAGACACGATTACTGAGCCTTCTTCGCCCGCATTACCAACGATCTGGCGTAGTGGAGCTTCTAGTGCACGGAATGCAAGCTCGATACCTACAGACTGATCGTGGTTATCACCTTGTAGTTCTTTAACTTGATCCATCGCGCGGATCAGAGCAACACCACCACCAGGTACTACACCTTCTTCTACTGCAGCACGCGTTGCGTGAAGTGCGTCTTCTACACGAGCTTTCTTCTCTTTCATCTCAACTTCAGTTGCTGCACCTACTTTGATTACAGCAACACCGCCTGCAAGCTTAGCTACACGCTCTTGCAGTTTTTCACGGTCGTAGTCAGAAGATGTTTCTTCCATTTGTGCACGGATCTGGTTAACACGTGCTTCGATGTTGTCAGCAGCGCCGATACCATCAACGATTGTTGTGTTTTCTTTAGTGATAGAAACGCGCTTAGCTTGACCTAGCTGCTCAAGCGTCGCTTCTTCTAGCGTTAGACCTACTTCTTCAGAGATCACAGTACCGCCAGTAAGGATAGCGATATCTTCTAGCATCGCTTTACGACGATCACCGAAACCAGGGGCTTTAACTGCAGCAACTTTAACGATACCGCGCATGTTGTTAACTACTAGCGTTGCTAGCGCTTCGCCTTCTACATCTTCAGCGATGATTAGAAGAGGACGAGATGCTTTAGCTACGTGCTCAAGGATTGGCAGTAGTTCACGGATGTTAGAGATTTTCTTGTCAGCAAGCAGGATGAATGGCTGCTCAACTTCAGCAGACATGTTGTCTTGGTTGTTGATGAAGTAAGGAGATAGGTAACCGCGATCGAATTGCATGCCTTCAACAACATCCAATTCATTCTCTAGTGCTGTACCTTCTTCTACAGTGATAACGCCTTCTTTACCTACTTTGCCCATCGCTTCAGCAATGATCTCACCAACCTGTGCATCAGCATTAGCAGAGATAGTACCAACCTGTGCAATCGCTTTGTTATCAGCACAAGGAACAGACATACCTTGGATCTGCTCAACAACGGCAGCTGCAGCTTTGTCGATACCGCGCTTAAGATCCATTGGGTTCATGCCTGCAGCAACAGACTTCAGACCTTCGTTAACGATTGCTTGAGCTAGTACAGTCGCAGTCGTAGTACCGTCACCTGCAACATCATTTGCTTGAGACGCTACTTCTTTAACCATCTGTGCGCCCATGTTTTCGAACTTGTCTTCAAGCTCGATCTCTTTCGCAACAGATACACCGTCTTTAGTTACGGTAGGAGCACCGAAAGACTTATCTAGAACAACGTTACGACCTTTAGGGCCCAAAGTAGTTTTAACTGCGTCAGCTAGGATGTTTACACCGTCTAGCATGCGTTGACGAGCATCGTTACCAAATAGTACGTCTTTAGCCATTTTCTAAAATCCTGTAATCAAATTCTTTAAACAATTAGGTAAAGCGAAAAGTTCAACCGGAAGATTAGTCTTCCAATACACCGTAAATTTCGCCTTCGCTAAGAATTAGTAGCTCTTCACCGTCAACTTTCACAGTGTTAGCGTAGCCACCAAACAATACTGTATCCCCAACCTGAACAGTCAGCGCTTGGCGCTCACCATTTTCCAGAAGACGACCTTCACCCACAGCAATTACTTTACCTTGGTTTGGTTTTTCCTGTGCAGAACCCGGCAGTACGATGCCGCTTGCAGTTGTAGCTTCTTCTTCGTTACGACGAACAACTACACGGTCGTGAAGTGGACGAATTTTCATCTGTTCTTTCTCCTGATCTTTATCTGATCAAAATAAACATGTTTGTTTGGAATCGGGCCAAGCAACTCTGAGCTGCTTTCCCCTTTGAAATGCTAGGTTGGGGCATAAAAAATGAATTCAACGCTAGCAAACAACTTTTTTGCCTAGAAATTAATCCTTGCGCTCAAACTCACCGTCAATCACATCATTTGAACGGATATTACGGTCTTGTTGCTCATGGTTCTGATGCGTATGCGATTGATGTTGGAAAGGGTCATTCGCATAAAATTGCGCTGAGCTTTGATGTTGCTGCTGCATGGCTATCACACTAAAACGGCTAAACAATGCTTTCGCAAACGCTTTACGCGTAAAAGGAAGCAAACAGCTAAAACCAATTACGTCTGTGACGAAGCCTGGTGTAACTAGAAGAGCACCACCCACAGCAAGCACGATACCTTCTACCATCTCTTGGCCTGGAATCTCACCATTCTGGGCACGCTGCTGCGCTCGTGCCAATGTAGATAAGCCTTGGTAGCGCAACATATTTACGCCTATAAATGCAGACAACAGTACTAAACCAACTGTGTTCCACGCCCCAATTGCTTCACCTACATTTATAAGTACTGTGATTTCAATAATGGGGATAATGATGAACAGCAGAAAAAGAAACTTCATTTATTGCCTCAAAAATAATCGATCACTCTATAAGAATAGGACTCATTATAGAGCTTCTAAACAGGTCCTACCTGCCTAAATTTAAACTTGTATTGATCTAGATTTTTTTACTAAACATACCCTTTTCTTTTTATGGTCAGACCAAAAAATTTCAACCCTAAACCACCATTTTCAGTCTAATTTTCACGTTTCAAGTGCTAAAAAAACGTCTAAAAAAAAACCAATACCAAAGTACTCATACTTTTTGCACTGCGAAATTTCCATTTAAAAACATACAGTTAGCATCTGCAAAAAATCAAAAAAATACCGGTCATGAGTATATTAAACTTATTGATAAATGAATCTGTGGAGCAACAAGTAGACTTTTTTGCAAAAGCGGGATAAGTTTAAATTCTGCACAATGACGCAACGCACAAAAAAGAGTCAAACCGAAGTAAGGTAATCCTAAAATGGAACTCAAAGATAAAGTAATTGTTGTAACTGGTGGTGGCCGTGGTCTTGGTCGTTCAATGGCACTTGAACTAGCTGAACAGGGCGCAAAACTTGCTCTAGCTGACCTAAGCCAGGAAGATCTAGATACGACTGTTGGCCTTTGCATGGAAAAAGGCGTCGAAGCACGCGCTTACATCTGCAACGTAGCTAAAGAAGACGAAGTAGAAAAACTATTCAATGACGTTGTAGCTGATTTCGGCACGCTACACGGTCTAGTTAACAACGCTGGTATCACTCGCGACGGTCTATTCATGAAAGTTGATCGCGAAACTGGCAAAGTTGTTAAGAAGATGTCTATGGACCAGTGGAACCTGGTTATGGATGTTAACCTAACTGGTACTTTCCTATGTGCTCGTGAAGCTGCTGCTCACATGATCGACCTAGGCGTTCCTGGTTGCATCGTAAACATCTCTTCTATCTCTCGTTCAGGTAACATGGGCCAGACTAACTACACAGCAACTAAAGCTGGCGTAGAAGCAATGGCTGTTACTTGGTCTAAAGAGCTAGCTCGCTACGGCATCCGTGCTGCTTCCATCGCTCCAGGTTACATCGGTACTGAGATGGTTATGAGCATGAAACCTGAAGCTCTGGATAAAATTGCTGCAGGCATCCCAGCTAAGCGTCTTGGTAAGCCAGAAGAAATTGCTAAGACTGTTACGTTCATTCTTGAGAATGACTACGTTAGCGGTCGTTGCTTCGAAGTTGACGGCGGCCTACGCGTTTAATCTTCCAAGCTTCATAAAAAAACCGGCTTTCGCCGGTTTTTTTATGCCTATCAATAATTGTTATTAAGCTCCAATCACTCCGCCATCTTCGCGTGTTATCACTACAATGGTTGAACGCGGTTTACTGTTACCACCAGCAGGGAAATGCGAAGGCTTACCCTTCTCTCCTGGGTGTTGAATCCCTACAAACATAGATTTTTGATCAGGAGAGAACGTCAATCCCGTCACTTCGCAGGCAATGGGTCCCGTTAAGAAACGATGAATTTCGCCCGTTTCTGGATCTGCACACAACATCTGGTTGTTACCCATACCAGCAAAATCATCGGCATTAGAGTATTTACCATCGGTCATGATCCATAGACGGCCACCTTTGTCGAAGCCCAATCCATCCGGGCTATTGAACATATTTTCGGTAGTGATGTTACTACTACCTGCTAAAAGCCCCTCTTGGTGGATGCTTGGGTTGCCTGCGATCAGGAACAGATCCCAACTGAATTCAGTAGCCGTATGATCGCCGTTCATAGGTGCCCAACGTACGATCTGTCCGTACTTATTCCCCGCTCGTGGATTTGGCCCACCAACAGGCTGGCCCTCTTTCTTGCCACGATGCTTATTATTAGTCAGTGTACAGCAAGCACTCGATTTATTAGGATGCACGGCAACCCATTCAGGTCGATCCATGGTCGTTCCACCCACTTGCGTTGCTGCTAAACGTGTGTAGATAAGTACTTCTGCCTGACTGTTAAACCCATTATCTGGCGTTAATCCATTCTTACCGAAAGTGAGCTCCAACCATTCGCCTTTGCCTTTCTGTTCACCGTTATCAGCACTGAACTTAGCTACATATAAAGTACCATCAACTAGAAGATCACGATTTCTACTCTGATCATTAGCATCATATTTACCTTTTGACACAAATTTATACAGATGCTCACCGCGCTCATCATCTCCCAGATAGACCACAACATGACCTGAGTCATCAACCATAAGAGCTGCATTCTCATGTTTAAAGCGACCAAGCGCTGTACGCTTAAGCGGCTTAGACTCAGGCTTCATCGGATCGATCTCTACCACCCAACCATGACGATTCGGCTCATTTGGGTTTTTAGCTAGATCAAAACGCTGATCAAACTTACTCCACTGATAACGCTTATCTTCCGCTTTTAATCCGTAGCGCTTTTGTTCAGCCGAGATACTATGAGCTTCATCCTCAGTACCAAAATACTTATGGAAGTTTTCTTCGCAGGTTAGATAAGTACCCCAAGGCGTTTCACCATTGGCACAGTTGTTAAAGGTACCCAATACCTCACGACCTGTTTGGTCGGCAGCCGTTTTAAGCAGATCATGTCCTGCCGCTGGTCCCGTCAACTGCATTGGGGTATTCGCAGTAATCCGACGATTCAATTTTCCACTACGATCAACGACCCAGCCCTCAGCGGTTTGCTGAATTTCAAAAACAGACACGCCATGTGCATTTTGGGCTTTCAACACATCATCGGCTGAAATCATGTCACCTTTGTGGTCATACAAAAGATCAGTGTTGGTGTATTCGTTGTTAACAGCTAATACTGCGCGATCGCTAGATAAAGGAAACAATGACATACCATCGGTATTATCACCAAACTGCAGTGCCTGAGCAGACGCCGGCGCTCGTCCTGTAGGATCAAATTCTGGTGCACCGTCAAAGATAGGGTCCCCCCAAGAGATAAGGTTGTTCACCTTATAGCCCTTTGGCACAACCACTGTATCTGCTGTACTGCTGACAATAGGCTCAAACCCGATAAGCTGACTCTTAACTTTTGTTCGGATTGCTGCCTGTACTGAATTTGTAATAGGCGACATCCCTATAAAAGCACCTAAGCCTAGCACACCAGCCCCAGTCAAAAAGCTACGGCGGCTAACCGCCTTATCTGCTAGCTGAGTAAACTCTGAATCCTGTTCTTGATTTAAATTACTGCAAAGATCATGTGAATTGTTATAGCTCATAGTGATTCCACTAAAAAATCAAATTGCATCTCGCTGTATAGCCCTACGCTTGGGCACCAGAAATCAAAGATAGTCCTACTTAATGACATATCAATTAACGTTAAATGAAGCTATTGATAAAAATAGAGTTATTAGATCGTTAGACAAGACTTTTAAAAGAATATTAACTTTAGAACAAAAGCAAAACAATCGATCAAAAATAAACCACACATTATAAAAGCGTTTCAAAATAGAAATATACACGTAACAAAAACTTAAAGTAAATAAATAACAGAACAATAAAAAAGAAACAATTCTGAAACAAAACCCACCTATTATTGCGCCGCAACAACGAATTAACTTCTGCAAGGCAATAATTTTGAAATCCTTAAACAATATTTTATTACCAACATTAACTGCAATATCCTTGATTGCATCCAATTATTCTTGCGCAGACAACACCCTATTATTAGAGGAAGGCGTAAATTTAATTGCAGTTAATGGTTCAGAAGTTAATTCCGATAAACTATTTAATGGCAGTAACAATTACAAACTACCTAATGGTTCAAATCAGATCCTTGTAAATTATACAGCTGAAGTTAAAAAGGGTAGTGATTTTGAAATAGAGCAAAGCAAAGCCTTCGTTCTACTTTTCGAAAGTAATAACAGCCAGATTTCCCTTGAAGCACCAGTAATTGAGCGCATTAAAGATCTAGAAAAATTCGAACAAAATAAAAACTGGATCTTAATAAATAGCGCAGGCCAAAGCATTCCTTACCAAGTAAACATTATAGAGAAAGGCGGCTTTCAGTTAAGCAGAAACTTTGAAAAAGAATTAGAAAACTTCAATCAAAGCAATGCAGTGGCTGCACTGCCTAAAAGCAAAATAACACTTCCAAATAGCGCCAATAAAAATCAAACAAAAAACAGCATTATTAAAAAAGAAAACATGACAATGGAAATGCTTATTTATTGGTACAACCAAGCTGATCTAAACACTAGAAAATCTTTCAAAGAACTTATTAAAAGCAAATAAGTTCCCATAAATTAAAGTTTAAAAATTTTATATTAAAACTCCTTGGAGAGAAGACATGAAAAAGCTGATCCTGGCTTCTGCAATTGCTGCGCTTGCTGCTAACTCTGCAACTGCTGCTACTATTTACGACGACAAAGGCCTTACTTTCAAAATCAAAGGTGACTGGCAGGTTCAGCTGCGTGACAACGCAAGCAAATCTAAAGACGCTGAAGTTGAGTTTGACGATCTAGAGATCAAAAACTCTATCGCTTACGATCTAGGAAACGGTCTAACAGCATACGGTCAGCTGGATTTTGGTTTCAAAGACGAAGCTGAAGGTAAAGGCCCTGATGGTTCGGATCATCTTGAAGAAGCTTACCTAGGTATGAAAGCGCACAACATGTCTGTTCAAGTAGGTAAAATGGATAATGCCGCTGACGACTTCGGTGTTGAGAAGGCTATCGAAGAAGCACTAGGCAAGGATGTTTTTGACGAGTTTGGTTCTATCGATGGCGATGATGTAATCCGCTTCGATGCTGATTTCGATGTTGCACGCGTAGCAATCTCTCATGAATTAGAAGCTGACGGTGAAGATAGCTCTAACAACGAATCTACTGAAATTTACGTTGAAGGTGGTTTCGAGGCTGTTACGCTAGGCGCTGCTTTCCAAACGGTTAAGGCTACACCAACTTCAGCTTCTGAAGACATCTGGGGTGTAAGTGCTGAGTTTGATGCTGGCTTCGCTACATTCGGCATGGACTACGGTGTTTCTGATCAAGCTACTAGCAACAATGACGTTGCAATGACTAACCTAGTAGCTACATTCAAAGCAGCTAAGACAACTAAAGTTTCTGTTGGCTACATGGAGCACGATTACGATGCTGCCAACATGGATGAAGAAGCTATTTACGGTAACGTAACCTACAAATTCCCGACTCAGAAAAATGTTTCTGTATTCGCTGAAGTTACACACCGTGACGACGACGCTGGTACGGACTACGACCTAGACCTACTTGCTGGTATGCGCATCAAGTTCTAAAAGTTTAAGCTACAGCTTGTCCCCCCCTTCAGACAAGTTAATGCTAAAAACTTTAGGCCCAGTTTTTACTGGGCCTTTTTAGTTGCTATAGATCTATTCGAAAGCGACAATAAACGCCTACTTCACGGAAGGCGTCAAATATGTCATCAGTTGATTCCAAAACTGAATCTTGGCTCGATACAGCTAAAATCTATCTTCACCCTAGAGCAATCACACTTCTGTTTTTTGGTTTCTCTTCTGGCCTTCCTATTTTGCTCGTCTTTGGCACTTTATCTTTTTGGCTACGTGAAGCAGGGGTTGAACGGAGTTTAATCACTTATTTCTCCTGGGTTGGTTTAGCCTATGGCTTCAAATGGCTTTGGGCTCCCTTAGTTGATCGCTTAAGCCTCCCTTTACTTTCGACTTGGCTTGGTAGGCGCAGAAGCTGGTTATTGCTTTCGCAAATCATGCTCGTCATCGGTTTAGCCGGGCTTGCCTTCTCCAACCCTCATGACAACCTTCAATATATGGCGCTATTAGCACTAGTAGTCGCTTTTAGCTCCGCTACCCAAGATATTGTCATTGATGCCTACCGTATCGAATCAGCTGGCGAACGTTTACAAGCCGCCATGGCTGCAACCTATATGGCCGGCTACCGTATTGCGATGATTGTGGCGGGTGCCGGCGCACTTGCGATCGCAGCGTGGACCTCAATTTCACCTGAAAGCTATGACATCAATTCGTGGAAGTATGCATACTTAATCATGGCTGGTTTAATGTCTGTGGGAATGATGACTACGTTTTTAGTAAAAGAACCAGCTTCTGTTGAGATGGACGCTGAAACGCTTGAGCAACAACAAAAAATTATTGAATTTACTCAACGTAATGCTCACCTTCCCGATTTTCTATCTCGTTTTTTAGGCTGGGCTTATATTGCTATTGCTTGTCCCTTTATCGACTTTGTACGCCGTTACGGTATGCAGGCCCTTATTATTCTTGCGTTAATCGGTACTTACCGAATTTCTGACGTTATTCTTGGGATTATCGCTAATGTTTTCTACGTCGATATGGGCTTTACCAAAGAAGAGATAGCGCAAATTATCAAAATTTATGGCGTAGTCATGACCATCGTTGGCGCAGGACTTGGCGGCATTCTGGTTAATCGCTTTGGCGTGAGAAAGATCCTGTTCTTAGGAGCGCTGTTAGTTTCCCTGACCAACCTTCTATTTGCTTGGCTAGCAACTTTAGGTAATGACACCACAGCACTTACAATCGTTATCTCGCTGGATAACTTGAGTGGAGGTATCGCTACTGCGGCCTTTGTCGCCTATCTATCTAGCCTGACAAATATTCAATACTCAGCTACACAATATGCTCTTTTCAGTTCGATGATGCTGCTATTCCCTAAATTTCTAGGCGGCTTCTCTGGCGGCTTTGTCGATAGCTTTGGCTACCCTTGGTTCTTCACTGCAGTTGCGATCATCGGCTTACCCGTCTTGATATTGATCTGGATCAGCCCAAGAAAATAAATAGGAATCATTATCATTTACATTCATGTAAATCTGGGTTACTCTTCTTAACACTTAACAAGGAGGGATATACCGATGACTTATATGATTGATGCTTGGTTTGAACGTAACAACCCTTACCTGAGAGTTATTCACCGCTCTACGGGGATTTCAGTCGTGAATTGGCAAGGCGATACGCTAACGAGTAAATTACAAAGCGGTGCTATCTGCGTAGACGACTTTGAAGCAACACCTTCGCAGGATCTGGTAAAAGAGATCTTTCTTCTGGATTGCTTAGAACAAGATTAGTCAGGTAAAACTTCGTTCACCTGACTTTGTTGAGGCAGTAACAGGTAGGTTTAGTCGCGGAAGTTATTAAACTGCAGTGGTAATTCAAGGTCTGCTTCGCGCAGCATTGCCATTACACTTTGCAGGTCATCACGCTTCTTGCCTGTTACTCGCACCTGCTCACCCTGCACCTGCGCCTGCACTTTTAACTTAGCGTCTTTAATCAATTTTACAATCTTCTTAGCCAATGGCTGATCTAGGCCCTGTTTCAGAATCACTTCCTGACGCGCTCGCATATTCGCTTTTTCTGGATCTTTAATCTCTAAACAACGAATATCAATTTTGCGGCCGGTCATCTTAGTTTTAAGCACATCCATCATCTGCTGCAGCTGAAAATCAACTTCTGCCTGCAAAGTTACAGTAGATTCAGTTTGCTCAAACCGCGCATCAACACCTTTAAAATCGTAACGCATCTGAAGTTCACGATTAGACTGATCAACAGCGTTGGTAACTTCGTGCAGGTCTAGTTCAGATACAATATCGAATGATGGCATGAGGCTTCTCCCTATTTTTTTGCCGATTCTAGCTGACCTTTATCTCCATTTCACGTCACAATAGAGCGATAATAGGATCCACAATGCTGAAGATTAAGAGAATTAAGTATGAAAGAGAGATGGTACATACTTGGCGCTGGCTCAATTGGTAATTTATGGGCCTGTAATCTGATATCTGCAGGTTACCCCGTCACTCTTATTTTGCGTAATTCGGCTAAGCTTTCACGATTTGAAGCAAACCTCGGCATTCAATTAGCTAATCAACTGCATAGTTGCGAAGCTGAACTGTCTAGTGATTCATCGTTAATCCAAAAACTGTTTATCACGACTAAATCCACTGATACTCAAACCGCTTTCAACTCGATAAAGCATCGTCTGGCAGATGACGCACATGTTGTTGTGCTGCAAAACGGTATGGGCAGCCAACAATGGATAACAGATCAATTACCAAATGCTGAAGTTGCCTGGGCATCAACAACAGATGGTGCATGGTTAGAATCTGAATTCACCGTTGTACATGCCGGTAAAGGGGTTACTCGTATCGGCTCACCCGATAAAGCACTCGATTGGTTAGACCAATTAAATTGCGGTTTCTTAGATTTACAACCTGATCCAGAAATAGCTACAACCTTGTGGCGCAAGCTAGCGATTAACTGCGCTATAAACCCTTTAACCGCGATCTTTGGCTGTAAAAATGGCGAGTTGGTTAGCAACCCTAACTATCTAAATGAGATGGTATTAATCTGCAATGAGGTAGAAAAGGTCGCAAACGCACTCAACCTAGAGCTGTTTGATGGTCCTTTAATTGACCATGCTTGTCAGGTGGCTGAATTAACCGCAAATAATTTTTCCTCGATGAACCAAGATGTGAAACATGGCCGTATAACAGAGATTAATCAGATCACCGGCTATCTATGCGAGCAAGCAGAAAAACTAGATATCAAGGTCGATATCAATATGTACTACCTTGAAAAAATTCGGGAACTACATCCTCATAGTGATGCCTAATCCAGTAGTTTATATCTTTAGGAGCAACAATGAGTAACAGGCTTAGTAAGATCTATACCCGTTCTGGCGATCAAGGCCAAACCGGATTAGCCAATGGTGAACGTGTATCTAAGACCGATCCCCGAATAGAAGTGATCGGTACGGTTGATGAACTCAATAGTGCTATAGGCATTGTGATCGCAAGCCTGCCTTCAGATGAATCAATTACGAAATTGCTGCAAACCATACAGCACCAGCTATTTGATCTAGGCGGCGAGTTAGCAATTGCAGACCCTAGCTATGTTGTTATAACCCCGACAGAGATAGAATACTTAGAGGAACAACTGGACATGCTGAATGCAGAGATACCGCCTTTGAAAGAGTTTATTCTCCCGGGCGGAACACTTTCAGCCAGTTATACCCATTTGGCGCGTAGTATCTGTCGACGCGCTGAGAGACGAATGACAGCATTACTTCAAGATGAGTCAGCTCAGGTAAATCCTAACTCTGGTATTTATCTAAACAGGCTGTCCGATCTGCTTTTTGTGGCGAGCAGAATTATAGTGCTGAGGCATGGCGGTGAAGAGATTCTTTGGCGATCCAAAGAAGTTAGATAATACAACTCACCTAACGGGAGAGAGAATAATGAGAGCGCTGTTTTTTTCTGCGTTAATGCTACTAACACCTGCAGCTTTTGCAGACTGCTCAACAGACCAAACCTTGTGTGAAGCTAAATGCTCAGTAAAACACTTTACTGATGATGCCGCTGAGCTAGGTTGCAAATCAAAGTGCGTAGCTCAACGTGCGATGTGCTCAACAGAATCGGGTGCAAAAACCGTTGTAGAGAAAGGTGGTGAGGTCATCGAAGATGGCGTTGAAGTCAGCAAAGACGTTATCGATGATGGTGTTGAGATCAGTAAAGAAGCGTGGGAAGACACTAAATCATTTGTAAAAGGCATGACCGAATAGTCATGCCGTTTGTCTAGCTTTACTGTCAGCGTACATTAAAGCTAGGCGCGTTTGGGTAGAGAACTGGTTAAACGTATTAAAGTCCTCTTCGGAGACAGGACCACGTCCTTTTAAACGATCCGCATACAGCATACCGATAACCCGTTTCCCCATAGTTAACGGTATCAATACAAACCCTTGGCAACCTACCTGTTTAACAAAATTTGGTGGTAGTCGCTTATCCCAACCATCTTCATCCAGATCATTGACCAGTAAAGTCACTTGTTTCGCTAGAACCTTAAAGAAAAGATCATCAGCTTTACCGGATTTATCCCGCTCAAAATAGGATTGCAAAGGATCCAGCTCTTCCCCTTCAATGATCTTGACTGACAAGTGAGTGTTAGATTTGCTAAGTAAGCAAAGCATACTGCGGTCAAACTGTCCGCATTCACCAATAGCTTCCACAACTAACTTGAAGACTTCGTGAATCTTGCCATCCGCCGCAATTAACTCAGTCAATTGATTGAGGTAACTTAGCTGCTTAGAATTACGTTTCGATTCAGCAGCAGGTGATGATTTACCTTCAATACTTTCCGTTTGCTCGACCTCTTCCAATTCCACTTCATTATGAGCTAAGAAAGAAAGCTGACGCACCATATCATCTTTAGCAACATTACCTGTTTCTGAATAATCAGGAATGAGAGAGCGAGCTTTTAAACCATAATTACGGCTGACTTTAGCAACCCGTTGGAAACACTGGAGCGTGATTTCACCAACATCATCAAAAGGGATATCCCCTGCAAGAGAAACAGCATCTACAACTTTATCGTAAGGCTGTTCATTATTTTGATCTTGCCCATACAGCTGCTGGACTAAGCCATGACTTAATGTGGGTAATGTCGATAAGAGATCACTTCGATCATCAATATGAGCTAAATCGACAGGCGCCATTGTATTCAAAATTTGCTTTGGATATCCCCATCCTGCGGCTAGTTCCCTACCCAATTCGCTAAAGCTCATACCTAACACTTCAGCTTGAATACGAGGCCATTTTTTTTCACCCCTTTCCTTCAGCCTGAGCATTTTTCGATATTGCTCTGGCAAAGTACAAGCCACCATAATTTCACCCAATCCAAATAATAACGAAGCCATATAAGCCTCTTCTGGATCAACTGACTTCCGACTTTTAAGCGCAAGTTCTTTAGCCATATTGGCACTCAGGAACTGCCGCATCATCATCCCAGGTACATCTAGATCTGGATTTTCATCATGGAAGCTTTCAATCAGCTTAAGGGTCAAACTGATATTTTTAATTTGATTAAAACCAAGTAGAACCACCGCCCGTGATACCACAGTGATATCACCTTGGCCGCGTTTATACATCGGCGAGTTAGCCAACTTAATCAATTTGGCTGATAAGCCTGTATCCTTCATGATCGCCATAGCCAAAGCCATAGCATCACTTTCTTCTGACGCGCTAATCTGCTGTATACGATTGACCGTAGCACTAAACACCGGCAGATCGCCCAGACGATCAAGGCTACGGTGAATATTTTTAAGCGTTTCGGTGTATTTCATGCGTTATCCTATACAACAACATCAGCAAGGGGGTTGGATATTACTACTCAATAACTGTGGCCAACATTGTTTTGAGTCATGATCAAATCTAAGTTTAGAAAAATGCGCATAATCAATTGCAATTCGACTCCAACGATCTGCTTCAATGCCCAACATATCCCCTATCAAGCACCGAATAACCCCACCATGAGTTACAATTAATACCTTTTTTTCAGATAATTGCAGCAACCGCTCTTTAACCATAGCTATTCGTTGCTTAAATTGCTGAATAGTTTCGCCATTTGGTGCAGGGCAATCCTGCGGTGCTTGCCAAAACTTATCTGCTGCGATGGGGTTTTCGCTATAAACCTGCTCAAAACTAACGCCATCCCAGTCACCAAAGTCCAGTTCTTGTAATTCATCCCAGACCTGTAGCTGAATTTGCCGAGTATTGGCTAACCAGCGCGCACTCTCCAAAGCCCTCTTTAACGGCGAACTCACAACTAAGTCCCATTCACCATTTGCTAAAACAGCTTCACAGGTAGATCTACCTTTTGCAGACAACGGACTATCGGTACGGCCTAAATAGACGCCTTTAAGTGCAGGTTCACCATGTCGGAACAGGTCAACAAACAAAGTATCCAAAAGAGATCCTTACTATAGGTTTTAGTCCGACTTCTCGCTCACACCAGCACTAGAGAATGTCGCCATCTTTTTATGCAATAAACATGCTGTTTGAATCACGCTTACCGCCGTTGCCGCGCCACTGCCCTCACCAAGGCGCATATCCAACGCTAACAAAGGCTCAGCAGACATGGCAACAAGTACTTTATGATGAAATTTTTCCGCAGATTGATGACCAAAAATCATCCAGTCTTTAGCTAAGGGGCAAATTATACTGGCCATATATGCAGCAGCAGTGCTGATAAACCCGTCTACTACAACCGTAATGCCTTCCCTTGCTGCCGTCAGATAAGCGCCAACCATCGCGACAATTTCAAAACCGGCTAATGATTGAAGCAACTCAAAGGGAGAGTCGTCTGTGCACTGGTGTAACTTAAGCGCCTGATCGATCACTGCCGTTTTATGTTCAAGCGCATCACCTGATACGCCTGTCCCTGCTCCAACTACTTCTTGAGCTGTTAGGTTCATTGCCGCAGCCAAAACTGTAGCAGCAACCGTTGTATTCCCTATCCCCATCTCACCAGCGATAAAGAGTTGAGCTCCCGACGATTTAGCTCTTAAAACCGCCTCCTGTCCCACATTAAGCGCAGTAACCAATTGCTCACTGTTCATCGCTTGGCTCTTCGAAATATCATCACTTTGCGAAGCGATTACTCGATTAAGCACATTGTGGTGATTAACAGGCACCACCGTCCCTAAATTAATCACCTCAAACTGCGCTTTCAGTTGCTTAGCTAGAACAGCGATTGCCGCGCCACCTTCGGCAAAATTCAGAATCATTTGCGATGTAACTTCTTGCGGGAACGCGGATACATTCTGAGCAGCCACCCCATGATCTGCAGCAAAAATAGAGATGCTTATACGATCTGCCGAAGGTAATGGCTGCGCTTGCATTGCAGCCATTTGCACAGCTATTTTTTCCAATACACCTAAAGAGCCGGGAGGTTTAGTTAGGTTTCCTTGATGAGATAAAGCAGCTTGTTCAGTTTCAACATTTAAAGGTTTAGCTTTAATCTGCGACCATTCCTGCAAGTTCACTTAATATCTCCTTTGACAGCCATTGGGATACCCGCCACCGTTAACGTCACCACTTCCACTACGGCAGCCAAATCTTGATGTAATCGACCGGTATTATCTTGAAATTGACGACTCAATTCGCCCATAGGGACAATACCCCAACCAACTTCATTTGAAACCAGTATTAAATTTCCTTCAAAATCATCAACAGCAGCAGTAAGTGCCTTCATGCCTTCCTGCATAGGTTCCAATCCTTTTAATAGCAAATTGGTTAACCATAGAGTTAAACAATCGACTAAGACTGTTTTTCCCTTACCACTCAAACTAGTAAGCGCATCTGGCAAGTCAAAAGGGATCTCTTGTATCTCCCATTCACTAGGTCGATTCTGACGATGGAGTTCGATACGCTGCTCCATCTCCGAGTCTTGTGCTTGAGCGGTAGCAATATACACAACAGGCTGGCCCGTGGTGGTCGCTCTTTCTTGCGCCACCTGACTTTTACCCGACCTGGCACCACCTAAAATTAACTGTCGCACTGATATTCCTCGTCAAAACTCGTTGTCAGATCAATAAAATGAACGTTAACACTTCTTTAAAATGTATTATTAATACACATTTAGTTTTTCTTAGTGTAGATTATAACACTGCTGATATAAGCGGCGGAGAGATCCCATGATCCAACTACAAGAAAGACGCACCCCTTCACCCTTTTCACTTTTTAATTTGGCATTTCGCCCATTTTTCTTAGGTGGAGCACTCTCAGCCATACTTTTAATGGCTGCATGGCTAGTTATCTATAGCGGCGGCATTCAACCTCACCATTATAATTACGGGGTATTTTGGCATGCCCACGAAATGCTATTTGGTTTCTCTCTAGCAATCATCGCCGGCTTTTTAATGACCGCTGTTAAGACATGGACTAACGTGCAAACACTTTACAGCTGGCCTCTCGCGGCACTGTTTTTACTCTGGTTTAGTGCGCGCTTAATGCCTTTATTCCCAGCGATCGAACCTTGGTTAGTCGCTGTCACTGATTTGGCCTTCGCGCCTATGGTGGCCGCTTGCGTGGCTTGGCCAGTGATTAAATCTAGAAACTATCGTAATTTGATGTTTGTACCGCTCCTGCTTGGCTTCTTTGTAGCCAATCTACTCATGCATCTGCAACTACTTGGCTACACTGAGACAACAGCAGCGAAAGGAATTCAACTAGGCCTGTTTTTAGTCATCATGGTCATAAGCATCTTAGGTGGCCGCGTTATTCCATTTTTTACTGAGCGCGGAGTTGAAGGCGTAAAAGTCACAAAACATGCTTGGCTGGAGAAAGCGATTATTGCCCTGACTGCGATTTGGGTTCTTTTAAGCCTGACAGAGATTAAGCCTCTAATTATTGGCATCAGTCTATTACTGGGATTCGTTAACCTTATTCGGGTTGCGGGCTGGTTCGATAAACGGATCTTTGCGGTACCCTTAGTATGGATTCTTCAGTTTGGCTACCTGTTTGTGGCGTTAGGTTTTATCCTTTATAGCCTAAGTTTACTGGATCTAATTAGCACTTCGATTGCTTACCATGCATTTGCTGCTGGAAGTATTGGGGGGTTAACACTGGGTATGATGGCACGTGTTTCTTTGGGACATACAGGTCGACCTCTTAAAGTCGGGCCGCTCATCATTACTGCCTTTATATTGATGATTTTGGCCGCTGCAGTGCGACTAAGCGTAGGGCTATTACCTCTTTCCTACCTCACAACGTTGCACTTATCAGGCACGCTATGGATGCTCGCTTGGGTGCTGTTCCTGATTATTTACACCCCTATCCTAATAAAACCTCGAGTGGATGGCTTATATGGATAGGGCAGGCTTCGATTTAATCGTCCCGTAATAAAAAATACGGCTCTAAAATAGAGCCGTATTTTTTCAACTAAACTGCCAATCGTTTAGCTTTTAAGATCTACCACCACGCGACCTTTAACTTGGCCATTGGTGATTTTCTCTGCGTAGTCAGGCAACTCATTTAGCGCAATGATTTGAGCAATATCGCCCACAGCATTGTCAGGTAATTGTGCTTGCAGCCTTTTCCAAGCTTCTTGACGACGCTCATAAGGGCACATCACTGAATCAACCCCTTGCAAACGAACATTACGAAGAATAAAAGGCATAACCGTTGTCGGTAGTTTAAAGCTGGCAGCAAGACCACATGCAGTTACAACACCGCCATAATCTGTTTCAGATAGAATTCGACCTAGGATATTATCGCCCACTGTATCAACAGCACCGGCCCAGCGCTGTTTCTCTAGAGGTCTTGCTGGCTCTGCCATCTCCTCTCGACTAACTATTTCTGAAGCACCTAAGCCTTTAAGATATCCCTCTGTTTCAGGGCGACCCGTAATAGCTGTCACTTGATAACCAAGCCCAGCCAAGATTGCTACTGCAACGCTACCTACACCACCAGCGGCACCACTCACAATGATAGGCCCCTTATCAGGAGTTACACCACCCTCTTCAAGCGCCATGACACATAGCATGGCAGTTAAACCTGCTGTACCAATCTGCATAGTGCGAACAGGATCCATGCCTTCAGGCAGAGGCACTAACCAGTCTGCGTTTAAACGAGCATACTCTGCAAAACCACCCCAATGGTTTTCACCTACACCCCAACCTGTCAGTACAACTTTATCGCCTTTTTGATAACGATCATCAGCACTCTCTTCTACTGTACCGACTAAATCGATGCCCGGAACCATAGGGAAGTTCCGAATAATTTTGCCCTTGCCTGTAATGGCTAAACCATCTTTGTAGTTTAATGAGGAGTAATCGACTTTAACCAAAACATTCTGATCTGGTAATTGATCCAGACTCAATTCTGTCACTTCCGCTACAGTCTTACCTTCGTTTTGATTTAACACGAGCGCTTTGAACATGCCGATCTCCCAACTTATTTATCTATTTGTCATACAAATATAAAATAGATTTTTAAATGATACAAGCTATGATGTTATTGTTTCAGTTTATGTAGAATAGCTTATTCGTTGTATTAGTAATCCTATGGAGTAATACGTGAGCCTAGAAGTAGCCCCTATCAATAAATCCAGCTTGTCTAAACAAGTCGCTGATCAATTACAGGAAGCGATTTTAGATGGCTCTCTAAAAGCAGATGATCGCCTGCCTACTGAAGGTGAACTAGCTGAACGCTTTCACGTATCACGCCCTACGATTCGAGAAGCACTCAAGCGCTTAGCTGCCAAAAACTTAATTCGTTCACGCAGAGGACCTGCTGGCGGCACCTTCGTAAACCACTTAGGTGCTGAAGAGCTTAGTGACCAGATGACAACCGCTGCAACACTGTTTGTCAGCATGAACCAGATATCTTTAACTGAAGTGAGCAGCACTCGATTAGAGTTAGAAAGCTTATGTTGCCAACACGCCTGCACTAATAGGTCCGAACAAGACCTAGAAAAGCTGCGAGCTGAATTAAATTATCAATCCAATACCAATATCAGCCCTGAAGATTTCTGTGCAGCTGATGTTCGCTTCCATCGCGCCATTGCCGATGCAAGTGGTAACCGTATGCTGAGTTTTGTGATGTATTCGTTGATCGAGGCTCTGCAACCGGTTGCGAACATGATTGCTTACCGTTTCCGTGAAAGAGAAATTATCTTAGGGCAACACCGTAGACTACTGAGTGCGATTGAAGATCAAGATATCAATTTAGCTAAAGCTATTATCAAGGAACAGATTAAGTATCTTGATCAATTACATTGCGAGGCGCAGTCCTCCCATCAGGAAGTGGCAGAACAAAACTCTTTAAAGCGATAAGCCAGTTAAGTTCGACCAATCTATAGTTCATTTATCCGTGGATAAAGCCGAAAATTATTTATTATAGGCAGGGATAGATAATTGATTTATCCTTGCACAAAGCTCGCAAAGATCCATTGATGCTGTACCTTAATTCAATAGATTCAGGCTCTCTTTGTCAGCACCTAATTCATCTTAAAATGCCAAGTTTATAAGGAGTTTTTGTGGAAAACGTTTGGCTTATTAGTATTGCAGCCCTTGTTGTTGGCGCCGTAATTGGTTTTTTGATGGGACGTTCTGGCGGAGGCGCACAACGCCAGGCAGAACTAGCAGAAAAACTAGAAAGCACCCAAAAAGAACTAGAAAGCTACAAGAGCGAAGTAACTGAACACTTTGAAAAAACCGCAGCGCTGGTCAACAACCTGACTAATAGCTATAAAGATGTTCATGAACATCTTGCTACTGGCGCACAAGGCTTATGTCAGCCGGGTAGCGTTGATCTAGCCATTGAACCCTCATTGACTCCGAAGCTAGAAAGCGAAGTAGAAGAAACATCAGCTGAAGAAAAACCTGCTACAGAAACAGAACAAGCAGAAAGCTCTTCCGAACCACCTAGAGATTACGCACCTAAATCACCTGAAGACGAAGGTACGTTATCAGAAACCTTTGGTTTGAAAGAGGAACAGGAAACTAAAGAGGAAGAGCAGGCTCCTGCTGATGCGCCTAGCAATGTAGACGAAGAAACAGCAGAGCCTAAAGCGAAAGCTTAAACGGGATTATCTATATCGATAAACTGGTGCTGAAGCCCAAATTTCAGCGCCAGTTCCTCTCCTAATGCCATAGCACCATAACGCTCCGTTGCATGATGGCCTGCTGCAAAGTAGTGAATACCATTCTCTATCGCACTGTGGAAGGTTGGCTCTGAGACTTCACCAGAAATAAAAGCATCCAAGCCCTGCTCTATCGCCTTCTCGATATAACCCTGGGCACCACCCGTACACCAACCAATCCTTTTAATCGGATGGCCTCCGCCTTTAATCAGCAAAGGCTTACGTTTTAGAACCGCCTCTATATGATCAGCAAATCCTTCTGCAGAAATAAATTCAGTTAACTCACCTGTATTTCCAATACTACGAGGATTGCCAAGCTCTAAAGCACCAAAGCCTTCAATTCCTAAAAGCTTAGCCAACTGGGCATTGTTACCGATCTCAGGGTGAGCATCTAATGGCAGGTGATAAGCAAGCAGGCTGATATCATTATCTAGCAGGGCTTTGATACGACGTTTTTTAATCCCTGTAATGCAGCTATTCTCTCCTTTCCAAAAAAAGCCATGATGCACTAACAAGACATCAGCCTTTTCATCGATAGCTCTATCTATCAAAGCTTGAGAAGCCGTTACACCAGATATAACTTTGCTAACATCACTTCGCCCTTCCACTTGCAATCCATTCGGGCAGTAATCTTTAAATTGGTTTGGCTCTAAGCGCTGTTCTATATATGCGATTAGATCCGATAGTTTTACCGACATTCTTCTGTTATCCATTCACAAAGGGAATATTCATCGTATAATTCTAAGCTTGTTTATGGCGTTTCGACTATACACTCATGCGTAAATTTAACTTTCTTTTCTGGCCTATTCTCTCAGGCGTGCTTGTCGCTATTATTTTATTGCAAGTCTTTCCAGATCTTTTAGATAGTTCACACTCTACCATTGAGTTCCGTGAAACCGGCAACAGCACTGTTCTACAAGGAAATATTGGTCCTGTATCTTACGCAGATGCAGTAGAAGTTGCTGCCCCTGCTGTTGTTAACATCTACACCCAAACTGTTGTTAGGCAGAATGTACACCCTCTCTTCAATGATCCTTTTTTCCGCAACTTTTTTGATTCCGACAGCATTCCACAACGAGAGCGGGTTCAATCCAGCCTAGGCTCTGGTGTAATTCTAAGCTCTCAAGGCTATATAGTTACCAACAACCACGTAATTTCAGGTGCCGATAGTATTATCGTAGCTTTGAAAGATGGGAGAGAAGCTGCCGCAGAAGTCATTGGTACGGACCCAGAGACCGACTTAGCCGTTTTAAAGGTTACATTGGATAACTTACCAAGTATTACACTCGGCCAAACTGAAAATTATCGTGTTGGGGATGTAGTCCTAGCCATCGGCAACCCATTTGGTGTTGGGCAAACCGTAACGATGGGTATCATCAGCGCTACGGGCCGAAACAGTGTCGGCCTGAATACCTATGAAGACTTTATACAAACAGATGCGGCCATCAATCCGGGTAACTCTGGCGGTGCTTTGATTGATGCCTTTGGCAATCTGATTGGTATTAATACCGCAATTTTCTCTAAATCAGGCGGTTCTCAAGGTATCGGCTTTGCAATTCCATCAGACCTCACCAAACAGGTCATGCAGGACTTAATACAGCACGGTCGCGTTGTTCGCGGTTGGCTGGGTATAGAGATACAAGAACTAACACCTAGTCTTGCAGAGTCATTTGGCCTTAAAAAGCTTCAAGGACTTATCATTGCAGGCGTGTTCCGTAATGGTCCAGCCCATATAGCAGGTCTGCAACCAGGTGACGTAATGCTGACCATCAATGACAATCCTATTTTGGATGGCCGCAAATCGATGACTCAAATAGCCCGTCTGCGCCCAGGTCAGGTAGTCACCGTTAAAGTTCTTCGGGAAGGCAAAGAGCTTTCATTTGATGCTGAAATTGGTGAGCGCCCTAAAAGCCGCAACTAATTTTTGATTACTAAATAAATAACTTTTCCCCTACAAATACAAAGGGCCGCCATTTCTGGCAGCCCTTCATCTAAAAGTCGTCTAAATTTTTCAATTAAGACTTAATACGGTATTCCGCTGAACGAGCATGCGCTGTGAGGCTTTCACCGCGCGCAAGTACTGATGCAACTTTACCCATTTCAGAAGCGCCATCTTCAGAGAACATGATCAAAGAAGAACGTTTTTGGAAGTCATACACACCTAGTGGAGATGAGAACCTTGCAGTGCCAGACGTGGGTAAAACGTGGTTAGGACCTGCACAGTAATCACCTAGCGCTTCAGCTGTATAACGCCCCATAAAGATTGCGCCTGCATGGCGAATCTTTGGCAATAGCACTTCAGGGTCTTCTACTGACAATTCCAAGTGCTCTGGAGCGATACGGTTTGAAACTTCAATCGCTTCATCCATATCTTCAACCTTAATCAGTGCTGCACGTAGACGTAGAGAGGTTTCGATAATCTCTTTGCGCTCCATGGTTGGCAACAATTTATTGATGCTGGCTTCTACCGCATCAATAAAGTCTGCATCAGGTGTAACGAGAATTGGCTGCGCATCTTCATCGTGTTCTGCTTGAGAGAATAGATCCATCGCAACCCAATCAGGGTCAGTTTGGCCGTCGCAAACCACAAGAATTTCTGAAGGGCCAGCAATCATATCAATACCAACAGCGCCAAATACTGCACGCTTCGCTGTTGCCACAAAGATGTTACCTGGACCTACAATCTTATCTACTTTAGGTACAGTCGCTGTACCATAAGCTAAGGCTGCAACCGCTTGTGCACCACCAATACAAAAAACGCGATCAACGCCTGATAAGCATGCAGCAGCAAGCACCAGCTCGTTAACCTCACCACCTGGTGTCGGCACAACCATGATGATCTCTTCAACACCCGCAACTTTGGCTGGCATTGCGTTCATCAGTACTGAAGACGGATATGCAGCCTTACCGCCAGGCACATATAGTCCGACACGATCCATCGGCGTTACTTTCTGACCTAGCATAGTGCCATCGGCTTCAGTGTACTGCCATGAATCAACCAGTTGACGCTCGTGATAGCTACGAACACGCTCGGCAGCAATTTCCAACGCTTTACGCTGATCCTCAGGAAGATTATCCAAAGCTGCTTGTAGACGCTCTTTGCTCATCTCAAGCTCAGACATCTCTGACACAGACGTATTATCAAAACGGTTGGTGTACTCAACAACTGCTTGATCGCCTTCTTGCTCAACGCGCTGAAGGATCTCATTAACGATCTGATTCACTTTTTCATCAGATACCGCTTCCCACGCAAGCAGTTTATCCATCTGCTGACGGAAATCAGCCTGAGTAGAATCCAAACGTTTAATATTCAAATCAGTCATGATTATGCTTCTCCATCACGGCGGGCAATTGCATCAGCTAATTTATCTAAGATCGGTTGAATCTGGCGGTGCTTCATTTTCATTGAAGGCTGACCAACAACCAAACGTGAACTGATATCCGCAATTTCTTCCATCGGCTCTAGACCGTTAGCTCGCAAGGTATTACCTGTATCTACAATATCAACGATACGGTCAGCTAAACCCATCAACGGTGCTAATTCCATTGCACCGTAAAGTTTGATGATATCGACCTGACAACCCTGTTTAGCAAAGTAATCGCGAGTGACATTGACAAATTTACTGGCAACCTTCATTCGGCCTTCAACTGGCTTAGCCCCTTTCATACCTGCAACCATAAGTTTGCACTTAGAGATTTTCAGGTCTAAAGGCTCGTACAAACCCGCAGAGCCATGCTCAAGTAGAACATCTTTACCTGCGATACCCATATCCGCGCCACCGTACTCAACATAAGTCGGTACGTCAGTTGCACGAATAACAACCAATTTTATGTTGTCATGGTTTGTATCAAAAATCAGTTTACGGCTGCTATGAATATCCTCTGCCGGCACGATGTCAGCTTCCGCCAATAGAGGCAGAGTTTCTTTGAGGATACGTCCCTTGGACAGTGCAATCGTTAGTTGCTGCTTCATAGCGTTCTATATACCTGTTTAACCTGGAACACGCTTAATACGTGCGCCTAATAACTGTAATTTTTCTTCAATACACTCGTAACCACGATCAATGTGATAGATACGATCAATTACGGTGTCACCGTCTGCAACCAATGCAGCAATAACCAAACTTGCAGACGCACGAAGATCTGTTGCCATAACAGGTGCTGCCTGTAGACGTTCAACCCCTTCTACAACTGCTGTATTGCCATCAATATTGATTTTAGCGCCCATGCGAATCATCTCTTGCATGTGCATGAAACGGTTTTCAAATATTGTTTCTTTTAGAATGCTGACACCCTCAGATACCGCATTCATCGCAGAGAATTGCGCTTGCATATCTGTTGGGAAAGCTGGATAAGGCGCTGTAGTTACATTAACTGCTTTGGGACGCTGGCCTTTCATATCCAGCTCGATCCAATCGTCACCCGTAGTAATGTGCGCTCCCGCTTCTTCAAGCTTCTGCAGAACAGCATCAAGAATGGCTGGCGATGTATTTTTGATCTTTACCTTACCGCGCGTTGCCGCTACAGCTGCTAGGTACGTACCCGTTTCAATACGGTCGGCAACCACAGGGAATTTACAACCGTGTAGTTTTTCAACACCATTCACAACAATGGTATCTGTTCCGTGACCAGTAATGTCCGCACCCATCGCGATCAAACACTCTGCTAGGTCTACCACTTCAGGTTCACGAGCAGCATTCTCAAGAATACTTTGTCCTTCGGCCAGCGTTGCCGCCATCAGAATATTCTCTGTACCTGTAACCGTTACAGTATCAAAGAATACTCGGGCACCTTTTAAGCGACCATTGGTTTTAGCACGGATATAACCACCTTCAACAACAACGTCTGCGCCCATTGCGCGAAGACCCTGAATATGAAGATCGACTGGGCGTGAGCCAATCGCACAACCACCAGGAAGAGATACTTCAGCTTCGCCAAAGTGCGCCACCATAGGGCCCAGTACCAAGATTGATGCACGCATCGTTTTTACTAGTTCATAAGGTGCAACTAGTTTATCGATTGTGCTGGCATCAATTTCTACATTTAATTTTTCATCAATAACTAACTCAACACCCATACGACGCAATAGTTCAAGCATCGTCGTAATGTCATGTAAGTGAGGCAGGTTACAAATTGTAACTGGCTCAGACGCTAGCAAAGCTGAAGCAAGAATAGGTAACGCCGAGTTTTTAGCACCGGAGATGCGAACTTCACCTGTGAGCTGCTCGCCACCTGTAATAATAAGTTTATCCATGGTCAATCCAGTAAAAGGCGTTTAGTTCTGGGAAGCTTCCCACTGCGCAGGGGTATATGTCTTAATCGTTAGAGCGTGAATCGTTCCATTTGCGATATGCTCATTCAAGCAAGCATAGACAAGCTGCTGACATTTCACCGGACGCAGCCCTTCAAACAGTTCACCTACAACGGTTACCTGAAAATCACACCCTTCACCTGCGGTTGTAACTACACAGTTCTCAAGTTGAGATTCCAGAATCTGCTTAACCTGTTCAGCCTGCATGCAAAGCTCCCGATAGAATACTTCTAGATAAAAATAAGGCGGAAATAATACCGGATCATGACAAAAAAGGCGATGCTAAGCATCGCCTTAAATCCAATATCACTGAATACTAATCAATTTGTTAGATCTTCTAGCCCAACCAATTTTGCAATACCCTGCATTTCTACAGGTAAGTTGATCGGCTCAAGCTCCAATTTATTGCGTTTTGCAAAACGTAAACAACACAACCAAAAAGACAACGCAGAACTATCTACTGAAGTAACCTCGGCAAAATCTACTTGTGCCTTACCATTCAGTCCAGACAATAACGATTCGACCTGCTTACGAAGTTGCATGATCGCTGGGAATTTAAGCTCCCCTTCAATCGCAATTAGCTGTGCTGACTTAATGCTAGCCTTTGTCATTAAGCACTTTCCTTGTCAGGGTCTACCTTCTCTTTCCAGCTCGTAATAACTTTATCAACGTTATTTCGATTACGCTGCATCAGATCTGCAAACTGGTTTTTAAAGCTCAGCTTAATATTAACGCTACCATCCAATACAGCGTTAACCAATTTCCACTCATCCGCACTCTTTTTCATATAGTAGATTAGAGCGAACTTCGTACCATCTGCTGCAAAAACGTTTACAGTAACAATCTGCTTTTTCTCGTCAGGGCTTTTCTTACGAGGTGGCACCATCTCGTAACGTTCAATTTTAAATCCGACGAGCGCTTTAGCATAGGTTTTCAACAAAGTTGTTTTGAAAACATCACTAAACTGCATACGTTGCTCTTCTGACGCTCGGCGATAGTATTTACCCATTACACCTTTTGCGATGTAATCGAAATCCACTACAGGAGAAAGAATAGTGTCAATTTCTGAAACTAGTTGTTCTTTCTGCTCATCCTGTAGAAGTTCTTCATTTTCTAATAGCTGCAGAACATCCGACGTAGCACCTTCAATTACTTTACCCGCCTCTTCCCAAGATGCATAAGCATTGAAAGAAAACACGAAAGCAACGATCGCAACCAAGTGGCCTAATCGTTTAAATACCTGCTGTAACATAATTACTCACTCGCTTCATTGAAGAGGAATTTACCGATTAGTTCCTCCAGCACTAGCGCTGATTGAGTATCTTCGATAAATCCACCATCACCAAGGTATTCCTCTTCGGCTCCAACTGTAACACCGATATACTGCTCACCCAGCAAACCTGCAGTTAGAATCGCTGCAGAACTATCGATGGAAAGAAAATCTACATCGCCATTAATTTCCATAGAAACTTTAGCGACCAACTGTTCCGTGTCCAGCTCAATGCTTGTAACTTTACCAATAGTGACACCAGACATTGTTACTTTTGCTCGAGGTGTCAGGCCACCAATATTTTCAAAGCGGGCATAAACAGTATAAGTATTGTCACTTGTAGACATACTTAAACCGCTTACGTTCAACGCCAATCCTACCAACGCTAAAATACCTGCCAAAACAAAGGCACCTACGCTGATCTCCAAGACCCGCATACGCATATCAAAGTTCTCCAAACATTACTGCTGTAAGAATAAAATCTAGGCCTAACACCGCTAGGGATGAATAAACCACTGTTTTCGTTGTAGCCTGACTAATACCCTCCGAGGTTGGTATACAGTCATAGCCTTGGAATACAGCAATCCAAGTTACAACGAAGCCGAAGGCAACCGCTTTAATTAAGCCGTTAACAACATCTTCATAAAAGTCTACTGAGTTCTGCATATTGGCCCAAAAAGAGCCATCGTAGATACCCAGCCAATCAATACTCACCAAAGCTCCACCGTAGATCCCTACGATTGCGAATATAGCCGCCAAAATAGGTAAGCAGATAAAGCCAGCCCAAAAACGTGGCGCAATAATGCGACGCAATGGGTCAACACCAATCATTTCTAAGCTAGAAAGCTGCTCTGTCGCTTTCATCAAGCCAATTTCCGCCGTTAAAGCAGAGCCAGCTCGCCCGGCAAAGAGTAAGGCAGTCACAACTGGGGCCAATTCTCTAACCAAACTCAACGCAACCATTTGCCCCACGGCTTGTTCAGATCCGTAATCGACAAGAATGGTGTAGCCTTGCAGACCTAATACCATACCGATAAACAGACCCGACACTACGATAATTATCATCGACAACACGCCAACAAAATAGATCTGTTTTACCAATAAAGGAAACATCATTAGCGGCTGCGGCTTGGCGATCAATGATTGAAATAGAATCATTGTTGCTCGTCCGAACGCTGCAAGCTTACTTAATGTCACATGCCCTAAGGAGGCTAACTTGTTCATTTCAAACCACCCTGTAGCAAATCATCAGCATAATCACCTGCAGGAAAATGAAACGGTACAGGACCATCTGGCAAGCCGTGCATAAACTGTTTCACCTGCGGTGATTCTACTTCTAGCAACTCTTCTGGCGTCCCCTGAGCAACCACTTTGGCATCAGCAAGAATAAATACGTAATCAGCTATACCTAAAGTTTCCTGAATGTCATGTGAAACAATGATGCTGGTATGGCCTAAAGAGTTATTTAGATGCCTGATGAGATTGACTAGCACGCCCATTGCAATAGGGTCTTGACCAGTGAATGGTTCATCATACATTAAAATATCAGGGTCCAAGGCGATGGCACGAGCCAACGCAACACGGCGAGCCATACCACCCGACAGTTCACTTGGCATTAAATCATTTGCGCCACGTAAACCTACCGCATGAAGCTTCATCAACACGATATCGCGAATCATATCTTCAGATAGATTCGTGTGGACACGAAGAGGGAAAGCCACATTTTCAAATACGCTCATATCGGTGAAAAGAGCGCCGCTCTGAAAAAGCATACCCATGCGCTCACGAACCGAAAATAGTTCGCTACGGCTTAATTCTGGGATATTTTGACCATCAATCGAGATAGAGCCTGCATCAGGTTTTAACTGACCACCAATCAATTTTAGCAGTGTAGTTTTACCTGTACCTGAAGGGCCCATAATCGCAGTAATTTTACCTCGGGGTATCTTAAGATCGACATTACTATATATCGGTCTTTCTCCACGAGCGAAACTCAACTGCTGAATATCGATGACTACATCATCAAACTGACTCATAAGATTCCATTTATAAAACGTGCAAAACAGCTTACGTCCATTCCACTGTTCAGGCTTTATTCAATAACCCTAACTTTGTGGGGTCGCAACTATACCATTTCGATATAAAAACGGGAATATTTACCTATAGTTCCTTCGTGCCGATTTAAACAACCACTGCATTCTGTTTTAATAGCGTCCTTCATCTATTACTGGAACATATTTTCTTTATGCTTTACCCAATTTTGGCGCTATTGGCTGGCTTAATTTTATTGGTCTGGAGTGCAGATAAATTTGTAGAAGGGGCTGCAGCGACAGCTAAAAATTTTGGTATGTCACCGATGCTTATCGGCCTGACAATTGTTTCGTTTGGTACTTCAGCTCCCGAAATCCTTGTATCGATCATGGCCTCCACATCAGGATCTGGAGATCTTGCAATTGGTAACGCACTTGGTTCCAACATCGCCAACATCGCACTGGTACTTGGTATCACCGCACTCATAGCACCTTTACCCGTAAAATCTGGTGTTTTACGAAAAGAGTTACCGCTTTTATTAGGCGTAACCCTTCTTGCCGGCGTGATTCTTTTTGACCTACACCTAAGCCGCATGGACGGCATAATTCTGCTAATTGCCTTAGCGGTTTGCCTATACCTATTTAATCGTTTTCAAAAAAATTCGCCTCAAGATGAATTAGCGAATGATCAAGAAGAATTACCCGAACTAGAAACCAAAAAAGCGATTTTTTGGTTGATCACTGGACTCGCCGTTCTAGCTGCCAGTTCAAGATTGCTTGTTTGGGGTGCAAGTGAAATCGCATTTGCAATGGGAGTTAGCAAACTCGTCGTAGGCCTAACTATTGTTGCTATAGGCACTAGCCTGCCTGAATTAGCAGCATCCGTAGCAAGCGCATTAAAGAATCATCACGACATCGCTATCGGAAATGTAGTTGGCTCTAATATCTTCAACCTTGTCGCAGTAATGGCTGTACCAGGCCTTATTGCACCAATAGGTATGGATGCTATTGTTTTGCAACGAGACTATGTTGCCATGCTAGGCCTGACTTTTGCACTAATGGCTTTCGCCTTATGGCAAAAGCCCCCTTCAATCAGTCGATTTGAAGGCAGCCTTCTAACCGCTGCCTATGCAGGCTATCTGATCCTGCTATACACTATGACCGTATCTCAATAGACATAATAGGTTTCTGATGTCACAACCTGATTTTCTCGGTTCTGCAAGACGTACGATTCAACTCGAAGCTGAAGCAGTTTCAGATTTAGTTAGCCATCTGGATGAGAATTTTATTCGCGCTTGCGAACTGATGTTTCAATGTACCGGCAGAATCATTGTTACAGGTATGGGAAAGTCAGGTCATATCGGCAAAAAAATCGCCGCGACTCTAGCGAGCACAGGCTCACCATCCTTTTTTGTTCACCCTGGTGAAGCAAGCCATGGGGATCTAGGAATGATCACATCAAACGATGTTGTTATCGCCCTCTCTAATTCAGGAGAAACTGCCGAAGTCGTTACCATCATTCCTCTACTAAAAAGAATGAAAGCTCCACTTATTAGTATTACGGCTAACGCTGATTCAACCCTATCCACAGCTTCTGATGCGAACCTCCACATAGGGGTTGAAAAAGAAGCGTGCCCTCTCGGCCTAGCACCAACATCAAGCACCACAACTCAATTAGTGCTCGGGGATGCACTAGCTATAGCGCTATTAGAAGCACGCGGATTTAGCGCAGAAGATTTTGCCTTTTCTCACCCTGGTGGAAGCTTAGGCCGAAAATTACTACTGAAAGTAAGCGATATTATGCACGCTGATCAGGACGTGCCAGAAGTCGAATCGGGGACCCTTTTGCAAGAAGCGCTCATCGAAGTCACTCGCAAACGCCTTGGCATGACTACGATTGTGGATAAATACGGTAAATTACTTGGTATATTCACGGATGGCGATTTACGCCGAGCCTTAGATCAGAATGTAGATTTAAAGAATACGACTATCGATGACGTAATGACTCGCCAAGGCACTACTGTCAGTAGCGAAACATTAGCAGCTGAATGCTTGCATATAATGGAAGCTAAAAAGATTAACGCTCTTATCGTCACTGATGAACTAAATAGGCCAATTGGCGCACTAAATATGCATGATCTACTTAAAGCAGGTGTTATTTAATGGCTGGAACAACTTCTCTAGAAAACATTACACTTGCTGTTTTTGATGTAGACGGCATTTTAACCAGCGGTCAGCTTCTTTTTCTCCCCAATGGTCAAGAGGTCAAGCAGTTCAATACGCTAGATGGCCTAGGCCTAAAGCTATTGATGGAAGCAGGCATTGAAACTGCAATCATTACTGGGCGTAGTTCCCCACAAGTAGAAAGTCGAAGCAAATCACTGGGTATCAATTACCTATTTCAAGGCCGCGAAGATAAGCTTGTCGCTTTAGAAGAGCTTTGGTCTGACACTGCACATGATGCATCCACAACTGCTTATATAGGTGACGACTTGCCAGATCTATCTGCCATTCGTTACTGTGCATTTGGCGCCAGCGTCCCAAACGGTCACGAATTTGTTCAGCAACATGCCGATTGGTGCAGTACACGCAGAGGCGGAGAAGGGGCTGCTCGAGAATTTTGCGAGCATATCCTTGAAGCTCAAGGTAAACTTGAACAATTACATGCAAAGTACCTATAAAAGTCCCTGCAAATGCCTGATCTAAGTAGTAAATTACGCATTATCATCGCTGCTGCCATTTTAATCCCAATACTCCTGTATTGGGGGTTTTCAGGCTCACCGCAAGAACACAGCACTACCAAGGCTCCCCTATCTGAAAAGATGGATTATTTTGTTGACCAAGCAGCGGTTAAAGAATGGGATTTAAACGGCAAACTCAAACAAGACCTCACAACACCCCGTTTTGAGCATAATCCGAAAGAAAAACAAAATTTTCTGATTGAACCTAAAAGTAATCATTACCGTTCCGACAACTCTGCTATCAACATCTCATCAGAAACAGGGACAGTCCAAGATGATAACAGCCGAATAGATCTTGCAGGCAATGTCAGAGTTATTGATAATTCGGATGTGCGTTCAAGCAAAAAACTAACCACCGAAGCGCTGACTATTTATCCTAAAAAAGATATCGCAGAAACAAATTTACCGGTGAACTTAGAAACTGAATACAGTCTAATGAAAGGCACTGGAATGGATATTAATTTCAACACCCGCGTTTTAAATTTACATTCAAGGGTAAAAGGAACACATCACAATGTTGATTAGGCTATTACAAACGCTTATAACACTTTGCCTGTTTGCATCGAATACTGTTTTCGCCCTGCCTGATGATCAGGACAAGCCAATCTACATCACAGCCGATTCTGCAAGCATCAACGACACCACGGGTATCACAACATACAGAGGCAACGTAATCATCAAACAAGGCTCACTACTAATCGAAGCCTCTATTGTAGATATGTACAGAGCAAACGGAGATGTAGATAAACTCGTAGCCAAAGGCGCTCCCGCCCATTTTCGCCAACAGCAAGAAGTGAATGGCGACTTCACTGATGCTTGGGGTAAACACATGGTTTATCAGGTTAACAAGAAGGAATTGACCATTACACAAAGCGCCAAAGTAATCCAAGCTAAGGATACTTTTACCGGAACTAAAATTGTTTACGATCTAGATAAGTCAATCGTAAATGCTTTTGGTTCAACATCTGCAAACAGCAAAGAAAAAGGCCGCGTCAATATGGTCATTCAACCTTCTAAGAAGAAATAAGGCCTTAGTTAATGAGTTTACTGGAAGCGCGAAATTTAGCTAAGCGCTACAAAGGGCGTGAAGTAGTTAAAGACGTTTCACTAAAAATTAATAGCGGTGAAATTGTTGGGCTTCTAGGACCCAACGGAGCGGGAAAAACCACCTGCTTTTACATGATTGTAGGTCTCGTACAAGCGGACCGCGGCCAAGTCAAAATCAAAGATCAAGATATCACAGCCCTGCCTATGCATGGTCGCGCGCGGGAAGGTATAGGGTATTTACCTCAAGAAGCATCAATTTTTCGCAAACTATCTGTAAAAGACAACCTACTCGCTATTCTTGAAACACGAAAAGATCTAGACAAACGTGCAATCGAGACCAAAATGAATGAGCTGCTGGAAGAATTCCACATCACTCACATCCGCGATAGCCTTGGCATGAGCCTCTCAGGTGGTGAGCGACGCAGAGTTGAAATTGCCAGAGCCCTAGCCACCGAACCGGAATTTGTACTGCTAGATGAACCTTTTGCTGGTGTAGACCCTATTTCAGTGAATGATATAAAGCAAACGATTCGCCACCTACAGTCCAAAGGCATCGGCATTTTGATTACCGACCATAATGTTAGAGAAACATTAGATATCTGCGAAAGTGCCTATATTGTCAGTGAAGGCACTATACTTGCCAATGGCAAGCCTGATGACATTATGAATAACGAAGCAGTGCGCAATGCGTATCTCGGTGATCAATTCACCTTATAAACCCATAAATAGTGATTCGATGATTGTAGCCTCTGGAGTTAGTGCCGCCGTATTATGAAACAAGCGCTTCATTTAAAAATTGGGCAACAGCTCACAATGACACCACAATTGCAGCAAGCGATTCGCCTGCTGCAATTATCTACACTGGATCTTCAGCAAGAGATTCAGGAAGCACTTGAAAGCAATCCGATGCTAGATGTATCTGAAGATGATAACACTCCGGATGCGCCATCGAATGAGCACGATAACAACCTAGAAACTCATCAAAGTGCTGCTGCCGATGAACTAGAGAACAACACTTCGGTTGAACAAGATTTCGACGACTCTCCTGCTGCTGAAGACAACTGGAATGAAAGCATTCCCGAAGAGCTATCGACAGACAGTAACTGGGAAGACACCTACCAATCATCCACACCAACGTTAAGCAAAGAAGATATTGATTCTTTTGAATCAAATGACACGGCGGAAGAAACATTACAAGATCACCTTCATTGGCAGCTAAATTTGACGCCAATGAGCGATCTAGATCGACTCATTGCTACGAACATTATTGATGGCATAAACCCTGACGGTTACTTAACCGTTCCTCTTGAAGAGATTCACGAGCACTTTTTGGAGCAAAACTCCGAGGGTAATGAAGAAGTTGAACTTGACGAAATAGAAGCGGTGCTTCATCGAATTCAACAATTTGATCCGGCTGGTATAGCTTGTCGCGACCTCAGCGAATGCTTAGCTATACAGCTCCGTCAACTTCCATCTGATACACCGTGGCGCGCTGAAGCAATTAAAGTAGTTAATCAGTACATCAAGCTTCTAGGTACCCACGACTATCGCCAATTAATGCGAAAGACACGTCTGAAAGAACCACAACTACAACAAGTTATTCAGCTTATTCAGAGCCTAAACCCTAAGCCTGGCGCTAGCATTAGCCAAACCGCTGCAGAATATGTCATTCCAGATGTTATAGTAACTAAGCAACGCGGTGTTTGGACAGTAAACCTAAATCCAGAAGTTTCGCCTAAACTTAGGATAAACTCCGGTTATGCAGGCTTAGTAAAACGCGCTGATAACAGTTCAGATAACACCTATCTGAAAAACCATCTTCAAGAAGCACGCTGGTTTATTAAAAGCCTACAAAGCCGCAATGAAACGCTCTTAAAAGTGTCAAATGAGATAGTTAAACGACAGTCTGGTTTTCTAGATCATGGTGAAGAAGGCATGAAACCAATGGTTTTACACGATATTGCTGAAGCAGTAGAGATGCATGAATCCACCATCTCCCGTGTAACAACACAAAAGTTCATGCACACACCTCGTGGTATTTTTGAACTTAAATACTTTTTCTCCAGCCATGTAAGTACAGCAACCGGCGGCGCTGCTTCTTCAACAGCGATTCGCGCCCTAATTAAAAAGATGGTCGCTGCAGAGAACACAGCAAAACCTTTGAGCGATAACAAAATCGCGCAGTTCCTCGATGAACAAGGATTCAAAGTAGCTAGACGTACCATTGCAAAATATCGTGAAGCAATGGGAATTCCACCTTCTAATGAGAGAAAGCGTCTGGTTTAATACAAAGATAATAAATAAGGACGGCGGCAAAACGCCTCCACTCAAGTAGGAGAGACCTATGCAGATTAATATTACTGGACATCATGTTGAACTGACTGATTCAATGCAAAACTACGTCCTAGAAAAAATGCAGAAAATTGAGCGTCACTTCGATAACATCACCAATGTTCAAGTAACACTAAGCATCGAGAAACAACGCCAGAAAGCAGATGCAGAGATGCACGTATCTGGTGCACAACTGTTCGCAACTCACGAACACGATGACATGTATGCTGCTATTGACGGCCTAACTGATAAACTAGACCGTCAAGTAATCAAACATAAAGAAAAACTCAAAAATCACAAATAGGCCTCTCGCTACAACGTATTATGTTGGTCCATGAACTATTAACCCCCTCAAGCACCCTTTGCGGTCTTGAGGGCAGCAGCAAAAAACGCATTCTGGAAAAAGCATCTGAAATTATTTCGGAGCAAAACCCAGATTTAGAAGCATCTTGCATCTTCAACGGTCTACATGGCCGCGAAAAATTAGGCAGCACAGGCATAGGCGATGGCATAGCCATTCCCCATTGCCGGCTAGCTGATTGTAATGATGCCAAAGGCTACTTAATCAAATTGGCTCAGCCTATTGATTTCGACGCCATAGACAACAAACCTGTAGATCTTTTGTTTGTTCTCTTGGTACCAGAAGACGCAACCTCTGAACACTTACAAATACTTGCGGCGATCGCTGAACTATTTAGCCAGGAAAGCGCTCGAGAGCGTTTGAGAAGTGTTGAAGGTAACGAAGCACTTTATCAGGCGATTTGCCAACTTAGTTCATAGGATGTGAGATGAAGCTTGTAGTGATCAGTGGTCGATCCGGTTCCGGCAAGAGTACGGCTCTACAAGCCCTAGAAGACATTGGTTTCTATTGCATAGATAACCTTCCAGCATTATTGCTACCTGATTTGGTTCAGCAAATGAGTAGTGAGCCCAGCCATCCTGATCGTATCGCGGTCAGCATTGATGCTCGCAACCTCATTAGCAATTTATCTAAATTCCCACAAATTCTCCTCAACCTTCGTAAAGAACGCTGGGCAGAATATGAAGTTATTTATCTCGACTCATCTGAAGCGACACTTTTAAAAAGATACAGCTCCACCCGAAGAAAGCACCCACTATCTGATGAGCATAAGAATCTACAGCAGTCGATTCAATCAGAGTCTGAACTACTGGAACCCATTGCCAGCCTTGCTGATATTCGAATAGACACAACGCGTCTATCTCTTTACGACTTAAGGGATACCGTTAAACTTCGTGTTGCTAAAAGAAAAGAACAGACTCTTTCAGTTCAATTTGAGTCTTTCGGATTTAAGCACGGCGTTCCTCTAGATGTTGATTTTGTTTACGACGTCCGTGCGCTACCAAACCCTCACTGGATACCTGAACTAAGAAGATTTACGGGACAGGAACAACCGGTCCAAGAGTTTCTAAACAACTCAATTGAAGTAAACGAGATGATCAAGGACATCACAGATTTCCTATCTCGCTGGCTACCCCGTTTTGCCGAAAATAATCGTAGCTATATAACAATTGGAATCGGCTGTACTGGTGGGCAACATCGCTCTGTTTATATAAGCGAACGTCTGGCTTCCCATTTTTCACAGTACATGGATAATATTCATGTTCGCCATAGAGAATTGAGTTAACACTGATGCAAGAAAAAGAACTAGAAATCATCAATAAACTAGGTCTCCATGCTCGCGCTGCAGCTAAGCTCATCGGTATTACTTCTCGCTTCTCTGCTGATATCACTTTAGTGAAAGATGGCCGAGAAGTAGATGGGAAAAGCATAATGTCCGTTATGATGCTAGCTGCTAGCCAAGGCACCACCCTATGCGTAAAGACTCAGGGAGCAGATGAAGAAAGCGCCCTCATGGCTATCGAAGAACTAGTCAATAATCGATTCGACGAAGACGAGTAATAATTTTATACATATCATTGGGTTATCCCTGCCTTTACAATCCGCTATAATCAACGCGTTAGTAGATTTTCTATTTTTCACAGCATCGTGACGATCATTAGCGACGGCATCCTATGGCGCAGACAGAAACCAAGTCTAATCTGGACAAGCTCAATGAAGCACTCGATTGCGGTGAATTTCGCCAGATTCGATTTACGCTAAACCGCGCTCTCCGCCCAACCGAAGTAGCCCGCTTAATTGAAAAATCCCCGCCAAAAGAGCGTCAAATTCTATGGAACTTGATCTCTGAGGAACTAGAAGCTGAAGTTTTACAGCACCTTGGGGATGAAATTCAGGCTGATATCTTAAGCCGTATGAATTCGGAAGAAGTTTTAGCGCTTACAGAATCACTTGATTCAGACGATATGGTTGACGTGCTTCAGCAGCTTCCAAATCGTGTGATGAAAGAAACCCTGCGGATTATGGATAAGCAAAACCGCCGCAGAGTTGAGCAGCTACTATCCTATCCCGAGGATACGGCTGGCGGTCTAATGAACACGGATACAACCACTATCCGTCCTGATATCAGCGTCGAAACTACTTTACGTTATATCCGTCGTCACGATGAAATCCCTGAAATGACGGATAGCTTGATCGTTGTAAGTCGAAAAGATTCTTATATTGGGCTACTACCGCTAACTAAACTGCTGGTGTCAGATCCGTCTATCACGATCCGTGAGATCATGAATACGGATATAGAACCGATCAATGCTGGCATGCCAGATGATCAAGTAGCCTCTCTATTCGAAGAGCATGACTTAGTATCAGCACCTGTTGTTGACGATGATGGTAAACTTCTAGGCCGTATCACAATCGATGACGTTGTCGATGTCATCCGAGAGGATGCTGATCATTCTCTTATGAGCATGGCAGGTCTGGATGAAGATGAAGATACCTTTGCGCCAGTACTGAAAACAACCAGACGCCGAGCGGTTTGGTTAGGCATCAATCTTCTTACCGCTTTTATTGCCTCCGCCGTAATCGGTATTTTTGAAGATACGATTGAAAAAGTTGTAGCTTTAGCGGTTTTAATGCCGATTGTAGCCTCAATGGGTGGTATAGCCGGCTCACAGACCCTAACACTTGTGATACGTGGACAAGCATTAGGTCATGTAGAGCGATCAAACGCAGGCTGGCTATTAAACAGAGAGATTATCGTAGGTGCCCTCAATGGTATTTTATGGGCTCTGGTTATTGCAGTAGTCGCCACGCTCTGGTTCCAAGATATAAATATAGGCATAGTTATCGCCTTGGCCATAGTGATTAACCTCATAGCCGGCGCTATAGCAGGCACCCTACTGCCTATATGCCTAAAATCATTGGGTATAGATCCTGCGCTAGCAGGCAGTGTACTCTTAACAACTATTACTGATGTGGTTGGGTTCTTTGCCTTTTTAGGTCTAGCCACAGTTTTCTACGCCTGAGAAATAACATGAGCGAAAACGACAATTTTGATCACCTACAGTCAGATGCTGAAGAGGAATGGCTGAGTAAGACTGATGTTAAAAAGCAGATGCATGCACTGCAGGATTTAGGTGCAAAGCTGACGAAACTAAATAAAGAGCAACTCGATAAGCTTTCATTAGATGACCGCTTACGCAGCGCAATCGATGAGTTTCACCGCATTAAATCTAATGGCGCTCAAAAAAGACATCTGCAATTTATCGGCAAACTGCTACGTACTGAAGATAGCGAAGAGATTGAACAAGCTATCGGACTATTCGAAGCAGGTCATCAGGCACATACCCAAGCGTTCCATAAATTAGAACGCTGGCGTGACCGATTGATAGGTGAAGGCAACAGCGCCCTTCAAGCCTATGTTGCCGAACATGAAAATGCTGATATCCAGCATTTGCGTCAATTAATTCGCAATGCTCAAAAAGAACAGAAACTGGAAAAGCCACCGGCAGCAGCCAGAAAACTGTTTAAGTATTTACGTGAGGTAGACGGTGTTTAAAAGCCCGCTTTAGCTCTATGCTGCATGACAGGCATGGCACCTCGCCTGTCCTGCACGTCTTTTAAATCAATATCGGCAAATACTAAGCCCTTACCTGCAGACTCTCTAACCGCAAGCACCTCTCCCCAAGGACCCACAATCATCGAGTGTCCCCAACTTTTGCGGCTAGGACTATGTTCGCCCCCTTGGTTAGCTGCTAGAACATAGCATTGGTTCTCTATTGCCCGTGCGCGCAATAAGACCTCCCAATGTGCCTTTCCTGTCACATAGGTAAAAGCCGAAGGTACTGTAATTATATCAGCACCCATTTGGCGTAATCTTTGAAACTGCTCCGGAAACCTTAGATCATAACAAATGGCTAGCCCAATACAGCCAAACGGAGTATCAACAGTAACGAGATCACTTCCCGCTTGAATAAAATCTGATTCCCTATAAGCCGCATGCGCATCAGCCACATCAACGTCAAAGAGGTGAATCTTATTATAAGAGGCTTTCAACGCTCCCTGGCTATCAAAGACTAAGCAGCCAGCCCAAACTTTATCCTTTGTTTCATCACTTCCTTGGCTCAATACAGGTACACTGCCAGCCACAATCCAAAGGCCATATTGCTTTGCTAGCAAAGATAGTAAGTTGTGTATTCTTCGGGTTTTGACTTCATCCCTAGCCAAATCGATAAGCGCACGAGAATCCAGCAGCGCAAAATTCTCCGGCAGGAGTAACAATTTAGCTTCTGATCGAGCAGCCTCTTCCGCGAGTTGTTCAACAGCTTCTAAGTTTGTATCAACACACTCTCCAGAAACCATCTGGGCAACCGCTAACTTAGCCATCATGAAGCTCCTGATCTAGTTCCGGTTGCTCTTTCTTCTGATTGAGATCCACATCGATTTCCGGATTACCCCAATCTCCACTCATACGGTACTTAACCGTAGTGAACTTAGCTAAAGGGTCACCAATCAATTTATCAAAAAGGAAAACCGCACCTGCTACTTGCGGGGCGCCGAGCAATACGCTTACTAGAGGAATGTTATCAGTAACAGGTAAAGCGACTTCAATCTCCTTATCAACCGTTTCGTTTATTAGATTCAGGCTACCGCTCATAGCCATATTGGCAGATGGCCCCGTCATCATGAAAGGAGAGGATGTATACGCAATACCATTTTTAATAGAGTAATCTGCTTTCATCTCATCAAAAGCCACTCCGGTTTTCACGAGATCGGTAAAGTCTAACCTGAGCCTTCGCCCTAATGATTGCAGATTCAAAATACCGAAGATGCGAAGAATATTGCCTGAGTTACCCACATCAAGTAGACGCCCATTCCTGGCCGTAAACTGCATTTCACCATTCGACTTACCCACTTCAAACTTCCAAGGAGCACCACTCCATGAAAGCTGCAAGTATGCATTTAGGCTTTTGGTTTCTAAGGTATCTGAGATACCCCATGCGTCGAGAACTTTGCCAAAGTCCTGACTATCTAGCTTTACAGTTAGATCAGAAAGCTCTTTTCCATTTTTATCCCAACGTAATTCGCCCCGAACTAAAGAACCATGCATATTGCCCGAAATATCTTTCACTACAGCCCCTGAAGGGGTTGGCCTTAATATAAATCGCCAACTTCCCAAAGGAAGCTCATTGAGTTCGAGGTTGTCGACGCTAAAGTCGAGCTTAGGTAAAACTGTAGGATCTACAGGCGGCGTTATCGCTGCACCACTCTGCTCACTATCACTTTCATCTTTCTCAATTCGCAGATGGCCTAGTTTTACCTTATAAGGCCTGTCAGAACCCTCTGGCATCCAGAGTTTGCCACCCACTTGAGGGCTATTAGCTGTTAGCATCCAACCGCCGACATAAGGTGTTAGAATTACTTTAAGCTGATCCAGCACAATATCTTCAAAACTAAACTGGTCAATCTGCAAATCGACTTCTTTTAATAAATTATCCGCTTGAGTAGGCTCAGATTTAGCAGCAGCGCTTTCGGTAAAACCGGCTGTTTGGAAAAACTGCTCCAATTGATCGTAATCGAGCATCGAAACTCGACCGTTTACCCAAATGCCCTGTGTCGTTGGCAAAGAAGGCCTCTCTCCACCTAAAGTGAAGCGCCCTCTAGAGACCTTGTTATTACTATTTAGCATTACGCCACGCAGCTTATTACCTAAGTTAAAACGTACAACACTTCGATCATCTTTAAACTGGCGACCTAAATCACTGATGATGGTTAACTGACTCGATTGAGCGGCCGTTTTTGCAAGTGGCGATGGTGCTGATAAGGCGATACCTTTTAAATCACTTTTGATAACCAACTGATTACAGCTTTTACCCGGACACATATCCAATCGCGCACTATAAGAGAGCTTCCCTTGAGCAACTTTTAAAAGATCTAAGTCCAACCATTTTCGCAAATAGTCCGCTTTCACCGCACCACGGATTTCAATAGCGGTTTTACGTTTCTGGGTACTAATAGCAGCAGTTATACGTTGCTCAAACAATTGTGCATCGAGCTTGTTAGAAGAAAGGCCATTGGAGGAACTGTATCTCACCGACCCATTGATGTTCGAAAAATCAATTCCCTCTTGTTTAGAGTGAAACCTTCCGTTTGCAATGGCGGAATTGACATCGACTTGGGGGATTTTATTACCCTTGAGAGGTAAATCAATCTCAATACGGGTCTCGGTATCGCCTTTCATTTCCCAGGCCGCTAACTCATCACCGACCTCTTTTCGCAGTGGACTTTGAGTTAATAAGCGTTCTATATCTTTTGTTGAGCCATTAACACTACCTGCTATAAGTAGTTTATCAGTAGAAACTGGTAGATGAACCCAAGCGAAATCAATATCAGAACTGTAGATTTTCCCGCCTTTGGCCTCAGCAGTTAATTCTCCATTTCGAAAGAAAACGAAACTATCCGCCTTGTTAATTTCAGGCCAACCCGGCTGATATTCAAAAGACGCCTCACTCAGATCAAAGAACATCTGCACACTAGGTAACTGGTAATCATCCAATCGTGAGCGAGTAACACCATTTAGTACAAACCCCGCCTGATTGATATTCCCTTGCTTAATAGCAGCTACTAACCAATCGTAAGTCTTTATACCCACTTCCTTTGGAGGAATGTAATACTTAGCATGCAAACCATCGCTGTTTTGCATACCGATTTGTAGGTTTAAAAGAGGCTGTTCGTCACGTGAAAAAGGCAGATAAATACTAAAGCGCCCAGACGCAGAAACACCTTCGTTTTTCAAACGAAGTAACTGGGAAGCAACCACCACGCCTTTGTCTTCAAAACGCCAACCTATTACACCTTCAGCATGTTGATACTGCCAGCGGTAATCAAACAACGTAGGGTATTGCATGATGAAATCATCGCTTTGTAGATGAATTTCTCCTCCAGCAATATCTGCTTTTAATAACCCGTTAATTCCTTTTAGCTCAGGCACATCCCCCCAAGCATCAACACCTACATTATTAAGGTCCGCAAGTAACTTAAAATCTGATAATTCAGCATCTTTGCCCCAAGACACCAATAAGTTTTCCAAAATCCCTTCCGCCGATAGCGTATCTACTACCTGAATAGCAGATTTCGGTAAGAAAGGTTGTTTGATGATCAGATCCGATAAGCGCTGCAGATCAATACGGTCGATCATCAATTTTTGTGGTTTGATCGCAATCCCATTTCGAACAAGATCTAAGCTCATTCGGGGCAAGGTAAATTGCTCTTCAGCAGCACCTATTATCAGATCGGTAATCTGCAACTGAAAGCTATGATCTCTTCGCACCAGTGCACTTTGAACGGCAAATTGCTCAAACACATAATCTTGATAAGCAAAATTTTCAATTGAGGTTTTGCCTGTTAGGTACGCTAATTTTCCTTTATAGCTTTGTCCCCAAATTTCCTGTTCAGCCTGCAAACCATCTAACTGAACATCTATTAGTTTTAACCAAGGATTGAGCAACTGCTGATCAAGCCCAGATAGCTTTAGATAAAAATTCGCTGCCTTTTCTGTAGGATCACCTTCAACTTCAGCTACGAACTTCAGATCTGCTTTGCCCGATGCCGTCACTAGGTCCGCATCAACTTTAAGCTGATGCAGTACACCATCATGTTGAAGATGTAGCTGTATCGGCTCAACAATTATTTCATCACCGCTTTTAGGGATCACAACAATACGCGTATTCTCAATATTGATCGCACGCTGCATTAATAGAAAAGATAAAAGGTCGGAGCTTTTATGGGATTTAGCCCCCCGCTCTGTTTTTGCTTCTAACGACGGAAGATCTTGAGTTGATGCAGTAATATCTTTAGAAACAAGTGTTTGATCATACTTCAACGTCAAGCCTTGAAGATCAAACTGAGAAAACACAGGTGTGAGTGCCTTTAACGAGGCCCCTGTATCTAGGGCAACAACACCCTCCAGTAAACCAAAGGAAGCACCTGCTTCTGCTTCTATTTGATCTACCGATACACCACGAAGAGAAATGACGGGCTGCCAGCCTCGCCACTCACCTGCGATGCTTGAAATATGAACTTGCGCAGAAAGTTGTTCAGATAAATTTTGCTGGATATCTAATCGATACTGATCAACATCTTCTACCAAGATTTTGATGCAGAACAGCAAGAGCGCCACAATTGCTGCAAGCGCAGCAAGTCCCCAATACAGGAACCAAAAGACAGAATGAGCGTGGCGTTTCACTAGCAATCCTTTTTAGCTTTAGCGCAAAACAACATCGAAGTTTTCAGCGTTATACATAGGCTCCACCTGAAAACGAATCGTCTTGCCTATGAAAGCTTCTAACTCCGCTACATGGTTGGAAGCATCATCAAGCAGATAATCAACTACAGGCTGCGCTGCTAGTACTAAATAACTATCCGTATCATAGGCCCTATGCTGGCGAAGGATCTCACGGAAGATTTCATAACAAACCGTTTCAGGCGTTTTAATTGATCCTCGGCCCTGACATTCGCTACAAACATCACAGAGCACCTGCTCCAAACTCTCACGAGTACGCTTACGGGTCATCTCAACCAAACCAAGATCGGATACACCTGTAACTTTACATTTCGCATGGTCGCGTTCTAGCACACGTTCTAGCGTTCTAAGTACCTGGCGTTGGTGATCAGCATCTTCCATATCGATAAAGTCGATGATGATAATACCGCCAAGGTTACGTAAACGAAGTTGACGACCGATCGCTGTTGCAGCCTCAAGGTTCGTTTTAAAAATCGTTTCTTCTAGATTGCGATGACCAACAAATGCACCGGTATTCACATCAACCGTCGTCATCGCTTCTGTTTGGTCAAAAATAAGGTAACCACCGGACTTTAGCTCTACCTTGCGCCCTAAAGCTCTTTGAATTTCCTCTTCAACATTAAAGAGGTCAAAAATAGGCCGTTCACCTGGATAATACTCAAGCGTATCAGCAACTTCAGGCACCAGCGTTTTAACAAAGTCTTCCGCTTTTTGGAATGTCTCTTTGGAATCAATTCTGATCTTCTCTAAGCCTGAGTGAGCCATATCTCGTAGCGCCCGCATATTCAGCGGTAGGTCTTCATAGATAACACTTGGCGCTTTAGCTGTTGCGATTTTCTCCTTAATAGAAGCCCATAAACGTCTTAAAAACTGAGTATCAGCTTCCAACTCTGCTTCCGCAGCACCCTCAGCCACCGTACGCAAGATAAACCCAGCAGGCTCGCCATCGTCGGTGGATACAAGTTTTTTCATGATCGCACGTAATCGATCACGCTCTTCCATATCTTCTATTCGTTGAGAAACACCAACATGACTGTTACCGGGCATACACACCAGATAACGAGAAGGAAGAGAAAGGTGAGTAGTTAGGCGAGCACCTTTAGTACCAATAGGATCTTTGGTTACCTGAACAAGCAACGATTGGCCTTGACGAAGCACTTGTGCAATGGAGGTATTAGCCTTTTCTTCATGCGTGGCACTTTGAGAAAGCACCTCTTCAACATGGATAAATGCTGCACGCTCTAAACCAATATCAACGAATGCAGCCTGCATCCCTGGTAAAACGCGTACAACTTTACCTTGGTAAATATTGCCGACAATACCTCTACGATGAACACGCTCTACATATACTTCTTGCGGCATCCCATTTTCGATAACCGCAACCCGAGTTTCCATCGGTGTAAAGTTGATCAGTATCTCTTCGCCCATGCCCTATCCTTAATTCTTTTGCGAATGCCAGATGCGAATACCCGCCTGCACTAACATTTCAGCCGTTTCTGTCAGAGGTAAACCCACTACTGCAGAATAGCTACCCTTAATCTCTTCAACAAACACAGCGCCAAATCCTTGAATACCATAAGATCCAGCTTTATCTTGCGGTTCTCCGGAACGCCAATAAGCTTCACATTCGGCTAGTGAAATTTCCCGAAAACGAACGTTGGTTGTGACTACAACAGATCGCGTTTGTTCCGATGTCACCACCGCAACCGCCGTGAGTACTTGGTGAGTATTACCCGATAGCCTTTGAAGCGTTTCTATTGCTTCATTTTGATCAGTTGGTTTGCCCATAATCCTACCATCAAGCACAACGGTAGTATCAGAACCTAACACTGCTTTAGAGCCATCAGTTAAATCAAAGCAAACGTGCGCTTTTTCAATCGCTAATCGCTCAACATAATCCATTGCTAGTTCAGCATCTCTAACATCTTCACAGATATCAACAGGCTTTACAGAACATTGCACTCCAATCTGATCGAGTAATGCTTTTCGTCTTGGGGAAGCTGAGGCAAGAATCAATTCCATTTAAAGGCCTTCCTTTAGCGTATTCGGAACAAACGGCGAATACCGCGTAAAAAAACAAACAACCAAGGCCATAACAGCCCACTGATTAAGCAAGGCAGAAGGAATATCAAGCTCTCACCCGTATAACCTGTGAACGCCTGCATCCAATGAAACAATAACTGATTGATACCCACCAGCACCATCACCATCATGGCCTGCTGTATGACGGGAAACATTCTAAGTCTTTGATGTAAAAGTAATGTTAAAAAGGCAATTATCGTCAGTGATAGTGCATTTAGACCTAAGACACTGCCCTTAATAACATCTAGAAACAAACCCAAGAAAAAAGCCATCCCCATGCCAACACGATGGGGTAACGCCATGACCCAATAGATAAGGATCATCGCTATCCACTCAGGGCGCGCCCATTCTAGGTAGTAAGGCAGAGGCATCTGACTAAGCATTAAACCGATCAGAAAAGTGGCAAGGATAATTAATCCACCACCCGAAGCAGCAGGCGACCCAGGCGTCACTCACTCACCTCTTGTGATTGTGATAGAGGTTGAGGCTGAGCTTCAATGTCAGGTTCAACTTTAGGTTCTGGCATTTTCACTAACAACAGATGACGAGATTTATCCAACAAAGCCGTCGGCTTAATGGTCACTTTGGTAAACTGTTGACCAGGATCTCGAATCACTTCAGATACAATTGCCACAGGGTAACCACGCGGGAATCGCTGAGCCAAACCCGAAGTAATAACCAAGTCGCCTTTTTCAATATCTGCCGTATCTGGTACATGATTGAGCTCTAACTCATCCAACTGTCCCTTACCAAGCGCTATAGAACGAAAACCATTGCGATTAATTTCTACAGGTAAGGCGTGTCGAGCATCAGTAATCAGCATAACGCGGCTGGTGTAATGAGAGATTTCTGTCACTTGCCCCATCACACCACCAGCATCCAATATAGGCTGACCAACAGTGACCGCATTTTCACTGCCTTGGTTAATAATCACCTGATGCTGGAAAGGATCGGGGTTAACTCCGATCAACTCAACCAATTCAACCTCTTCATCAACCCGTTTACTACCACGAAGTAGCGCTCGCAAGCGGTTATTTTCTTGACGAAGTGCTGCGTTTTGCTGGACTTTACGCTCCAACTGTAACGCCTCGGATTTTAGCTTTGCGTTTTCTTTTATAAGAAGACTACGGTCAACCACAACATCCGAGACCTCACCCGCAACACGGCTTGGAATATCAACAATCCACTGCAACGGCGTTAAAAGTAGGGATAGATAGGCGCGACCTTCTCTGACTTTAGCTGAATAGAGATCAGCAGCCATCAGCGCAAAGGCAAAAATAACTAGGAAAAAGAAAAAACGGCCAGAAGATCGGCCGAGGAATATAGTCTTAATAACTCACCCCCTGACATATGTGGATATGTCGGAGGCAAGCATCAAATATTAGGCTGGAATCAATATCACACATGGGTTAATCATGGCTAACTAGCTCGAAGCCATGCTTATCCAATAGCTCCAGAGCACGACCACCACCACGCGCTACGCATGTAAGCGGGTCTTCAGCAACGATTACAGGTAGACCTGTTTCTTCGCTAATCAAACGATCGATATTACGCAATAGTGCGCCACCACCGGTCAATACAATACCGCGTTCAGCGATATCAGAAGCCAATTCAGGTGGGCATTGCTCCAATGCACTCTTAACAGCTTGAACGATCGCAGATAACGGCTCTTGAAGCGCTTCTAGGATCTCGTTGCTGTTAAGCGTAAAGCTACGCGGAATACCTTCAGCTAGGTTACGACCACGCACATCAATTTCGTGCATTTCGGAAGATGGGTAAGCCGTGCCGATCTCTTGCTTGATACGCTCAGCAGTCGAATCACCAATCAAGCTACCGTAGTTACGACGAACGTAAGTCACGATGTACTCATCAAAACGGTCACCACCTAGGCGAACGGAGTCCGCATAAACAATACCATTCAAAGAGATAACAGCGATTTCGGTCGTACCACCACCGATATCAACAACCATTGAACCGCTTGCTTCATCAACAGGCAAGCCTGCACCGATTGCAGCAGCCATTGGCTCATCGATTAGATAAACTTCACGTGCTCCTGCACCCATCGCCGATTCTTTGATCGCACGACGTTCTACTTGGGTAGATTTGCAAGGCACACACACCAATACACGAGGGCTTGGTGTTAGGAAATTAGTGTCATGAACTTTACTGATAAAGTACTGCAGCATTTTTTCAGTCACGTGGAAGTCGGCAATAACGCCGTCTTTCATTGGACGAATAGCTGTGATGGAACCAGGTGTACGACCCAGCATACGTTTTGCGTCAGCACCTACTGCAGCGACAGATTTTTGATTACCAGTCTGGCGAATCGCGACAACAGACGGTTCATCAAGAACAATATCCTTATCGCGGACATAAATCAGTGTATTTGCAGTGCCCAGGTCAATGGACAGATCGCTGGAAAAAAGACCACGAATTTTCTTGAGCATGTACAGGGAGTCCTAAGAAATTCTGCAGGTATAGCCGCTATATCCTGAAAACACGTAACTCTAACAACGGTAGGCGCTTTGAGCAAGGCGAAAATCAGTAAAACTACTTAAAAACACTGGCTAAATTATCTTCATGAAGCTTTGACGATATGGTAACGTACATCTTTAAGTTTTTTCCCTTTATGCATTCTCATAAAGCCACCCCTACAAGCGAGAGTAAATTATGTCTCTGGATCGCTCTGATGTGGACAAAATCGCCCATCTGGCGCGCCTTCAAATTGAAGAACAGGACACTCCTGAATACGCGCAAAATCTGACAAATATTCTGGATCTGGTTGATCAGATGCAGGCCGTTGATACCACTGATGTATCACCAATGGCACACCCTCTGGATGCTGTACAACGCTTACGCAGCGATGACGTTACTGAAGAAAACAACCGAGAGCAGCTACAGTCTGTAGCACCTGCTGTAGAGAACGGTTTGTTCTTAGTACCTAAAGTTATTGAGTGATACCCATTCAGCCAGAATATTGATTAAGGATAAGTATTCCATGTTTGAAAAAACACTTGCCGAATTAGCTCAAGGGCTGAAGACGGGTGATTTTAGTAGTGTTGAATTAACCCAAGCCTACCTAGAACGCATCAAGGCTGAAGATGGTAAATACAACAGCTACATTACAGTGACTGAAGAGCAAGCTTTAGCTCAAGCTAAAGCAGCGGACGAAGCCATTGCCTCGGGCACTGCTGGTGCATTTACCGGTCTACCGATTGCGCACAAAGATATCTTCTGTACACAAGGCGTTCGCACGAGTTGCGCATCAAAGATGCTTGATAACTTTGTTGCGCCTTACAACGCGACTGTTATTAACAAGTTTAATCAGGCTGGTGCGGTAATGTTGGGTAAAACCAACATGGACGAATTTGCCATGGGCTCTTCCAACGAGAGCAGCTTCTACGGTGCAGCTAAAAACCCTTGGAACACTGACTGTGTACCAGGTGGTTCATCTGGCGGTTCAGCAGCAGCGGTATCAGCGCAACTAGCTCCTGCTGCCACAGGTACAGATACAGGCGGCTCTATCCGTCAGCCGGCAGCGCTTTGCGGTATCACCGGCCTTAAACCAACTTATGGCCGTGTTTCTCGTTTCGGTATGATCGCATTTGCGTCCTCCCTAGATCAGGGTGGTCCAATGACTAAAACCGCAGAAGATGCGGCGATGATGCTAAACGTAATGGCTGGTTTCGATAAGCACGATTCCACTTCTGTAGATCGTGAAGTACCTGATTACACAGCTGACCTTGATAAACCTTTGGATGGCCTACGTATCGGCCTACCGAAAGAGTTTTTCATGGATGACATGGATTCCGATATCGCTGCACACACTCAAGCAGCGATCAAAGAGTTTGAAAAGCTTGGCGCGACAGTAAAAGAAGTTAGCCTGCCAAATACAGCGCTATCTATTCCTGCTTACTACATTATCGCACCAGCAGAAGCGTCTTCTAACCTATCTCGTTTTGATGGTGTACGTTACGGCTATCGCTGTGAAGATCCAGTTGATCTAGAAGATCTATACAAACGCAGCCGTGGTGAAGGCTTCGGACCTGAAGTTAAACGCCGCATTATGGTTGGTGCTTACGCTCTATCTGAAGGCTTCTACGATGCTTACTACAACAAAGCTCAGCAGATCCGCCGTTTGATCCGTGACGACTTCGCTAAGGTACTTACTGAAGTTGATGTCATCATGGGCCCCACAACACCTCACCCTGCCTTTAAACTGGGTGAAAAAACGTCTGATCCAGTAGCGATGTACATGGAAGATATTTTCACAATCTCCCTAAACCTTGCTGGCCTTCCTGGCATGTCTGTTCCTTGCGGCAGTGTTAATGGTCTACCAACAGGTCTTCAGATCATTGGCGACTATTTTGCTGAACAGAAACTGCTAAATATTGCGCATCAGTTCCAGTTGGCGACTGATTGGCATAAACAGACACCACAAGGCATCTAAGAGGTTTATTTACTATGGAATGGGAAGCGGTAATCGGGCTTGAAATTCACGCCCAACTAGCGACAAACTCCAAAATCTTTTCCGGTGCCAGCACAGCGTTTGGTGCCGAACCTAATACACAAGCGTGTGCGGTAGACCTAGCACTACCAGGCACTCTGCCTGTATTTAACGAAGAAGCACTTCGCATGGCTGTTAAATTCGGTCTAGCTGTAGATGCTGAGATCGGCCGTAGATCTGTTTTTGACCGTAAAAACTATTTCTATCCTGATCTACCAAAAGGTTATCAAACCAGTCAATTGTTCCACCCTATCGTAGGCGTGGGTCACATTGATATCACTCTAGAAGACGGTACCGAAAAACGTATTGGCGTAACACGTGCTCACCTAGAGGAAGATGCAGGCAAGTCAATTCACGATGAATTCCCGGGCATGACAGCCATCGATCTTAACCGTGCCGGCACCCCGCTACTTGAGATCGTATCTGAGCCAGATATGCGCAGCGCAGAAGAAGCCGTTGCCTATGTGCGCAAGATTCACTCGATTGTAACCAGTCTAGGTATCTGTGACGGTAACATGGCGGAAGGCTCTTTCCGTTGTGACTGTAACGTATCCGTACGCATCAAAGGTGAAGAAGAGTTTGGTACGCGTACCGAGACTAAAAATATCAACTCTTTCCGCTTTATCGAAAAAGCAATCGCCGGTGAAATCGAACGCCAGATTGACCTGATTGAAGATGGCGGCCGAGTAGTTCAAGCAACGCGCCTGTATGATGCTGAGAAAAACGAGACCCGTGAAATGCGCTCGAAAGAGGAAGCCAACGACTATCGTTACTTCCCTTGCCCAGACCTACTGCCGATCGAGATCGATGACAGCTATATCGAAGCGGTACGCGCTTCTCTACCTGAATTACCGGATGCTCGTAAAACTCGCTTTATCAAAGAGTATAAACTGAGTGATTACGATGCGATGGTTCTTTCAGGTGATCGCACTATGGCGGAGTACTTTGAAACTGTAGCCAAAGCTTCTAAGGACGCAAAAATAGCAGCTAACTGGGTCATGGGTGAGCTATCTAAAATGCTTAACCAAAATGATACGGTTATCGCTGATAGTCCTGTATCCGCTGAGCAACTCGGCGGCCTGCTTGCACGCATTAAAGACAACACGATCTCTGGCAAAATTGCCAAGCAAGTGTTTGAAGTTATGTGGAACGAAGGCGGCAGCGCGGATGATGTCATCGAAGCAAAAGGCCTTAAGCAAGTAACAGACAGCGGCGCTATCGAGAAGATCGTTGACGATGTGATTGCTAACAGCGGTCCTCAGGTAGAACAGTATGTAAATGCTGAGCCAGAGAAACGCGGCAAGATGATTGGCTTCTTCATGGGTCAGGTAATGAAAGCCTCTCAAGGTAAAGCCAACCCAGGCCAAGTTCAAGGTGTACTAAAGCAAAAACTAGATGCACTTTGCTCTTAAGCAAACAATCTAACAAAACTAAAAATGCCGTGCTTAGCACGGCATTTTTAGTTGTATTTTTGCTAAAAAAAACCCATCCGAAGATGGGCAAAAATTCCTAGCATGTGTACATCAATCAAAGGCGATGTTTGTTTATAGATCGAATGATTTACCGATAGTGAAATACATACCATCTGAATCAATATCACTATCAGTGCTCACATAAGCAACACCGAAATCTAGACCTTGGAAAGAAGTGCCGTAACCAAGCTCTGCATAATCACCATCGTAATCTTTACCGTAAGTACCTAGAGTCAGATATGCACCTTCATACTCACCAGTCAGTGCGATGAATGTGTAATCATCATCTGTAGCATCTGCAGAGGTATCATCATCCTCAGTACCAAACGTAGCCTCTAGGCTCAAGAACTCATAACCAAAATTGAAATTCAGCTCATGGAATGAAATATCAGCTTCTTTATAAAAATAACCGGTATAACCTACGCTATAAGAAATATCTCCGAACTCACCTGCATAGCCACCGTAAATATCATACTCTAGCTCATTATCTTCACTAGTTGCTGGATCTGAAGCATCTGTAGGGTTCTCAAAGCCTGCAACCCAAACACCTGCGTAAAGGCCATTGTCAGCTTCATAATCCAAGCCACCACTCATCATCGGACCTTCAGACAGGTCGTAGCCACGGAAGTAGTATTCGCTAGAAGCACCAATATTCGCAGACAAACCTGCCTGCGCTAAAGCTGAAGCAGATAATAGGCCCGCAGCGATCAATGTTTTAGTGGTAGATTTAACCATGATGTTGTCCCCTCAATATAATATTTCACAATTAACTCACATCTAGCACAGTGCGTGCCAACTAGAATATCTATATAAAAAACAACAAGTTAATATGATTAAATTTTTTTTTGAGTGACCATCAATAAACCCATGCACCAAATATGAACTCCATTTTTGTGCACACGCACCAAATATAAGCACATCTCGACATGCCGACTTTCGATATAATCCAACAATCATCAAGAGGTGGCTGCCTAGGCAAGAGCAACCCCTTCTGAAAGGTTATCGAAACAATTGAAGACGCCCATTAGAAATGGCTTTCGAAAATGAGGATTAGGTAGCAGTGGTATCTAATATCTGTATTCATTCCGCTTTTGGTAAAGAACTGCAATCACCAGACCTAGGGCGTTTCTATAAAAGAAATGGCCATAAGGGGCGCATACAATCAGATGATCGTTGCACCTGGCTATCGATAGGCAAAGAGATAGTCGCCGCAGCTAGGCTTTCCACTATCCCACAGCAGTACAATACTGAACAAGGCGCGCTAATAATTCTGAGAGGTTTATGGGTAGGAAAGCAGCACCGAGGGCTAGGCCTAGGCAGATTTTTGTTGAAAGAGATTTGTACTAAGCAAATAAACTCAGATCTTACGCTGTATTGTTTTGCTTATGATGATGCTGTTCTCTTCTACCAAAAACTCGGTTTTAAAACTGCCGTTGAGTCAGCACCCTCTTACCTACTGAAAAAACAAAAAGCCTATTGTAATAGAGGGAGCAAAACTCAGCTTATGGTTTACAACAGATAAGGCACATCTGTGAGTTCACATTCAATGAAGACACTTTGCTCTAACCAATCTGCGACAGAGCCCGCAGAGTCAGATAGAAACTCTCCTATATCTTCAACAATACCCGCAGGGAGAATCATAGGGAAAGGGAGTATTTCCCCCTTATGAGTTGAGATAACGGTCATATGAGGCAATCTTTCAGAATGATCTAAAAGCTGCGAATAATGCTCTTTTGTGAATCGATCATCAGCACCAGAAAGCACCAATACTCGCCTTTTAGGTTGTTCCACAAGCGCTTTATGAAGATCCGACAAAAAACCGTGTGGCGAAGAATCAGCATAAATAACCGGCAAAGATAGATCTTCAACTCGAGGCTGATCATTATTAGCCAACAGGGTTACCAAGGTAACCTCTTCTGGTAGCTGATCCAAGACATACTCAATACAGCGTAAACCAATATCATAGCGCATAGCAGCAGAACGACCTTCGCTGTCCAAGTCACCACCAACATAAACAATCGCGTTAACTTCCATCTGTTAATTAAACCTCAGGGGTTGGTTAATGCCGTTATAAGTATAACCAGAGACTATGATTTCGCTCATTTTCCAATATCAGAGGCCAAGTACACTGTGTTCTTAGCTTAAGATCACTGGTACTATTCCGCTCATTGCGGCCTCACAAGGGCCTGCGGATACCACACATTGTGTACTTAATTATCCGGTTGCGATCCAACCTAGAGGTAAAATCTTATGACTGTTTTTGTTAAAAAGCCCCTACTCTCTTCTCTGATAGTCAGTCAAGTTGAAGCGCTTCAATTGTTGGATTGCTAAACCTTAAAGTAGTCGTTGGTTCATAACCATTTCAGCTTTTCTCAGCCGAACACCACCGCTTCTGCTTAATTTCTTTTTCCAGTAATACCAATACTCTATCGAGCTCCATTCATTGGACGATAGAGACGTTTCAGGAATTATAATGACCATTTTTAATCACCCTGAATTCGATCAACACCAACAGATCGTCTTCTGCAACGACCAAGAAACAGGCTTAAAAGCCATAATCGCAATTCACAATACCCATCGCGGCCCAGCCCTGGGTGGTTGTCGGATGTGGAATTATGCTAATGACGAAGAAGCCCTAACTGATGTACTGCGTTTATCCAAAGGGATGACCTACAAATCAGCCTTGGCTAACCTAGCCTTAGGTGGCGGAAAATCCGTTATCATCGGCGACCCTCGCCAACACAAAAACAAAGAACTCTTGGCCGCAATGGGGCGTTTTTTAGAGCAAACCGGCCATCAATATATAGCCGCAGAAGATTCTGGAACATCCGTGCCGGACCTGAAGGTAATGGGGCAATATACCGCCAATGTTGCGGGTGTAACCGATCATCCTGGTATCGACGGCCAACACTCTAACGGCGACCCATCGCCCGCAACGGCATACGGAACATTCATAGGTCTAAAAGCCGCCGTTAAACATCGACTAAACATCACTGATATTAGGGGGCTTAAAGTCGCCATCCAAGGTATTGGGAATGTGGGATACCGTCTGGCTGAATACCTACACAAGGAAGGCGCCGAGCTATTTGTTAGTGATATCAACCCAGAGCAAGTAGAAAAGGCAGTGAACGAGTTGGGTGCTAAGGCTGTCCCATTAGACCAAATACTGCTGCAGGAGGTTGATGTAGTCGCACCTTGCGCATTAGGTGCTAGCTTGAATGATGAAACCATCCCCCTTATCAAGGCAAAAGTCATTGCCGGTGCAGCTAATAACCAGTTAGCACGCCCTCAACACGATCATGACTTACATGAGCGTGGCATTCTCTATGCGCCAGATTACGCCATCAATGCAGGTGGAATCATTGATATATCCTACGAGCGTAGCGGATATAACACAGAAAAAGCCAAAGCACATATTGAAGGTATCGGAGATACGCTCAACGAAATCTTTAATCGTTCGACAAAGGAAAATCGCCCTACGGGTGAAATTGCAGATGAACTTGCAGTGGAACGTTTGAGCTAACTCTAACCATCAAGCCACACACAGAAGCTGGCATTTAGCGATGTCAGCTTTTTTCACATCCCTCTTTTTTGTTTCACACTCCCTTTTAAGAATCAGGGTCAACTCCCCCTTCCTCCCCATAAAGCGCTACAATTTTATTGATCTAAATCAATATTTATCTCGTACTAAGTACAAATACAGTTAGGGGTAACATTATGATTTCTGCAGAAGCTGCTGCCGTTCGAGACCAACTCATAGAAAAAGGGTTAGAGACACCCACCATCGAATCCCCACTGAGCCAAGACGAAAAATACGAACGAATCAAAGGACTTATGACTGAGGTTGCAAGCACCTTAGGCTTAAATCTAGAAGACGATAGTTTACGAGAAACACCCCATCGCGTAGCTAAGATGTATGTTTATGAGATCTTCTCTGGTTTGGATTATCAGAATTTTCCAGCAATAGCGATGATCGAAAACAAAATGGATGTGGACGAGATGGTCAAAGTCCGCGATATCAATCTTGTGAGTTCCTGCGAACATCATTTCGTCACTATTGATGGCACCGCAAAAGTCGCCTATATCCCTAATAAAAAAATTATTGGTTTATCTAAGATCAATCGATTAGTTAGGTTCTTCAGCCAACGACCTCAAGTTCAAGAACGTCTAACGAAGCAAATTCTAATTGCACTCCAGACTTTATTGGAAACAGACAATGTAGCTGTTTCGATCTCCGCTACACATTACTGCGTTAAATCTCGAGGTGTAATGGATGTTAATTCAGCTACTGAAACCACTGCACTTGGCGGCATATTTAAGACCAATGAACGCACAAGAGCAGAGTTTCTAACATAGATAGGTGCTAGCGATGAAACTGCAAGTAGAAGATATACATGACCTAGAGCCGATAGATAAAGTCGTCATTCACTCACTTGATTGGATGCTTTATCAAGTGACAGTAGAGGCAGAAGGTGAAGAACGGCTCTTATATCAAGGCGACTCTCCTTTTAAAAGTCGCAGTCTGCTTGAGATTCAAGAGATCTTTCAATTTATAGATGTTGAGCACTACACACTTCGCAGACCCAACAGCGCTTATGACGAAATGGTCGGACAGCCTCCAAGCGTTTTCCCTGATAGCTTTGAAACCTCTTTACCTTGGAAACAAATTGCTGACACACGTCACTAATACGGATATCAGAAAAGATGGTAAACAAATCAAAACCAATCCTTATCACCGGCGTAGGCAAACGTATCGGGTTTGCATTGTGCAGACATTTTATACAGCACGGCATTCCTGTTATTGGAACATATCGAACCTATTACGATAATTTAGAAGAGATCTCTGATGCCGACCTAATTGAGTGCGACTTTTATAAACAAGAAGACCTTAATCGTCTTATCGACCATGTAAAGAGTAACTACACCAGCCTCAGAGGCATTATTCACAATGCTTCAGACTGGCTACCTGAAACCAGCAAGCATTCTCCCGAAGACATCTTCAACAAAATGATGATGATCCATGCCGGCGTTCCTTACCAACTCAATTTGGCACTAAAACCCCTGCTGGAAAATTGCGAATCTACTACCGACATCATTAATATTACCGACTATGTTGTGGATAAAGGTAGCGACAAACATATCGCTTACGCAGCGAGCAAAGCAGCACTAAGCAATATGACCTTGTCCTTTTCATCTCTGCTCACACCAAAAGTCAAAGTGAATGCAATTGCGCCCTCTCTAATCATGTTCAATCCTGAAGACGACAGCGCTTATAAAGCCAAAGCGTTAGACAAATCTCTTTTAAAAATTGCGCCAGGGACTGAGGAGATTATTAAAGCGGTAGATTATCTGCTGGACAGCAAGTACATGACCGGCAGAACACTGTCGTTAGATGGTGGCAGGCATATCCGTTAGATAATTGCACATTAGGGGAGTATCTCTGCACCATCCCAAGCAAATACTCTCCCGCTATGTTCAGGACGTAGCGCCTCTAGGACACCTAACAAATAGCTAGCAGATTGCTCAGGAGTAAATAATTTTTCTGCTGGAACCTTACTCTGAAATGGCTGGGACAACATTGTGTTCACTGTACCCGGGTGCAAACCGACAATGATGGATTGAGGGAGTTTTCTCTGTGCTTCTATCGATAAAGTTTTAAGCAGCATATTAAGAGCACTTTTACTGGCTCTATAACCATACCAACCACCCAAGCGATTATCACTTATACTGCCCACCCGTGCAGAAATAACAGCAAATACAACTTTGCGCTTTTTATTAAGCAAAGGCACAAGCTGCTGAGCAATTAACATAGGCGCTGTAGCATTAATATGGAAAAGCTTTTGGAAGTTTTCCATATTGACCTGGCTGAGGCGCTTTTCTGGCTGCGTTTGATCATCATGAAGTAGCCCAGAACAAACCAATACCAAATCAAGCTCTATGCTTTCTAGAAGCACGCCCAATTGAGAAATGCTCTTTTCCGAATACAGATCGAGATAGCCATAAGTTACCTTGTTGTTGCATAGCTCTATTGGCTTCTCTGCTGACAAGCGTGAAAAAGCAAAAATATGCCCAACATCAGAATCTTGAAGAAGCTGTTTGATCAGTGCTGATCCAATTCCACCTGTTGTACCGATTAGGACTACATTTTTATGTCTGTTGTTTACACTGTTCATACAGACTGATACGACTAAAACATTTGAACCGATCAAAGGGTTTTGCCGTAATAGATGAATAAATCCGCGATGAACAAACACTATGTTGCAAGAATCAAAAGCTAAACCGATCGTATTTTTCGACGGTGGTTGCCCTCTATGTAAAAAAGAGATTAATCATTACCAACGAGTAGATACTGATAGTTCTATTGAATGGGTGGATATCTATCTAAATCCAGAGCGCTTATCTGATCACAACATAGAACTAAACGCAGCGATGGAGAGGCTTCACAGTATTAATAGCGATGGAACAACCATCACAGGTGTCGCAAGCTTCCTCTTAATTTGGGAAAATCTGCCGCGTTATAAAAAAATTGCTAGTGTAATAAAAGCCCTAAAATTAGAGCCCTTATCAGAGTTTATCTACACACGCTTCGCAGCATGGCGTATTAGAAAACGCTGCAATGATCAATGCTCACCAATATCGAGAAACCAATCGATTCATATCAATTGAAGCATTAAAGCGCGTCGCCATGAGATACAGTCCAGCCATTTTTCGATGAAGGAAAAGTATATCCGGTGGTGGTGAGTGCCATGCATCAGGGTCGCTACTAATCGAAAGGCCTTTATCTCTAATTTTCTCCGCCAATTGCGAACCTGAAAAATCATAGCTTCCTTTAAATCTCAAAGGCTCAGTCGCAAGAATAAAGATATCCAAAACGACATCGAGATTTTTTACTTCCTTACCCTGAGCAAAAAAACCTAGCTTATCTAATGCTGAGGCCAATGCTGTACGATCTTCGACAGTAGCTGCGTGCAATGCTTTTTGATAGTTATCAACAAAAGAAGGTTCAAACTCACGCGTCGCCCCGAAGTCTAAAAGCACTAACTGCTTACTCTCTAGGTTGTAGAGAAAATTAGCTAAATTAGGGTCTGTTTGCACACAACGATAGTCTAGAAATTCAGCAAAAAACAACTCCATCATCAAAGACATCACGCGATTCCGCTCTTCTTGAGAGGCGTAAGCTAATTTCTCTATAGATTGCCCCTGCATATAACTCATACAGAGGATTTGATCGGTCGAAAGGTCCTCATGATATGCAGGGAACATCAACTCTTCTCGCCGAGAGAAAGTAGCCATGTTCGCAGCGTAATTTCGTAGTTGCTGGCCTTCATGGCGATAATCCGCTTCAAGCTTTAATTGTCTCCGAGCTTCATCAACCAGTGGGGTTAGATCCAAGTCCTTGGGAATCAAGCCGCTGAAACGCAATAGTCCGCAAACATTATCTAAATCACTATCGATACTCTCTCTGACACCAGGATATTGGATTTTTATCGCAAGTTCCCTGTTATCGAGCGTTAAACCTCTATGGACTTGTCCGATCGAAGCGGCTGCAATTGGCTTAAAACTAAAACGCTGGAATTGATCCTGCCACTCATCCCCCCAATTTTTTTCCAGTACATCTAATAACTGAACAGCTGGCATAGTGACCGCATCGGCTCTTAATCGCTCTAGCAATACAGCCATATCAGGCGGAACTAAACTCCCTGCATCCATCGAAAGCAATTGCCCAGCCTTCATAGCCGCACCTCGCATAGTGGCCAGCTTATCTGCTAGCTGTTTTAAGTTTTTCTCGGAGATAAGGAGATCTCTTATTGCTGGTGATTTGCCTTGCATCAGCTCTTTACCACCATCCACCAGCATATTTCCGGCAACTTTGCTTGCTAGAACCCCTAACTTACTTAGTCGTGAGATCCTTGAGGTAGGAACCGCTTTTGTATTTTGATCAAACAACTCATCCATTAGGTAAATTCGCCTCAATGAGATTGACCAAGCCTTTATCTGAAGGCCTAGTGAAGCTTTTGAAATTAGCGATTAATTCGCCTTCTGGGGAGATAAGATATTTGTGGAAATTCCATCCGGGGTACTGCCCATCAGCCAAACTTGCTAAGTGCTGATAAAAAGGATGAGCCTTGCCCTTAACAGCGTGAACTTTCTCAAACATAGGAAACTCAACGCTGTAGGTTAAGCGGCAAAAATTAAGGATCTGTTTTTCAGTACCAGGCTCTTGACCGGCAAAATCATTAGACGGAAACCCAAGTACGACAAAACCCGAGGAATTATATTTTCGATAGAGTTTTTCAAGACCATCATATTGTGGCGTGAAAGCACATTTGCTTGCGGTATTAACCACGAGCATGAGCTTTCCAGAATATGCTTCGCATAGGTTTTCGTGTTGATCTTGACCTAGTCGTTTAAAGCGGTAGTTAAGCAGATCGGGACATGCCTGACCTTGCTCAGCTTCAACAATCTCTGCTGAGGCCGGCCTGATAAATAGCAGCGAGCAAAACAGAAACATGATGATTGAAGATACAGCCCAATTCATAGCTTTCCTCCGGATTCCTTTCCAAATGCATACGAACAAAATAAGCATTCGGATTATACAACCGAGGTAAAGAGCATATCTGGTATTTGTATCGCTCTAAGACAAAAGGAACCATGAGAACTGAAACTGCAGGATAGACTGAAAAGAAGGGGCTCAGAAACGAAAAAACCGACTTAGAATTAACTAAATCGGTTTAATCTAAATTTGGTAGCGGGGGCTGGAATGATTGGCTATCGCCACCTTTCAGGCTGCGCACTGCGTGCTAGATGGTAATGGCTTCGCCATTGCTGAACCAACGACCTTCGCCCGGGGTTATAAGAGCTGAGCCCGACGAGCTACCAAGCTGCTCCACTCAAATTACCACACCTCAAAAACGAAAAAACCGACTTAGAATTAACTAAATCGGCTTAATCTGAATTTGGTAGCGGGGGCTGGATTTGAACCAACGACCTTCGCCCGGGGTTACAAGAGCTGAGCCCGACGAGCTACCAAGCTGCTCCACTCAAATTACCATACCCCAGAAACGAAAAAACCGACTTAGAATTAACTAAATCGGTTTAATCTAAATTTGGTAGCGGGGGCTGGATTTGAACCAACGACCTTCGGGTTATGAGCCCGACGAGCTACCAAGCTGCTCCACCCCGCATCAACGTGGCGCGTATATTATAGATGCTTACCCTAAACCACAAGCCTTTTTTCAGATTATTTTCAATTAGATAGAAAGCCCTGCCTAAGCGCCATCTTCTGCGGCTTCTCTTAAAGCGCGTTCTCGACGAATAAGCTCCTTTTGCAAGCTAACCACTAACTCAGATAAAGCCATATGGGCTTTATCTGACAAACCTTCAAATTCAGCACCACAACGACCTTTACCACAGAAAGAAACTTTTAAGCGCGGTTTTAAGCGGTATTTTTTGTGAGTTTTAAAAAGGATAGCAACATCTTCTAAATAACCAGAAAAGCTTTGATCCGTTTTAAAGGCAACCCCAGTCTCAGAGATATCCAAAAGCTCAACCGTCGTTTCGCCAATCGTCATTTTAACCTGGCCACTCGAAGCTGCTCGAAAAGCTTGGCGACGGTTTTCTTCTTCAGAAAGTTCTAATTCTATCGGTATCTTCACTGCGCCGCCCTTTTCTCTAACACAAACTCCAATCGACGATTTTCTGCTCGTCCTCTTAACGTTGCATTGGAGGAAATTGGCACCGAATCTCCATAACCAGTAGCTGTTACACGATCCACGTCTAGACCTCCACGTACCATATATCGAAGGACATTGGTTGCACGTATAGCTGAGAGATCCCAATTAGAGGGAAAGCGCGGTGTTTCAATTGGAATATTATCGGTATGGCCGTTAATACTGAGTTTCAAATCAGGGTTTTTCTTTAAAGTGAGAACCACTGAATCCAGAACAGTCATCATCTCTGTATTAAACTCGGCAGAACCCGACGGAAATAGGACATCGCCTTTAACTTTGATGGTCATTTTTCCATCTTTAGGAGTACCGACCTCTACAGCATCTGATGCTACAGCAATTTGGAACTGCTGATTTAGCTCATCGGTTAAATTAGTCCACTCAGAATCAATCGCTACGTTTTGTGATTCGGCTTCATTCTCTTTAGGCTTATCTGCTTCTTTATCTGCAATATCTGTAGCAGGGAGCGACTCTTCTATCTCTTCTGGGATCTCAGTTTTGACTGGGGCATCGTGGGGCAGATCGATAATGCTATTGGCACCATCATCCCCCTGAAATGCTTCATTCAAGGATCGTACTGCTTTTTCAAAACGCTCAGCTTCAACACTAGAGAGAGAAAACAGCAATACGAAGAACACTAAGAGCAAGGTCATGAGATCTGCAAATGTGTAGATCCAGCTAGCCCCCTCTTCTTCCTCGACTAATGTTTTCTTAGAGTTCATTTAGATCTCCCAGCTACTTTTTCTTGCCTATCGCTACTTTTTTTCGCTGAGCAGCAGGAATGTAAGACGAAAGTTGTTCGTACACATGCATATAGTGATCATTAGTGAGTATGCTAATACACCCTTCACGAATAATTTCTAAGTTAGTCACTTCCAACAAGGTTCTTGATTTCAGCTTGCCCGCTATAGGCAAAAACACCATAGTCGCTAGTAGAGAACCATAAAACGTTGTCAGTAGAGCAACCGCCATAGCGGGGCCGATCGCGTCTGGATTATCCAATTCACTCAGCATCTGGATTAGACCAATCAAAGTACCCAACATACCGAATGCTGGGGCATACGCAGCCATCTTTTTGAACACATCCTGAGTAGCATGGTGACGAGAAACTAATGAATCGATCTCGTTTTGGATGGTATTACGAATAACTTGCTCAGATGCTGCTTCAGCCATCAACATACAAGCGCGTTTTAGCACAGGCGAAGAACTTTCAACATCCCCCAGTTTTAACAAACCGTGACGGTGACTGATACGGCTCAGTTCAAGCATGGTATCAATCATTTCCTGTGGATTTGTTTTATCCTGGGTAAAAACAATAAATGCGCCTTTAAAGGAGTTAATTACATCTTTAAATTGAACTGTCAGTAGAGTGGCTGCAATAGTACCCCCTGCCACAATCATCATGCCCGGCACGTTGACAAAGACATCGGCACTACCGCCCATAATAATGGCTGAGATAATTAACGCTAGGCCCGAAATAATTCCCAACAGTGATGCAAAATCCATTAGATCTCTCTCTTTAAACTACGCATTACTAATGATCTGAGAGTACAATCTACACTCTCTTGAAACAAAGTACATTACATGCCCATAAAAAACGTGCAGATACCTTCTACTTCACCAATAACTTCTCCTCGTTGCTATATTGGCTTAACTCAATGGCAACATGCTGCTTGGCAAGATAACTTCTTGGAACGCAGCAGCCATGTTCATGTACTACAGGCTTATGCACGCCATTTCAGTAGTGTAGAAGGCAACACAACGTTTTACGGTTTACCCAAACAAAGCACTGTTGAACAGTGGTACAAAGAGTCCTCAGAGCAATTTCGTTTTTGCTTTAAATTCCCACAAGAGATCAGCCACCATAGACAACTCACCCACTGCAAAAATGAAACACTGCAGCTTTTCGAGCGGCTCGCTCCTCTACAAGAGAAACTAGGCCTACTCTGCATCCAACTACCTGCTGCATTTGGGCCTGATTCTCTAAACAATCTGGAAAACTACCTAAAATCACTCCCCGCCGATTGGCAGTATGCGGTAGAAATTCGTCATCCCGAGTTTTTCCAAAAAGGAAAAGCCGAGCAACAGCTAAATCAGCTGTTGGTTTCTCATAACTGTAATCGCATTAGTTTTGATACCCGTTCCCTGTTTGCACACCCCGCAGATGATGTGGTTAGCCTTAAAGCGAAAGAGCATAAACCTCAACTCCCTGTACATGCCATTTCAACTGGGCAATCCCCTATGATTCGCTTTATCACACCGTTAGATTGGAAATGGGGAGCCCCTTACCTTGATCCATGGATAAAGAAAGCGATCACTTGGATGCAAGCGGGCAAAACACCTTATTTCTTTTTCCACACGCCGGATAATGCCGAAGCACCGCAACTGGCGGCTTACTTTGTGGAGAAGCTTGAAGCGGCACTTCCCGGCTGTTGTTTATTTACACCATGGCGAGAACAAAGTCGCAAACAGGACACCCTGTTCTAAAAAGAGTTTTACTTACCCCTATGCTTAAGGCATCAGCGCTTTATTGTCCCTAAACCTTATTGACCCCAGCGATTATGGCTTTGTAATAAGTAAGCTAACTCTTCAGGCGAAGAACTACGCCCAAGGACTTCATTACGGTGAGGAAAGCGACCAAAGCGCTCTATCTGCTCATGATGCTGACAAGCAAAATCCAACCAGTTTTCTACTTGTAGTTTCTTCTCACCTGCCACTTCTAACAACATCTGCTCAAAACTACTGACACACAACTGCTGCATTTGCAGGTTTTCAGCATGTTCTAATGGCATATAGAAAAAGGTGCGTTCGACAAACTCTAATGCTTGATCATGCCCTTGGGTGCGTCCACTGAGGCACAGTTGCAAAGCCTGACTGTCGCCTGCAAAAGCGTCTGCAGAGCCTCGATAGATTGTACGGGTAAATTGATCTAACAATAGAATCAGTGCTAATCGCCCACGTGGTGTTTCCGCCCAAGCATCTAGATCACCTCGTAAAGCCTGACGCACTTGATGACCAAATAGCTCAGCGATTAAACGATCATTTTTTGGTGATCCCGCCCACCAAAGTTCTGAACGATCACATACCGTAAAGCCGTCTTTTATTTGGCCGAACCAGAACCCCAAAACTTCATCAATCTTTTCAATCATATAAAAATCAATAAGTTAAAATTACAGCTTTAAGGGTAGCCTATTTTTAGACTAATCAGTCAAAACATCGCTTTTGAATAAAGAGTTCTCGATAGAAAAAACCTTGTACATAATCAATGCCCAGCTTGATTGCTGTTGCCAAATCTTCTGCTGACTCAACCCCTTCTAATACAGTCTTTTTACCACTAACACGTGAAAAACTGATGATACTTTTTATCAACAACTGCATATTTTCAGTCAGATCATCGCGCAACCAACTACGATCAAACTTGATGTAATCCACTTCACTCAGGATGTTCATCGCAATCATGCTGCCTGGCGCACCGACATCATCTAGTGCAATCGCAATCCCCTTTTTGCGCATCAACTCCGAAACCTCATTACTGATTTTGGCATCGTTGACGTCTGTGTTTTCGATTAACTCTATAACCAGATCAGTATTGCCCTTAAGCAAATTCACCATAGCATTTTGACCCGATCCATTCGCATCAGTGCATACGGAAAAAGCATGTGGATCGAGATTCAGAAATAGCGCCACTCCCTCTGGGCGATAACGCATCTGCAGGCGCTTAAGTTGCAACTCAACTTGCGCTAGCATTAGAGGGCTGTCGTGTAAAACCTGAAAAACATCTAAAGGCGGAATTGCTCGACCGTCTGCATGATAAAAGCGCGCTAATGCCTCGTACCCAAGAATATCCCCCGTATGCGCATCTATTAAGGGCTGATATTCCACACCAAATCTTTGCTGCTCAACTAAATCCAACAACTCTAAGCTACTACCGCTGACAACATTCAAACTACAATTTAGCAATGCTCACATTCCAGAAATCTAAACAATAATCAGTATCAATTCGATTAACAAAGATAACAAATATTCAATAATTTCTCTAGCTTCACTGACAATAAATAGCCGCCAACAACAACGTGCACCTTGGTAAAGTTGCTGGATATATAGAATACGAACAAAGGGATTACCCTGTTTTCTTATCACTAGCGAACCGCTACATTAGTGGGAGACCCAAAGCTAATTAGGATCAAATTATGCAGCGTCTCATTTTAGTATTAGTGATTGTTTGTATTGGCGTAGCTGGATATCTGTTTACGCAGAAGGAACAAACGACAGATGAAGTTGAAACGACCGAGGTTAAAGCTTCTTCCTCGACACAACAGGAAGCCCGCCAACATATTGATCGTCTAACTTCGGGTCAGGAAAGCCCGATTAAAATAGAGCAAGCGAGTAATTTTGTAACGGCAGAGCAGCTTCTTAAACTTCCCCCTGTCAAAACATCGACACAAGCGGAGATTCTGGAAGAAACCGTTAGCTCTCAAGGCAGTGACCCAACAGCAGAAGCTCAAGGTGAAACATTTGCCGTGAGCAGCCACTTGAGCGTAATTAAAACAGGCAAAAGCAACAACAAAACTAATGCAGCTATCGCAGATACAGCCTTAGTCGCAACTCAACAGATCAAGCTGCTGGAGTTATTAGACGATCCCGATAACTCTGCACAGAAAGTCTACTTTATTCATGCCGTTAATGAGGGGGATGATGAAGGCTTATGGGGGATCATCCAACACGGCCTCATGCGCACCTTTACTGAAGGACTTTCTTTACCAGGACTAGGAGAGAAAGTATCAGTAGATATTCCGAAAGACGCTGATGAAGCTTTAGGTGATAAACGTAGCTCCTTTTTAGGTCAGGTATTAAAAGCCAAAGTAGATCAAACCTATATCTACAACTACCAAAAAGGGATCTTAGGTGAGAACCCCAATTTAATTAAACCGGGTCAGCAGTTAGTCATTGTTACATTTACAGAACAAGAGCTGATCGGCATTTACCACCACTTTATCAACCTGTAAGGCACTGCGATGATCGATTTATACACTTGGGGAACACCAAACGGGCGAAAGATATCCATCATGTTGGAAGCCCTTCGCCTTCCCTATCGAGTCCATCCAGTTAATATTTTCGAGAAAGAACAATTTGAGCCTGCGTTTAAAGCGATTAGTCCAAATAGCAAAATCCCTGCTCTAGTCGATGATGAAGGTCCAAACGGCGAAACCATCCAACTATTTGAAAGCGGCGCAATTTTAATTTATTTAGCTGAGAAAGCCGGTGAATTTATCCCATCAGACCCACAAGCCCGCCTAGAGTGCCTACAATGGTTAATGTGGCAGATGGGTGGTTTTGGTCCGTTTTTAGGGCAAGCGCATCACTTTAATCGCTTTGCACCTGATGCTTCAGACTATGCCAAACAACGCTACAACAACGAAGCCCAGCGCTTATGGCAAACTCTCGATACGCAGTTATCAAATAAACAGTTTGTAATTGGGGATGAGCTTTCAATTGCAGATTTCGCCATCTACCCATGGGCTATGCGTTATGAGTGGCAACATGTAGATCCTGACAAGTTTCCGTTTGTTAAAGCTTGGATGGAACGGATAGGCCATATTGAATTCGTCCAGAGAGGTATGCAGATTCCATGATCGCCAGCCGTATCATTGGCCATAGGGGAGCTGCACATTTAGCTCCCGAGAATACCTTAGCGGGTATTCAAATGGCCGCTGAATGCGGTGTGACTTGGGTCGAACTCGACACCACTCTTTTAGGAGATTCAACGCCTGTTTTATTTCATGATGAACATCTAGATCGCTGCACTAATCAGCAAGGGCCATTAAGTGCTTTAAGCTTCGACACCCTTCCTTTGCTGGATGCTGGCAGTTGGTTCCATCCAGAATGGGTAGATGAACCTATGCCGCACCTTTCGGATGCTCTTAGGCTTTGCCAAGAACTGCAGCTGGGCCTGAACCTAGAGATAAAGCCTTTCGATTTAGAGCCGGATCTAGTTGCAGAAAGAGTCTTTGAGCAGATCAGCGTCTATTGGCCGACACCCGAAAAGTTGATTATCAGCTGTTATAACTTTGACCTGCTAAGCGCTTATAAGGCGCTAGACCCTCAAGCCCAGATAGGCCTGCTTTATGACCATCTCCCTGAACTATGGCAGCTTAAAGCCGAGATGCTAGAACCAGTCAGCCTGCATTGTGATGCCAATCTCATCACACAAAGCGATGTGCAAGTGATCAAACAAGCCGGTTACGAGCTCTACTGCTATACCTGTAACGATCCTACTCAAGTTGCGGTGCTTTTTGACTGGGGTGTTGATGGAATTTTCACGGATAATCCGCCGTTAATGCAGTCCTATATCCGCTCGAATAATCTCAACGAAGCCTTTGTTTCCCTGTAATAAAAAACCATAGTTAAACCAAACGGTTTTGGCGGTAATCATTCAGCGCTTGTTCTATCTCAGCCATTGTATTCATCACAAAAGGACCATACTGAACCACCGGCTCGCCAATAGGTTTACCTGCCAAGATCAACATACGGCTATCACTTTGTGCTTTGATAACAACGCCTTTGCCTTGAGAAAGTTCTAATACTTGGTGTGAATCAACTAGCTCCCCAGCCACCTGAGCTTCACCTTCAAAAAGGTAGATCGCAGCGTTATGGGACTCTGGCAGAGCCAACTCAATCTCCCGCCCAGCTTCGAGCTGCAGGTCACAAAACATTGGTTCTGTAGCGATATTTTGTACAGGTCCTTTTAATGCTTGGCCTTCCAAATTTATTTCACCAGCCACAACTTTCAATTCATAACCTTCACCGATTAATTGCGGCACCTCTTCAGGTTCAATATTTTGATAAGAGGCCGGTTGCATTTTTTCTGCCGCAGGTAGATTTATCCACAACTGGAAACCACGCATCAAACCGTCTACCCGCTGAGGCCGTTCTTCATGAATCACCCCTCTGCCCGCTTTCATCCATTGCACACCGCCCGCTCTTAGATCCCCTTCATTGCCCATATGATCGCGATGGATCATGTGCCCATCCAGCATGTAAGTCACAGTTTCAAAACCACGATGGGGGTGAGGTGGAAAGCCAGCCAAATAATCATCTGGATTCTCCGATGAAAACGCATCTAGCATTAGAAAAGGATCAATCCGAGTAGCCTCGCTTCTGCCTATGCTACGCTTCAACTTAACCCCGGCACCATCCATACTGTCTTTTGCTGGGATTATGCGTTTAATACTGCGTAGATTGTCTAACTTATTCATAGCGCCTCCCGACCATGTGGTGCAGTTAAATCAAATGCAGGACCAACTGAAATCACACCCGTTGGATTAATCGTACGATGGCTGCGGTAGTAGTGGTGCCTGATGTGATCCATATCTACCGTTTCAGCGATATTAGCCATCTGGTAAATCTCGCGTAGATAGCCCGATAACGCTGGATAATCGGCAATTCGACGTAGATCACATTTAAAGTGCGTCACATACACAGGATCAAAACGAACCAAGGTTGTGAATAAACGCAGATCAGCTTCAGTAAATTGGTTACCCACTAAAAAGCGCTGTTGTGACAGGCGCTCTTCCAACTGATCCAAGGCTGTGAATAACTCAACTACGGCAGCATCATAAGCCGTTTGCGAGGTAGCAAAGCCCGCTCTATAAACACCATTATTTACTTTGTCGTAGACCCACGTATTCACCTCATCAATCTGAGAACGAAGAACTTCAGGGTAAAAGTCTCCTGCCTTTGCGCCAATATCATCAAAAGCACTGTTAAGCATGCGAATAATTTCGGATGACTCGTTATTCACAATGGTATGGGTCTGCTTATCCCATAACACTGGGACAGTCACGCGTCCGCTATAGTTTGGCTCTGCTTGGGTATACACTTGATGGAGATAATTATGTCCGAATAAGCTATCACCTGTACTCGCCGCAAAATCACTCTCGAACGACCAGCCATGTTCAAACATCAGCGGGTGTACGACATCAACCGAAATATGATCAGTCAGCCCTTTTAACTCACGCATAACAAGCGTGCGATGCGCCCATGGACAAGCAAGAGAGACATAGAGATGATAACGACCAGTTTCAGCTTTAAAGCCTGCTTTACCGGTAGGCCCAGCGCTACCATCTTTAGTTACCCAGTTTCGGAACTGAGATTCGTTGCGGACAAATTCACCTTTATTACTCTTAGTGTCATACCACTGGTCATGCCACTGGCCATCAATCAACAAGCCCATTGTGTAACTCCTTAATTAATGGATAGCAGCAATCTGCTGGTTAGCTTTGGCTAACGAGCTTTCGGCCAAATCACCCATACTTAGCCCTTCGGCATAGATAACCTCGCTCTCACTTAGGCCGATAAAGTTAAGGAACTGCTGCACAAAAGGGATCTGAAAGTCATGGCCCTGATCACGATATAGACCACCACGTGTAGCCAATAGGTAAACGGGTTTACTTGCGATTAAACCTACCGGCCCCTGCTCGGTATATTTAAATGTCACTCCTGCACGAGCAATCAAATCGAAATAAGCTTTCATCTGAGTCGGAACGCCAAAGTTATACATTGGCACGCCCATCACAATTTCATCTGCAGCTTTTAACTCAGTAATAAATAGATCTGAACGAGCAACAATCGCTTGCTGCTCCGCAGTGCGCTCATCAGCCGGTGTAGATAATGCCGTCATAACAGCCGCATCCAGATGCGGAACATCTTCGGCAACCAAATCACGGACAATCACTTGGCCCTGCGGGTGCTTCTCTAACCACTGTTCAATAAAGTTGTCAGCCAACTGACTTGATTTACCGCCGTTACCAAAAATGCTGGATTTAATATGTAGTAATGTAGCCATCGAATTCACCTTAAAAATCTGTTCTTTCGTTCTTACAGATCTGTCTCTGTAACTGATGGGATCATTCTCTTATTTAATTAAGCGATTAAAAATAGCTATAATTTGCTCAATTCAATCGAAAAATTAGATATATAATGCCTCAAGTTACTCTTGAACAATGGCAAAGCCTCATCGCGGTGGTCGAAAATGGCGGCTACGCAACTGCAGCTGAAGCGATGAACAAAAGCCAATCCTCCATCAGCTACGCAATTCAAAAATTAGAGAGCACTCTGAGCGTGCAAGCCTTTAAAGTTGAAGGTCGTAAAGCGGTTTTGACTGCCGCAGGAAAAACCCTCTATCGCAGAGCCCGGGTTTTAGTAGAAGAAGCGCAACAGATGGAAAACTTAGCAAAACAGTTTGCAGAAGGCTGGGAGCCGGATATTCGCATCGCTATGGATGCCCTGTTTCCAGAATGGCTCATGCTAGATGTGATTGCTGAATTTACACAACAGAGCCCCCTGACCCGAATCGAGTTTATCGAAACGGTATTAAGTGGCACCGATGAAGCGTTACTGAAAAAAGAAGCCGATATAGTGATTGGATCGCGCATACCTCCAGGTTTTATGGGCGATCCTATTTTAGATATCACCTTTGTCGCTGTGGCCACCCCGGAGCATCCTCTTCATCAGCTTAAGCGCTCTTTAGATCACAAAGATTTACGCCTGCATCGTCAGCTAGTGATTAGGGATTCCGGCAGCAGGGATGTCGATTCAGGTTGGCTTGGTGCGGAGCAACGCCTGACACTGAGTAACTTTACTACCTCAATCGCCGCTGCATGCCGTGGATTAGGCTACGCTTGGTATCCAAGCCTTAAAATCGAAAGGGAACTAGAACAAGGGTTACTCAAACCACTCCCACTAAACGCTGGAGCAAAGAAGAGTGTTCAATTGTGTATGATCTACGCAGAAGGAGATTATGCAGGTCCAGCAACTAAGCTATTTGGGGAGTTATTACAAAAGCGCTTACAAACGTTGTAAGCGCTTTTCGTCAAAGATAACCATCAAAGAGTTAGATGATTACTACTCGATTTCGTCCCTGACTTTTTGCTTCATATAGTGCGTTATCAGATCGTTTCATCCAGCTTTCTATTGAGTCATTAGAACGTAACAAACTAACCCCAATGCTCACGGTACGAGAAACCAGTTCCCCTGTTTCTGTTTTGATTTGAACTATATTTATTCTCTGTCTAAGCCGTTCAGCAGCTTGCAAGACAACATCTGAATCAGCACCCGAAATTAAAACCCCAAACTCTTCACCTCCAAGACGAAATCCAAAATCATCGTGGTGGCAAAATTTATTGATAGTCTCTCCAACCGCTCGCAGTAATAAGTCTCCTTTGTCATGCCCAAATTGATCATTCACCGATTTAAAGTAATCAATGTCTAACATTAAAAGCGCAGCTGTATGCGCCCTACTTCCACCCTTTAAGGTCTCTAAGAGATCAGGCATGATTTCAAAGAAGTACCGACGATTAAATAAACCTGTAAGCTGATCTTTATTAGCTTTCCAACGCCAATCATCTCGGTCTTTATTGACCCTCTTGAGCAATTCACTGTAATCACGACTTAACTTAAACAAGCCAACTGTCGCAAGCATCATCCCTAAAGGGTAAGCCGCATTTTCTATTAATTTTAACGTGCCAACATGATCGAAAATAAATTCATCGAGTAAATCAGCAGTATTAGCCATAGCAATGATGCCAAATCCACAGAGTAGGTAGATATAGGTCCTAAATTGCAGCCCTGCATAGGCGATCGTAACTATCCAGAATTGAACGAGGACTAAAAGCAGGAGCTCCCCTGCAACGTCGAGAAGCTCGATTTGGCTTTTGATTGGAATTTCTCCCTCATGCAATAACGCAGCAACTAATACCGCTGCAGGACACAGGAAGATGACAACAATAGAGATCCAAATTAAACGACTACTTTTTAGTTTAATCAACGGACACATTCTCACTAAAATTTGACTGATAGACACCGCTTGGCAGTGCCCATATAAAGTCTAACAATAACCCCTAAAAATCTCATGATAGGGGTCAATAGAGCATTCAGAACTACTTATTTAACTGTCTAGTTTTTAATCAGACCTTTTGGTAAGATCTGCCGCTCTTTTTATACAATTTACCCCAATTTCCCGAGAAGTAATTCCGATGATGCCGGTTATCATTTTATTTTTTACGTTGCTAATAACCGAGAGCATCACTTCTAAATTTATCGCATCATTACATCTAAATGCCGAATATTACTGGTTCGAAGCAGCCGCCAATGCATCCATTCTTGCGCTGATCTCGCTAGTTATTCTTAGATTTATCTTTACCTATTACCGTCAGATTCAACCTTCCGGAAAAGTTCGAGAGTGGCTGTTTCTTCAAGTAGGCCTCAGCGTTTTTGGAATCGAGCTATCTCTGGCCCTACTGCAATCCATTATCAGTCTAGAACATTTAAACAACATTCTACTGTTTGATTTTAAATCTCTAGCTTTCGCATCGGTTAGCTCAATAGCGATCTATATCTACGTTTTCTATCCCTACGCTAATACCTTAACCAGCTTCTTAAATAGAATCGAGATTCGCTATTCAACCTCCTATCTGTTTGGCCTTTCACTGCTGCTGCTATTTCTGATCAATGTCTTTCAAACACAATCTGAAGACCTAAAAGAAAAGATCATAAAAAACGAAGCCGATCAGCTCGTGCTCATCGACAAAGCTCTCACTTACCGCATTGCTGAAGCTGTTTTAGACACCCGTACACTGGCTTCACAACCTGACTTTGTAAGACATCTATCTGGGAATGAAAACGCAGTTACTGAAGTCCAGTTAGAATTTAGAAACATTGTTGATATCAAACATAGTTACGACCAAATTCGTTTTATTGATGAAAAAGGTCGTGAACAAGTACGGATAAACAAAGGCCAACAGCGTACTGAAATTGTTCCTGAACAGGATCTGCAAAATAAGATAAACCGCTATTACGTACCAGAAACAGGCAAACTCGATCACGGTAAAGTTTATATTTCGCCATTAGATCTGAATATTGAACACGGTCAAATCGAGATACCACACAAACCTATTACGCGTATCGCGACGCCAGTCAAAGACCCGCTGCAAAATCTCATGGGGTTAATCGTTATTAACCTCAATGCCAGCCATCTAATCCAGCATCTCGATGATGCTCAAAGCTTGAGCCAAGGAAAGATCATGATGCTCAATCAGGATGGCTACTGGTTACATGGGGAGTCAAAAGAAAAACTGTGGGCATTTATGTACGAAGATAATCAGCAACCTCCTTTGCCAGTTCTAAACCCTGAACTTTGGCAAGCACTCTCAGATAAGCATATTGGCTCGTTAGAACAGAAGAACGGTTACTATGTTTTCCACCGAGTTTTACTGAGCCAAGATCAACGTATTGAACAGTTCGAGCAGAATGCGGGCGATTGGCCGCAATGGTTACTGATCACTTATATAGACAAACAACTTGTTGCGCAAAAGAGTTTAGAACGACTTAACTTGATGATCATCATCAGTGCTCTGTTGGCGCTGGTCACAGGCATAGGTACCTACCTTTATACTCGCTCGCAGTTAAAGCGCACCAACGCTGAAAACAAAATCAGGCACATGGCTGAGCATGACCCACTCACCGGTTTATATAATCGCCGTCACTTTATGCAAGAACTGGAACAATCTCTCCATCAGGCCCGTAAAGAGAAAACCTCACTGGCACTGTTCTATCTCGATCTGGATAACTTTAAACCGATCAATGATGACTTAGGCCATGAAGCAGGTGATGAGGCATTAATGCTTGTGAGTCACCGCCTTAGCCAAATGCTAAGACAAAACGACACTTTGGCGAGAATTGGCGGGGATGAATTTGTCTTGATGATCCATAACCCACAAAACCAAAATCAACTGGAAGAGATCGCCAACCGAATTATCGATAACCTAAAACACCCATTATCATTAAAAGGCGCACAATGCCAACTAGGTGTGAGTATTGGTATTGCGGTATCCCGCCACAACAATGAAAGCCGCGATGAGCTATTAAAAGCAGCGGATATGCTCATGCTAGAGGCTAAAGCTAAAGGCAAGTCGTGTTTCTGTATCGGGGAATTAGATAACCTTTCAAACCACTATCAAGACGCTCATCGTCAGGTAGCAAGTTAACTCGTTAGTCGTTACCGCTCCTTTATTCCTTTAGATAAGTCGTAACTAGAACCAGCTCTACAATCGCAACCCTTTGTATTCGCTAGCATATCGGCATTTTTCTAAACCCATAGCCTTCGAATCTATTCCTATACCCAAACTCCTGTGATTTTTCGAATGTTTATTGATTTAGATCGAGTTAGCCCCCCCTACACTATGGTTAAATATTGATCATTAATTCAATAATACCTTTTCTGTACAAGCTGTAGTCGGAGCCCGAACATGATCCAGACCCATTTAAATCAGGATAACCAAGAACTCACCATCTCGATTGGTGAACGGTTCGATTACTCCATTCACAAAGCGTTTAGAGATGCATATAGAGATATAAAAACACCTAGAACCAATATCGCTATCAATTTGTCATCCACCAAATTTATCGATAGCTCTGCTTTAGGTATGCTCTTGATTGCCAAAGAGCATGTTGAAAATATTAATGGCAAAGTGACACTCGTTCGCCCTTCAGAAACGGCGCTTCGTATTCTTAAACTCGCTAACTTTGACCAACTTTTTACAGTTACGTAATTAAGTATGACTTCTTGCCTAAGCCCTTATCCTTATATGAGGCAAGGGATTTTAAACTTAGCAGGCTCAGGTTTGATTCTCCTCATGCTCCAAACAGATAAGCGTAATCTCTTTTTCAGACAGTAGCTCTTGCGTTAAACCACAAAAATAACCGTCCTCCCGCTTCTGATTATGTCTGCAAGTTTTACATTGCCCAAATGAGCGGTAGTTGTTTTGTTTTTGCAATAGAACCAATAGGCGGCACAACAGATCAGCTAGTTCAGTTTCCTCTGCCTCTCCCAAATTAGATAGCGATTGTGTCAAAGCAGTCGATGGCAACAATAGATCTAAGGTCTTCTGACCTTCGTCAGTCACCTTAAGATGAGTAACACGCTTATCGTTAGGATCAGGTGACTTTTCAATTAAGCCTTTATTCTCAAGTACTTTTAGACTTTGAGAGACTGTGCCTTTGGTAAGCCCTAGATAATCGGTCACAGCTTTGAGCGTATCCGAGAAGCGATTACATAGAGATAGATAGAGCAAGGCATCGAGCTGCACAGGTTGTAGACCCAGTTCATGCAGTGCTAAACGGTTTTCCGAGCGAAGTAATGAAGTGATCCGCTCCAATAAAGTTTGGACGCTAAGTAAATTCATAAGACAGATAGTATCGACTCAAAACATAGTTGACAAGCCCAAAAAATCCACGCAAACTAAATATAGTTTCGACTCAAAACAATATTTAGGAGATCATCATGAAACTTAGCCATCTCGTTTTAACCTCCATCTTTACCCTACCCGCGGTAGTTCAAGCAGGTCCCGGCCACCATGGTGGTATTCAAGCAGCATCTGGCAACGCCAATATGGCGGCGTTTGATATAGTCCACGCCAAAATCACAACCGAAGGCAATGTAGCCACGTTCCATATGGCAGTGGACGGTAAAGCAGGATCAGAGCGACCTAAAAAGATTGGCAAACTTGCCGGATCTGAAGTCTATTCATACGTATGGCCGACAAATATCGACAGCTACGAAGTAGGTTTTGAAGCCGAAGCAGGCATTCTAGCGCTTGCGGTAACCGCTCACCCTGATTTTGATGACACCCCTTTATATGATGAGAACCAAGATGGCGATACAGGTAATGATGGTTGGGACTGGCACAGCCACTGGGTAGTGTTAAAGCCTAATGATCAATGCGGCAAAGGGGCTCTAGGTGTGGTTGATATCCCTAAAGGAGAAAAACCAAGATTGCCAAAAACTTGGCCCGGCCTGCCTATTTTATTGGATAGTCCTGGCTGGCAGCCAACATTTAAAGATGACAGTTTAGAAGTGAAAGTTGCTTTTGCTAATGCACAAGCAATCCAAACAGCACAGTTTGATGGCGTCACTTCTGCCCTGCGAGTTAATCAAAGCGTGCACGCGCCACTATTATGCGTAGTTAATGTAATGGACGTAGCTTCAGGCGATCTAAGCTTGCCTGGAATTGTTAACCAATAAACAACAAGAAAAAAATAAAGGGAGGTCAAACCTCCCTTTTGTGGTTATTTAGATAGTTATTTAGGCAGCTGTTGCTTTCGCCACAGATAATAAATGGCCGGTAATAGAATCAGCGTTAACACTAAAGCACTCGCCATACCACCAACCATCGGTGCCGCAATCCGTTGCATGATTTCAGCTCCCGTTCCATCGCCATACATAATCGGTAGTAAGCCTGCGATCACCGTAGCAACCGTCATCAGAATAGGTCTGACGCGCTTACCAGCGCCCTCAGTGATAGCTTCCTGCAAGGCTTGAAGGGTAAGGCCTTCTGGCATCTCTCGACACTTTTCTTCGTAGGCCTGATTGAGATATACCAGTAATATGACACCTATCTCGACCGCCACACCCGCCAAAGCGATAAAGCCAACACCCACTGCAACAGAGAAGTTGAACTGGTTTAGGTAAAGCATCCAAATCCCGCCTATCAGCGCAAGAGGTAGCGTCCCTAAAATCATCGCCACTTCCGCAAATCGACGAAAGCTAAGGTAAAGGAGAACCACAATGATGGCTAAGGTCAGAGGGATCACATAAGTCAGACGCTCTTTCGCACGGAGTAGATATTCATACTGCCCCGACCAGTTAATCGAATAACCAGGTGGCAACTGGACTTGCTCAGCCACGATTTTTTGCGCATCAGCGACATAAGAGCCTAAGTCTCGCCCCTCAATATCGACATAGGTCCAGCCATTAGGCCGAGCATTTTCACTTTTAATCCCTGGAGGTCCAGCCTCTATCCAAACATCAGCAACATCCGCCAAAGCGATACGTGCGCCTGTCGGAGTGACCAGTGGTAACAAACGCAGTTGTTCCACCGAATCGCGGTAAGCTTGTGGATAACGCACATTGATCGGATAACGCTCTAAACCCTCAACGGTCTCACCAACATTTTTTCCACCAATAGCGCTGGTAATTACTAACTGAATATCGGCAATATTAAGACCATATCGCGCTGCTTTTTGCCGTTGGATATCGACCTTAATGTAGCGTCCACCCGCAACACGCTCGGAATAAACAGATGAGGTACCCTCAACATCCACCAGCACCTGTTCGAGTTGCTTACCTATATCTTCAATCACTTTAAGATCAGGCCCTGCAACCTTTAAACCAACTGGGGTTTTAATCCCTGTCGCCAGCATATCAATACGGGTTTTAATCGGCATTACCCAAGCATTGGTCAGCCCTGGCAACTTCACTAGCTTATCCAACTCTTTGGTCAACTTTTCGGTGGTCATCCCCTCACGCCACTGATCTCGTGGTTTCAACGTGATAAAGGTTTCAATCATGGTCAGCGGCGCTGGGTCTGTCGCGGTTTCCGCACGTCCAATTTTGCCAAATACACGCTCAACTTCAGGCACCGTAAGAATCAACTTATCTGTTTGCTGCAGTAACTCTCGTGCCTTACCAATCGAGATTCCAGGGTAAGTGGTTGGCATGTACATCAGATCGCCTTCATCCAGAGGCGGTATAAATTCGCTACCGATTTTATTCACAGGCCAAAAGCCTATCACCGTAACCGTTAACGCCAGAACAACAGTGAACTTAGGCCAATTTAGGACTAAACGAATCACCGGCACGTAGATCGCTTGGAGAATACGATTCACTGGGTTCTTACTTTCTGGAAGCACGTTTCCGCGGATACAGTAACCCATCAGAACCGGTACTAAGGTAATTGCAAACCCCGCTGCGGCGGCCATGGCATAAGTTTTGGTATAAGCCAAAGGCGAGAACATACGCCCCTCTTGCGCTTCCAAAGCAAACACAGGGATAAAACTCATAGTAATGATCAACAAACTGAAAAAGAGTGCTGGTCCAACTTCTGCAGACGCCTCCGCTATAACCTGCCAGCGGTTTTCATCTGTTAGCGGTCGACGCTCAATGTGTTTATGCACATTCTCTATTAGCACAATGGCACCATCTACCATGGCACCAATTGCTATGGCAATCCCGCCCAAAGACATGATGTTGGCATTGATCCCTTGGTAATACATGACGATAAACGCCGCCAAAATTCCAATAGGCAGACTGATAATCACCACCAACGAGGAGCGGAAATGGAACAGAAACAGTGCACAAACAATGATAACTACGACAAACTCTTCTACGAGTTTCTCAAACAAGTTATCCACTGCTCGATCAATCAGACCTGAGCGATCATATACTGTGACGACCTCTACACCTTCAGGCAGGCTACGTTTGAGCTCTTCTAACTTAGCTTTGACTCCCTCAATCGTTGCCTGCGCGTTTTCGCCAAAGCGCATCACCACCACACCACCGACAACTTCGCCTTCGCCATCAAGTTCAGCAATACCGCGACGCATCTGAGGCCCGATTGTCACATCAGCTAGGTCTTGCAGTAATAACGGCGTGCCTTGAGGGGTGGCACCCAATGGAATATTTTTAATCGCTTCCAAGCCATCTAAATAGCCACTCGCTCTGACCATATATTCGGCTTCGGCCATTTCGATGACCGAGGCACCGCTCTCTTGGTTAGCGCGTTTAATCGCCTGATTGATATGCGATAGCGGTACATCAAAAGCGCGTAGTTTTTCCGGATCTACTTTGACTTGATATTGCTTGACCATGCCACCGATAGGAGCGACTTCTGATACCCCGGACACGGTCTGCAACTCATACTTTAAAAACCAATCCTGAATACTGCGCAGCTGTGCTAAATCATGCTGCCCCGTGCGATCGACCAATGCATATAGGTAGACCCAGCCCACCCCTGTAGCATCAGGTCCAAGCTGCGGTTTGGCGCTATCAGGTAGAGACGAGCTAACTTGGCTGAGATACTCTAATACTCGGCTACGCGCCCAATAGAGATCTGTCCCTTCGTCAAAAATTACATAAACGTATGAATCCCCAAAGAAAGAGAAGCCACGAACTGTTTTTGCGCCCGGTACCGACAACATCGCCGTCGTCAGTGGATAAGTGACCTGATCCTCCACCACTTGTGGTGCTTGACCGGGGTAACTAGTTTTAATAATTACCTGGACATCGGAGAGGTCTGGAATCGCATCAATCGGCGTATTTTTGACTGCATAAGCCCCCCAACCAATTAAAATAACCGTCGTCAGCAGAACAAAAAAACGATTGTGTATCGACCAATAAATTATCCCTTTGATCATAGTTTACCCCCAGGGATACTTTCTGGGGCTTTAGGGCGTGGCAATATAAAATCCGTGAGCTGCAAGTCGCTCATATTGGCGCCGCGTAAACGGATTTGCACCGAGCCTGCATTAAGTAAAGCCTCTAAATCCAAGGATTCATCAGCTTTAACCTGCATCAACATAGCATCCTGTTTCCACTCTCGAATCGCTTCATGTCTGATCGTTAAGAGGCGTGATTCTAGATCGATCTCTTCAACTGTTGCGCCGACCCAAATTTCATCAATCAGCCCCATAGCCGGTGGTGTCAGGCGTAAGAAATCAGAGCTGATACTAGACTCGGAATCGAGCATAAACTGAGCCGATGTTACGACTTTATCTTCTGGGAATAAGCCCTGAATAATTGCAGTGCGTCCAGCCATACTCGGACCGGTTTTAACTTCAACCGATTTATATTTACCCTCTCCTAAAGCCAGAACAATTCGGTCTTGATCACCGGTTTTGATGACTGCTGTATCCGACACATTCAGCATAGGTTTGGTCGGTAGCGACTGGATAGTAATCTGAGCAAACATATCCGGTTTAAGCAGAAGATCAGGGTTATCGAAACGTAAACGGACATTCAGTGTTCGCGTTTTTTGATTAACCGTCGGGTAAACATAATCGACCTGCCCACGCCAGATTTCCCCAGGCATAAAAGCTAAGGTCATTTCGGCCACATCGCCCTTCTGTACTGCGCTGCCTTGGCGTTCAAATAGTTCTGCGGTCACCCAAACCTGATCTAAAGGCGCGATCGTCAATAAACGGCTATTAGGCTTAATATACGTACCTCTACGCAACGAGATCTGGTCGATATAACCTGATACAGGCGCATAAACAGGTAACTTCTGTAGAGGCTGACGCTGTTTATTTAAGGTTGATAACACAGCCTTAGATACGCCCAGCGCAACCAATTTACTTTCACTCGCATTACGTAAAAAACGATTACCGCTGCGTAAGGCTGCTAAATACTCTTCCTGAGCATTCACCAATTCAGGGGAATACACCTCGTACAGTAGCGATCCCTTTTCAACATATTCACCCTTTACGCTGATCTTAACCTGCTCAACCCAACCAGAAATACGTGAATGGATATCGGTCACTCTCTCCTGATCAACCCCGACATAACCCACGGTTTTTAACTGCGCTTGCAACGGACTAAACAAAACCGCTTCCGTGCGTACAGAAAGATTGTTTTCAACCTCTGGGGAGATTGAAATTGTCCCCGGTGAATCACCACCCGCTAGATCCTCTTCATAAACAGGTACTAAATCCATCCCCATAGGAGAGAGCCCCGGTTTATCACGTTTATAATTTGGGTCCATCGGTGCAACCCAATATAGAGGCTGATCATTTGCGGCGGTTGAGGAATCAGCGCTATCAATTTTTTGCTGCGACAGAAAGTAGCCGGCTGAAGCCCCAACTAACAAAGCTCCGAGTGTTAAAACAGCTTTATTCATTTTTCCATTCCTCCTTGAGCTAAATGAGCGTTGTTAATCACCGTTGGGTCTTCTCCTGCAAAGTAGAAATTCACCTTCGCGATTGCCATAGCTACCTGATGTTGCAGAAGGATCTGTTGCTGTTGAGCTTCGAGCTCTTCCATAGCTGCGATTGATACAGTTTTAAAACCAGACTCCGCTGATGCGTAGGCACGCAATGCCGCTTTTCGTTTGGCTGCTAACTGCTTTAAGTAGGCTTGGTTGTAGATGGCTAAGCGCTGTTCATAGCCTTGTAGATTAGCCTTAGCGATAGCTAATTCAGCTCTTAACTCACGCGCTTTAAGGAGGTAGATCGCTTTACTCGCTTCCCGCTGCTGTACTGCAGCACGGCGATGCTGATCTTGGCGCTTCTCAGGGAACAACGGCAGATCCATAGTCACAGCGACACTGAAGAGATCCGCTCGATCACGACCATTATCATGGTCAGCTCGATAACCGTAATTTGCATCGAGTTTAAATGCAGGTTTATAAGCCTGATCCGCTAGATCAACCGCTTTATCCTCAATCGCAATGTTTTGTTTCAGAATCTGAATCTGGGGATGTTTTAAGATCGATCGATCTTGTTCCGCCTGCGTACTATTTCTTGATGCAAGTAACTCTAGATCAAAACCAGTAGCGATAGATTGATCAAAAGATTCAACCGTTAACCACTGCTGTAAGACTCCTTTTTGGACCTGAATCATCTGTTCTAACTGCAGCATACGGTCTTTCAGTTGCGTAAGTTTTACTTCAGCATCCAATACCTCATAACGTAAGGCTTTACCCGAGCGGTAATTCGCTCGACTCACTGCTAAAAGCTCGCTAAAAATATGTTGTTTAGCTTTGAAATGGGCCAACTGCGTTTTTGATTGATGCAGTTTTAGCCACGCCTGAGAGACATTAAGTTTCACACTAGCTGCACGAAGTTGGCGTTGTAGTGGACTTTTCGCCGCTTTTTGCTGCCACTGCTGTTGTGACAGCTCCAAGCTTTTACCACGAGGAAATTGTTGTGAGACACCTAGCTGTAGCTGGGTCATGTTCTCTTGTTGGAAATCAAAACTATCTGTTGGCAAATTCGCCAACCCAAGCCTTAATTTTGGATCAGGCAATTGAGCACTCGCGATCGCTTTAGCATGCAGCGCCTGTTCCTGATAGAGACTACTTTGATTCCAATGATCAGAACTAAGAGCATTCTGAATAGCAGAATCCAAACTCAGTTCTGCTTGAGTAATGCTGCTAAAAGTCAGCAGACTAATGATAAATAGTGGGGATAAACGCATAGATCCTGTCCCGTTGATACATCAAAACACCACCGAAATAGGCGGTAACCGATATAAAAAGGGTCAGGAAATTAATTTAAGAAAACAGCCTGCTGCAGGTGTAGCCTCGGTACACCGGAGAAACGACATCGCTCTCTAACAAAAGAATAGCCGTAAGAAAGATTATGTGCTGTTGCTAGCAAAACACTGAACAGCAGAACAACACCTGATAGCAGGTATTGCAAGAAAAAGGTCATATCAGGAATAGCATCCGCAACCGGATCAACAACTGGATTGATACTCCAGTCACAGCTTTTTGGCTGACCATCACAATGCGCCATAGATGCGTTTGTAGCAGGTTGATCAGACGACATACTCATATGCATGCTGTGATCTGAATGGCTAGAGCCAGCTGCAGCTGTGTTCGACGATACACTGACTGAGGAAGTGTTATCTGATAAGGAACCAGCAAATAGATTGGTACAAACGCCAACAGAGCAATACAGCACAAAAAACAGCAAGCTAAACGCTGCTATCAATCTGCTCTGTTTACTAATGGGGTAAGCCGTTTGCATTTATTCTTCCAATCTCAATTTGGGGTCACTTTAACCTAAACAGGAGGACCATTCTATAGAGAACGATTTAACCAAAAAGTTCCTAACCAAAATACTTACTTTCAATGGAGTCTTTAAGGTAAGAGCTACGCAGACTCTTTGGTGGCTGCGGTCTTTCAATATAAAAACCTTGGAAAACATGGCAACCAACTTTATTAGCCATGATTAACTGCTCTTTTGTTTCTACACCTTCTGCAATAACGCGAAGATTATATGCTTTAGCAATATTGATCACAGCTTCTACAATACATTGGCTTTTGCTGTTGTCGCCCAATTCCTGCACAAATGAGCGATCAATCTTCACTATATCTATAGGCAGATCCTTTAAATAACTCAATGAGGAGTAACCTGTACCAAAATCATCTAGGGCGATTTTAATGCCTAAATCTCGAATCTTTTGTAAGCGGCTAACAGCAAACTCAATATTCTCTACCGCCACGGTCTCGGTGATCTCCAAACAGATATTTTTAACATCCGCCCCTGCCTGCGTAATTGCCTCTTTCAGTGCCGGGATCATATCTGCTTGATAGAACTGCAACGGGCTTATATTGATCGACAAGTACCAGCCATCTCGCCAAAATCCGCTCTTCTTCCATTCCACTATCTGCCTTGAGCACTCCCCGATCAGCCAATTGCTCACAGGAACAATCATTCCACTGACTTCGAGACTCGGAATAAACTCTATCGGTGGAACTAACCCACGTTCAGGGTGCTGCCAACGAATCAATGCTTCAAACCCAAATACTTCACCACTCACATCAACTAAGGGTTGATAGTGAACACGGAACTCCTCTCTCTCTAGCGCACAATGAAGCTGATTTTCCATATTTTGCTGTTTTTCCACAGCTGTCGTCATGGTGTGATGGTAAAAAGCGTAACCATTTCGACCACTCTCTTTTGCATGATACATAGCGGTATCTGCAAAGCGCATCAGATCATCAATCCCTTTATCGGCCAGAGGATAAAGCACAATGCCTATACTCGCGCCGATACGAAGCTGATGTTGTTTAACCTCTATAGGCTCAGCAAGCAGCTCTAACAGTTTTTCACAGACATGCTCGATGTCTTTAGTCACTTCTTCTTCATCGCCATCAAAGGACTGCAGAAGAATGACAAATTCATCGCCACCTAATCGCGCGACCGTATCGCTGGCACGAACTTGTTTAGTCAGAATATCCGCCACCTTCTTCAGAAGCTGATCCCCGACACTGTGCCCTAAAGAATCATTAATCGTTTTGAAGTGATCTAAATCGATAAACAAGAGACCGTTACATTTACCATTTCGTTGACTGTTAGCTAACGAGAGTTCTAAACGATCATTCAGCAAGGTACGGTTTGGTAAACCAGTTAGACTGTCGTGGTTTGCCATATGACTTATGTGGTCCTGAACCATCTTTTGTTCAGATATATCAGTAGCAGCAAACAACACCACAGGCTCAGAAAAATACTCAAACGGCGCAGCCTGCACAGTGTAATGCATGGTTTTTCCGCTTTTGTGAGTCCAGGTAAAGTCACTGATTTCCGCTTCGGTTTGATGCACTTCGACACATCGACGAATCGACTCAAGTTCGGCAACCTCTTCAATATAAGGATGCAGTTTCAGGAGTGCATGGCCTGCGATTTCCGTAACAGGTGTCTCATAAAACTCAGCGAATTGACGATTCGCAAACAGAATATCTCCATTTTTATTAATCGCCATGATCAACTGCGGCACCTGATTGATCAATTGGGCTAAGCGAGCTTCACTCTTAGATAAAGCCTGATGACTATCCCTAAGCTCGTGCACTAAGTTATGAACGGTTGAGATAAACTCATTACCTGCATGATTTAACAAACCTAATTCCGTGTCTTTATGGACGTCAGGAACTTGCAGCTTTACCTCTTTGCTAGCATTGAGATCGACACTCGCAAACTGACTGGCAAGCCTTGCCAAAGGTTTAGTTAAAACAACGTGAAAAATAGCGATTAGGCAGATGGCGAGTAACACGTTACGCACTAAGCCAGCAACAAAGATGGTTAAAGCACGCTCAAAGAATGGCTGAAACGCTTGGTCTTTATTAACAACCACTTGTAACTTGCCAGGTGCAATATCGACAAAGCCAGGCGCTTGGAGGTCAAGGGTATAGGTTTTATGGGCACTAGAAATTTTTTCAGTAAGCCAAAGCGTAGAAGACTTCTTTACAGGATCAGGAACCACCTGCGATGCCAGTACCTCACCCAATTCATCCGAAATTCTCACCTCGGAAATAAAAGAATATTGCATCAAACCAAATACAACTTCTTTGGCGAGTGTATGGTCTAGAGTATGAACGGCCCGGGTGGCAGGTGGCTTACTAGCATTGAGGATTTTATGGATAGTCTTATCAAACTGGCTATCTTGCACATGGAAGTCTTCCAACACTTGCGCAGTCGTTAAAACTAAGCCGATGACAAACGCCATCACGACCGAGTATTTAGCCAACCTAAAAGCTAATCGCTGTTTAACTTTGAAAACTTCTGACATCCAGATTCCACTGTCTTAACTCTTGCCAGTGAACAAACTCCCTTAATTAGCCATTATCAGCTTAAGAGCCCTCACTTCAGCATAGAATAGATATACTGCTTTAACGTCTTTTTTTATGTTTTTGACGCATTTCTAAACAAGACTGTATAAGGCTCGGATCACGCTCAAACATCCATGGATGCGTAAGACTTAGGAACAGACTTCAAATTTCAATGTTATGGTTTAGCAACTTCCTAGTTAAAGCTTCATCTAACCGTAGTAAATCTTCATCCTGAATTTCAATACAGGCACAATTATTTGTTTCTAGAAGCTCTTTTTTACGCATCTTAGCAGATAGCTCAGTCGCTGCTACCTGATCTCCCCAATATTCGACATAAAGATGATGCTGAGGCAGATAAAAATCGGCATAAAGCTTCTCAGAGAACGGCAGACGGCGCTTATAAGCATGCGCTAATCCAGACAAATATAACCAATTATCGATTAAACGCTCGGCTTCATTTGCGACTTGATGGCCATCACAACAGCGAAGTTCTAAATCATTTAATCCCGTCTGAACCTCTTCAACCCAATCGGTCAACACCTCATGCTCAACCGTTGAATCAGACCATAAAACATAAGGCACGCCAGTGGATCTGTTTTCCCGTTGATGAGCACCATTTTTTTCACCTAACGGAGTCACTTGCCAACCTTTTTTATTAGCACGAATCCAAGCCATCTCTTGAAGAATCTGCTCCATGGCTGTACGACTCAGTGAAAAGTGCTTACTTAATTGGGAGAGACTAAGTAAACCAGCATCGGGACTGGATAACGCTTTATGCTCCGCAACCTCCCTTGGCCAAATAATATATCGACCAAATTTCTGACTTTCACGATACTTACCACCTTCAAACTCACCCTTAGTCGTTAGTTGCCACGCCTCATTTTGACGCTCAATCCACCCTAAGGATTCTAACTCAGCAAACATCTGCTTCGTTGTTTTCTTGAGCGCCTTAGCTAAAGCTGAAGTCGATAAAGTTTCAGGTATTTCAGACATTCGGTTTTCCCGACCAAGTTTAAAAAGCTAACATGAGTAATCATTATGACAGTAAAAGCTCTCTAAAATCGCTTTATAACTTATACTTTTCAATAGGCTAAAGGGATGTAACTCAAATTTAATCCCTGACTAAATTAAATTCTGTTCTAATCTAGATCAGCGTTTGCGATGAAATAATCAAAGGAAACTGATTATGGCTACCGATTCCCCTACCAAATTATTCCGTACCATAGCAATGTCATGCATTCTATTGGTAGCACCTACCGCTATGGCCCAAGAGTGGGTTTATTCAGTGGTAGAAGGGGACACTCTGTCAGAATTTAGCCAAAAACATCTCTACAAAACGTCCTATTGGAAGCAGCTCCAGAAAATTAACAATATTGCTGACCCTAAACGCATTCCCGAAAACACTAAAATTAGGGTGCCTCTTGCTTGGATTAAGTCTCAACCAGCCTCTGCCGTTGCTACGGCAATTGAAGGGGATGCCACAATAATCAAGCACGCTGACAATAGCCAAGAAGTACTTACGCTCAAATCAAAGTTTAACTTAGGCGATCAGCTGCTTACGGGAAACCAAGCGAGTGTTATTGTCCGTTTCGCGGATGGTAGTGAGATGCTGGTGTTACAAAACTCACGAGTTAGCTTTAATCACCTACGCCAATACGGTGAAACAGGTATGGTCGATTCTCGAGTTCAACTGATCTCGGGGGAAATTGACACCGTAGCACAGCCACAAAGGGGAGATGGTGCTCGTTTAGAAATCCATACCCCTGCAGCTATTTCGGCTGTCAGAGGCACTGAATTTCGTACCGCGTATTCAGCTGATAGCAATACGGCACGTATCGAAGTACTCGAGGGCGGAGTTGCTGTAAAAGGTGCTAAAAGAACACGTTTAGTCAGATCAGGCTTCGGTACTACCGTTGAAAAGAATAAAGCGCCAATGGTACCGAAGAAACTGCTACCAGCACCAACGCTGCTAGAGCTCCCCGAAGAAATACAGCAAATAGGTTATGAAGTTCGCTGGAATGAAAACTCAAAAGCAGCCAACTATCGAGCTCAAATCTCAAAATCTGACCAGATGACAACTATTTTATGGGATAGCCACAGTCCTCGTAACCGTATCAATCTGCCAGATCTCACAGACAATACTTATTACCTGCAGGTTAGAGCCATCGATCATGATGGCATTGAAGGTTTCGCAACAAATCAAGCAATCATTCTGAATGCGCGCCCACAACCTCCATTCCCTATGACGCCAGCGAATAAAGCAACGCTTAGAGGTCAAACACCTTTATTGGAATGGACCCGTTCAAGTGATGCCGAAAACTATGTAGTAGAGATAGCAACAGACGCTAACTTCCAAAATATTGTCACATCTGATTCAGGCCTAACCACACCCAACCTAAACCTGACAGGCTTAGCCGAATCACAAACCTATTTTTGGCGTTTGGCGAGTGTTGATAGCAAAGGCGAACAAGGCCCGTACAGCGATACTCGAATATTTGATGTTAAGCCTATACCGGCAACCCCTCAGCCAGAGCTAGAACAAGATGAACAAGAGGTAAAACTGTCATGGGCATCCAGCAAATATGAACAAACATATCAGGTGCAAATTGCCCGCGATCGTAAATTTGCAACTATCCTTACAGATACAACCGTGGCAGAACCAGAAATAGCTATTCCTCGGCCCGAAGGTTATCGCTACATCCGAGTAAGAGCATTAGCCGATGATGGCTATGCTGGTGCCTGGGGGGTAACTCAGGAGCTCACCCCTCCTCCGAGTGATAGTTGGGTTTATGTATTTGGATCATTTGTATTGACCATTTTGCTGTTATGATTAAACGCCGATTACAACAATTGATAATTCTGGGATTACTCTTTCTTAGTATTGTGATCGGCTATAATAGCTCCCTACTCCAACGTGTTGACCTTATTGCTTACGACACCCTGATATCTCAGGAATCGGATAACCCTCCTGAAAATATCGTAATCATTGCAATAGATGACGCAAGTTTATCTCAATTGGGACGCTGGCCTTGGAGTCGTAGCATCCACGCTGATATGCTGTCAAAACTCACAGAAGCTAATACCTCAGCCGTTGCCTTCGATATTCTCTTTGCTGAAACAGACAGCCCGGAAGCCGATCAGGACTTTGCCCGAGCAATCGCCCAACATGGCCGCGTAATTTTAGCTATGGCGCCTGAAAAAACAGACAACCCTGAAGGCATCAAAGAGCTACTTCCTATCCCAACTTTAGCTGCGCCCAGTGATGGCATTGGTCATGTAGACACCGAAATAGATTTGGATGGAATTAGTCGAAGAGTTTACCTTTATGCGGGCTTAGGCGATCCTCATTGGCCAACTTTGGGTCTAGCCCTCTACCAAAGCTCCCTAGAGGCACAAGCCGATATCCCCTTTAAGAAATCTGCATCCCCGTCGGGTTCTGGCTGGCTTCGCCAGATCCCCTTTTTAATTCCATTTTATGGTCCCCCTGGAACCATCCAGCGCTATTCATACATCGATGTACTTAATGGCACAGTGGAACTAGATAAGTTATCCGAAAAAACCGTGTTAGTGGGCGCCACCGCGTCCGGTATGGGGGATGCGATAAGCACACCTGTATCCGGCCAACATCAGCGGATGCCTGGTGTTGAATTAAATGCCAATATTGCTGCTGCATTAATGGATAAACGCTTTTTATATAAGCTCACGCCAACCGTTCATCTAATCATCACCTTAGGGCTGGCCCTGAGCGTTTTACCTTTTATGTATCTGTTACCGCGTCGCTATTATCCGTTAAGCATCCTTTTTGCCGTTGCAGTAACCGTTACGCTGACAATCACTTTATTTAATGAACTAAAACTCTGGTTCGCACCAACAGATGCACTAGCGCTACAAGCTCTCTTTTTTATGTTCCTAAGCTGGAAACGCTATAACGCCTCGCAGCGACAGATCACAAAGCTCAATAAAGAGGTTTATCAGCAACTCAATTTTGATCCGATTACTCACCTACCGAATCGTGAGATGATCAAAAGCCAGCTTGATACTGCAATCGGTAAAGCACAGGAGGGCGAAATCATCGCCTTTTTGGTAATCCAACTGAGCGGGATTAAAGAGGTTAATAACCGTCTCAGTATCTCGGCAGGTGATAGCGCACTGAATATAGCGGCCCAGCAAATAAAAACGGCCGTGGGTTTCCAATACCCTGTTGCGCGACTAGGTGGGATTGAGTTTGCAGTGATGTTGCCTAAGCAGACTGATCACAGTAATGCAGAACAAATTGGTCGCCGATTACTGCAGCTACTTCGCCTGCCCTGCCAACTGGAAGACCAGCATTTCTTCTTTAAACCTTCAATCGGTATTAGTTTGTATTCCCAAGACGGCAGCGAATGCGAACCATTAATCAATAATGCCTACACGGCCATGCAGAAAGCCAAATCAAACCCTAAACGGGAACTCTGCTTTTATTCCACAAGCCTGAAACAACAAATCATCGATGAATCTTCGTTAGTTGCCGATCTCCATCAAGCCTTGAGCCAAGATCAATTCGAAGTTTATTACCAACCTCAAGTGTTGAGCTTGACCGGACAGGTTATCGGGCTAGAAGCCCTATTGCGCTGGAAACACCCAACGCGCGGACCTATTTCCCCTGCAGTATTTATCCCAATCGCCGAGAAAAGCGGTTTGATCATCAACATTGGTGAATGGGTTATGGAGACCGCCTGTCGCCAAGCAGCCGCATGGAATTGGCAAAATGACAAGCCGATACGCATCGCCGTCAACTTGTCGGCTGTGCAGTTCCGTGACGAACAACTTATCGACAAAATTGAGCGTATACTGCAACAGACTCAGTTATCTCCAGAATTGCTAGAAGTTGAGCTCACAGAGTCTGCGTTAATGGATGATCATCAAGAAGCTATAACGACTCTCACTCGCCTCAAAGATATGGGAATACAAATCGCGATAGATGATTTCGGTACGGGCTACTCCTCCTTAAGCTATTTGAAACAGTTCCCGTTAGATCGTATCAAAATTGACCAAAGTTTTGTCCGGGATTTGGATGAAAGCGCCGAAAGCGCTGAGATAACTCAAGCGATTATCAGCATGGCACGCAGTCTTAAACTTCAAATCATTGCTGAAGGTGTAGAAACTCAGCAACAACGTGGCTTCCTACTCACTCAGACCTGTGAAGAGCTACAAGGGTTTTACTTTAGTAAACCCCTTCCTTCTGGCGAGATTTCCAAACTCATCAACCAATCTCTCTACCTTACTCCTGATGATAGAAGCCAAAAATCAGATTGAACCGCTTTTAATCTTCAACCGTTCAACGTATATATAACGGGTTAATTCTGGAGATTAGAAATGAGTCAAAACGTTCTACTCATCTACACCGGCGGCACCATCGGCATGCAAGCCTCTGATAAAGGTTATGTCCCTATGAGTGGGTTTGAGGATGTCATTCGCAGCAGACTGGCACACTCTCACCATTCAGCCCTGCCTGATTTTGAGATGATTGAACTCAATCCGCTCATCGATAGCGCTAATCTTGAACCATCGCACTGGAATAAGATTGCCGACCTAATCATTCAAAACTACCAACAGTATGATGGCTTTATCATCCTGCATGGCACTGACACCATGGCTTACAGTGCGTCTATGCTTTCATTTATGCTTCAAGGGTTAAACAAGCCTGTGATATTGACAGGTTCGCAAATCCCTCTGTCGGAATTACGTAATGATGCGCTAGATAATCTAATCACGTCGATGATCTTGGCGGCATTTCATCCCGTAAATGAAGTTTGCATCTACTTTAGCGGAAGGCTTTTACGCGGAAACCGCGCGAGTAAAGTGAAAGCAACTGGACTAGATGCCTTCGATAGCCCTAATTTCCCTTGGCTTGGTCAGATCGGTTTACATATTGAGTTACACAGCCGGCTTTTTATTCCTGCAGATAAAGAGAATTTTGTCTCACCAACTTTTGATCCTAAAGCGGTGTCTATCTTGCCGATCTATCCTGGCATCTGTGGACAACTAGCATCTAGCATTCTCGAAAGTGAAGGATTAAAAGCAATTATCCTTAGAAGCTATGGCGTTGGTAATCTGCCCGATAGCAACAAAGCGTTATTGAGTGCTTTACGTAAAGCTCACGAAAATGGGATTGTTATCGTTAATATCAGCCAATGCTTACAAGCGGATATTCTCCAAGGACAGTATGCCTGCAGCGAAGCTTTAAATGAGATCGGTGTTATTTCTGGGGGAGAGATGACCTTAGAAGCAGCCTTCTGCAAGCTTCATTATCTGTTAGCAAACAAGTTATATGCGGAAGATATTCGGAAACAGTTCCCTAACAGTCTGTGTGGCGAAATAGATACTGATTAGCAATTAGGGGATATCAATTTCCTCTAACCATGTTTGTTCATCAGGCTCTAAATATACCTGCTCAAGCAGTTCAACCGCCCAACGTTCCTGCTGAGCAATGTTTTGCAACATAGCAATCGCCATCACTTTTACCGCAGGCACAGGGCTCCAAATAGAACTATTAAGGCAGCGCCAGTGATTATTATCACGTATTTTAGGACGCTCAATCTGTTGCGTGCAAACATCACAAATCATGATGCAATGTTCAAAGTTTGGCTCCGTCAAAATAGGAGGCACCTCAAATATGCCTAATTTAACGCCTTGGGCATTACATAATTCACAATGAGAACTGCAACGGCGTACCAGATCTTTGCCAAATAACGATAAACCGTGATGTCTCTCCTGATATCGTGCGTGACCTCTGGACATAATACATCTCCTTCTCCTTCCCTATTTAAGAAATAGCATAAACGCTGTTATATGAAAGAAATCTAAAGAAATAATGGCGAGAGTCTCTGAGCCTTAAATAACAAGGGGCGATACCATGAACGGTATCGCCCCTTTCTGCCGGATGGATACTCCGACTAATCGGCCTTCTCAGGCAAAAGGTCTATCTATATCATGCAGCCTGTTGATGATCCCAGTGCAGGTGAATAATCTCGACTAACGCTTTAGGGCAATGCTGCCGTATCAACTTATGAGTTTCCGTCATTCGCTCTGCGGGAATATCCACCATGACTAGCACACCCCCTTGCTGTAAAGCATGCTTATACTTTGCCAACAAATGTACCGGAGTGTCTTCACCAACCAGCTTTCCGAGCCATCCTCCTAAACCTATTCCAAGGATGCTACTTATGACCACTGTGCCACCGCTGACTACTGAGCCAACCGGACCTAGCACTGTGGTTGCCACAAGGCCAGCTGCGAGGCCAAAACTGCCTCCTGCAACCATGCCCCAATCTAGATCATTTTCACGTTCGGTTGTTTCTATGTCGGTCGCGGCGCGCGCTGATATTTTCTCGATTAGAGATGCGTCTTCAGCAATAAAGTGAATAGATTCGTCTTCGATCCCAACCGCCAGAAAGTCAGCCACAACAGAATTTACTTGTGACACCGTAGGGGCGAGAAACACTAGCCTTCTCATGACCCTTAACCCTAAAAACAACACTTTTAGAGTATAGTTTATACCCTTTTTTCTGCTGGTGATTAGCGCGATTTGCACCGTATAATGCTTGAAATTTTTTCACGCAGAGGATTGGACAATGCTGCATATAGGGACCCCTTTATCAACTTCAGCTACCCGTGTATTAATGTGTGGTGGTGGCGAACTAGGTAAAGAAGTTGTCATCGAATTACAGCGTTTGGGAGCGGAGGTTATCGTTGTAGATCGCTACCCAAATGCGCCAGGAATGCAGGTAGCTCATCGTAGTCACGTTATCTCCATGCTAGATGGCGAAGCACTTCGTAAAGTGATCGAAGAAGAGAAGCCAGATCTTATCGTTCCAGAGATCGAAGCGATCGCGACAGATACACTGGTTGAGTTAGAAAACGAAGGCTTCAAAGTAGTGCCTACGGCTCGCGCTGCTCAACTGACGATGAACCGTGAAGGCATCCGTCGCCTAGCTGCTGAAGAATTGGATATTCCAACATCTCCATACCAGTTTGCAGAAACCTACGAAGAGTACAAAGACGCGATTACAAACGTAGGGATCCCATGTGTTGTCAAACCGATCATGAGCTCTTCTGGTAAAGGTCAAAGCACGATTAAATCAGAAGACGAAGTAGAAGCAGCTTGGCAATATGCTCAAGAAGGCGGTCGTGCTGGCAAAGGTAAAGTGATTGTCGAAGGCTTTGTCGATTTCGATTATGAAATCACGCTTTTGACTGTTCGTCACGATAGCCAAACAAGCTTCTGTGAACCAATTGGTCACGTTCAAGTGGGTGGTGATTACCGCCAATCTTGGCAACCACAAGAGATGACCGACAAAGCACTTGAAGTCTCTAAAGATATCGCTGAGAAAGTCACAGCAGCGCTTGGTGGGCATGGTATTTTCGGTGTTGAGCTGTTCATCAAAGGCGATCACGTTTACTTCAGCGAAGTATCACCTCGCCCACATGACACAGGCATGGTAACGATGATCTCTCAAGATCTATCCGAATTTGCACTTCATGCACGTGCAATTTTAGGTTTGCCAATCCCGAATATTCATTTCCACGGCCCTTCTGCATCCAGTGTTATTCTAGTGGAAGGTGAATCCAAACAAGCACGTTTTGGTAACCTTCAGCAGGTACTTGCAGAGCCTAACACTCAACTACGTTTATTCGGCAAGCCTGAAGTAACAGGCCAGCGCCGTATGGGTGTGGTACTAGCACGTGACAACAGTGTGACGGAAGCTAAAGAGAAAGCGATTCGTGGTTCTACCGCGATGAATGTTGAGCTTTAATAGTTCAAACTTTACTAATTCAGGCAGATCTTCGTATCTGCCTGAATTTTATGGAACCTTTAGCGTTTCTGGGTAACTAAGTCCCACCGATAAAAAATATTAAGGATAAGCGAAATGGCTGAACCCAAATGTCCAGAATGTAAGGTAGAAGGTATTGAACACATTGTATCTAAAGACAGTACCGAACAAGCCAAAGACAGCCATGCTTGGTTCCAAGTCGCTTATTGTGACAGCTGCGGACATATCTACGGCGTATTTGCAAAGCACACCATTCCAGCTGGCAAGAAAGGTCCACAACTGGTCCTGAACCGCTAAAAAGAAGTGAACCTGATTTAGAAAATAATCAGGTGCATGATCCCTCTGACCGTCATTCCAAACAAACCACCGTATACGGCATATCTAATAACTTGCCCAATACGTTTTCCGGCAGCGGCAAAGATAGCGACACCGAGAACATCAAGTGGGTTGGTTGCAAAACCAGCCATACGGTTTAGCTCATTGACGGTGATTAAGCCCTGATTGACCAAATCGATAGTCACACCCATAAAGGCAGTGCCACCAGCAATAAACTTAGTCACCAATGGAAGTACTGTGGCCTCAGGTAAACCGATCAAACCCAGCGCAGGCGCCAGTGCCGAGCTTAACAAACCAATCGCTCCAGTTACCTTTAAGATATTGACGAAGCAGATCGCTAAAATCAGCATCGGCAGCATATCGAGAACAAGCTTCATCCCCTCTTTACCGCCTTCACCCAGCAGTTGCATAACCGACTTTTTACTGCCAGCATCCGCTGCTATCTCAGTTTCTTGAGTATCTGGATCGGTCAGGTTTCGCGTTAAAAGGTAATAAGTAAAAGCTGCAGCGGCTAAGCCCCCCACAACAGAGGTAAGCAAGGTCACACCTAAATCCAAACCAACTGCGCTCAGCGGGAAAGTCGCATTGGCTTGCGACATCGCTAACACCATCGCTAATGTTGCTGCGATATAACGGCGGGAAGTACCGTTTTTATCCATTAAGGTTAAGGTTGCTAAAGGCGCGATAAAGCTTACAAACAGTAGCTTCAACATCGCCAATACACCTAGACCTGGAATACCAAAGATGCGAGAAACCGGGGCCAACACATTAGAGATCCAGCAAAGTACACCTTTCGCCTCTAATAGCTTCATGAGTGACAGCATCACAACCATGATAGGCAGTAGGATATACAGCCCCATATCTAAACCAGAACGGCCAGATTCAAGAATTAGCTCAACAATTTGATCCACAGGGGCAAGGTCTCTGAAAAGTGGTTAGGCCGGGAATTTTACCTAGCCCTTACCCCTTAAACCAGCTATTCCTAATATTTTTTGTCAATTGGTAAGACCAATATCAAAGATCGTAAGGTTCGATCTGGAAAGCTTCCATAATATAACCCGAGGTCGCCATATCATTGCTGACGGTCTCAGTGTTAATACGCCCAGTTACCCAAACGGCATCGTAAAGGTTTTCCACATGAGTGCCCGGTTCAAAGTTGACGTGGATGATTTGGTTCGACGGTGGCGGCGGAACATGAATACAGGCTCCAAAATAAGGCACCAAAAAGAAAGTCGTTACGGTTTGGCCTTCAGATTCTAGAGGTACAACATACCCAGGAATTTTAATCATTTTCCCGTCGACCTCAGGAACGATGGGAGCAGACTGCATTGCAGCCATCATCTGATCCAACAATTCCTGCGCTTTGGGATCAAAATCATCGATCATGGCCATCTCATCAGTGATACCCAAAAGCTCATCTAACGAGAAGTCCACAGGCATTAACTGTTCCCACTCAACCTCTTCTACTTTCTCGCCATTCAGCATATTTGCTGTGGTCGCATTACTTAACGCCAACAAAATTAGGCTAAATAGCCAAACGGGGAATCGCCCACTGAGCATTACACTCTCCACTAAATTTTAACTGCTACACCATCCGCTAGGGATTGTTTGTACGCTCGATATCCAGGTACAGCACCAACCACTGTGCCAGATACCAATAGCACAGCAATGAGCTGCCATTGCCATAAGGTAGGCCCAGTAATACTTAACCAAACACCAAATTCTGTCTGGAGCCAAGGTGCTAATAATAGCAAGTTTAAGTACAACAAGAGCATTCCCAATATAATACTGATCGCTGTAACGAGAAAAGATTCCAAAATTAGTAAAGATAATATTTGCCAGAGACGCGCACCAACCGAACGAAGAATCGCTATCTCCCTGCGTCGCTCATTAAGGCTGGCTAACAGCAAGGTCATCAAACCTAGCATGCTGGATATGATCACCAGACCAGACACCACCAGTAAAGCTTGTTCTGCCAAAGAGAATATCTGCCATAAAGACTGTAAGGCCAACCCGGGAATAATCGCTTGTAATGGTTCTTTTGAGTATTGGTTGATGGATCTTTGCAGGTGGAAAGTAGAAAAGCGGGATGTTAGCCCGAGCATAAACGCCGTGATCTGCTTTGGCTGTAGCTCGCTTAGTTGCTCTTCCGTGTAAGCCCCGCCCGATCCAGGTATTTGAACCCCTGCTTTCCAATCGATATGTATCGCTTCTATAGCCGCTAAACTCACATGTAATGTTTGATCTACGGGGGTCCCTGTAGGCTCAAGAATGCCTACGACCTTAAAAGGCTTATCATCATGTTCGACCAGAGAGGCATTACCGCGACCATGAGCGATCACAACAGAATCGCCTAACTTGTATTGCAATTTTTCCGCTACATCAGAGCCAATGACAACATCAAACACTCCTTCAAACTCTTTGCCTTGCTCCAAAGCTAAAGGTTGTTTTTTACCGTAACGAAAGTACTTAAAGTAATCAGATGAAGTTCCTAATACTGGGTAACCACGATGGGAATCACCCAATGAAAAAGGAATGCTCCAAGCAACCTTTGAATGACGACTAATCGCCTGATAGCTACTCCACGAGAGATTATTGGTAGCATCGCCTAAGCGGAACACCGAATAGAGCAATAAGTTGATGGAACCACCCTTAGCCCCAACAATCAGGTCGGTACCAGATACAGTGGAGGAGAAACTGCTTTTAGTTTGAGTCCTCAGCGTGTCTACCGCCATAACCAGCATGATACTTACGCTGAGCGACAAGACAGTCAGTAAGATAGTACTCTTACGATTAAGTAAGCTCTGCCAAGTTAAACGAAATAAGATCACAACGTGAAGCCCCCATCAGTACTAGGAGCTAATCGTTCAACCCTCGAAAAGTACTGCTCTAAGTTTGGATCATGACTTACCATCATCAGAGCAGCCCCAACCGATTCACACTGCTTACATAAAAGCTGCATAAACATATCTCTATGTTCAGTATCTAAAGCAGAGGTCGGTTCATCCGCAATGATCAGCTCGGGCGAGCCAAGCATCGCCCTAGCCACAGCCACACGTTGCTGCTGACCTGTGGACAGCGCAAGTACTTTGCGTCCTTTGGTAAGACTATCCCCCAACCCCAATTCCTGCAGAAGATATTTAGCACCTTCGCTAACGCTGCCGTATTTTTCTTCGGCTCTCGTTTTACGCGAAGCGGAGAAATGACAGGGCAACACGACATTGTCGATCAGATCAAGATGAGGTAACAGATTAAACTGCTGAAATATAAAACCGATGTGGTCGGCACGAAAACGATCCATCTTCCGAGACGTAAAAGTGCCCACATCTTGCTCTAGTATTTTGATAGAACCAGAAGATGGAGCAATCATACCGCCCAACAGATTGAGCAATGTACTCTTACCACTTCCTGAAGGGCCTTTAATAAAGACACTTTCGGCCTGCTTTAACTCGAAATAAGGAACCGTGATCCCGTGTGTATGACGGTTCCATCTAAAAGTTAAGGCATCAATTTCAACAGCGCTTGGCATTTTGATTCCTTGATTAAAGCTCTAAGACCCTCTGCTTAGGCGTGAGTTCCACAGAGCGGATATCGGCACCATTTAGCACGTTTACTTTCACAGTTTCCATATGAGGGAAATGGCTAAAGAAATCTAATGTTACTGCATTTATTTTCGCAGGGTTAACACATTGGAAGTGATAATGCGCTGTAATGTTGCGATGTGTTTCTTCACCCTGATCATGATGATCTGCATGGTCATGATGCTTATCGTGGTCATGATGGTTTTCATGTTTATGATCGTGGTGATCAGAATGGTCATGGTGGTCATCATGCTTGTGATGATCATCTTTATGACCGTGGTGCTTATCATGATGAGCTGCATGGTCATGATGTGCGTGCTCATCTTCCTCTTCACCGATCGTTACTTTAGTGTCATCAACAATACATAGCGCATCGTCTGGAAATTTAACACGAGCATAAGCATCTTTTAGCTGCTTAGTGGCACTCTTAATTTTTTGTTTGTCTTCAGCACTTACCGCTTCATGCTCAAAACCGGCAATGTTCATTAGAGGGGAGCGTAGTTCCATCTCCGCAACGTTACCTTCAATAACAAAATTGAGCTCGGCAATACCATGAACATGAGCTTCATGTTGATGGCTTTCAGCCATAACAGAACTTGCTAACACGGCTGTTGATAAAGCCGTTACACGACAACCTTTATTTAAAATCATCTCTAAACCATCGATACAATTAAACTTGTTATAACATAACAATATACTATAGTTACTCAGCTTAAATCCATGACCGTTTACTCGGTACCCTCATCCGTTTGAGTCTGTTTAATTAAGTAAGCTAAACGGATCAAAGCGTCACGCCGAGCTTCATTCCAAGCATGGGCAAAACTTAAACGTAAACAATTACGATACTGATTTTGCGCTGTAAAGAGATGACCTGGGGTGATTAATATGCCTTCACTTCGGGCTTTTAAATACACCGAAGTTAGATCATAGCTATCTTCCAGTTCTACCCATAAGGTCAAACCACCTTGCGGTTGGCTAACTCTGATCACACCCAATTCGCCCCACTCTTGAGAGAGTAACTGAATCAACTGATCTCTCTGCTGCTGCAAAAGCATCTTTTGCTTTTTCAGATGTTTCTCATAAGCACCCTCTTTGAGGAAATCGACCAAACCTTGTTGAGTAAATTTATTTAGGGCGAGAAGGTTCACCATTTTAAGGCGCATCAACTGCTTCTGTTCAGCTGCAATAATCCAACCCAAACGAAGCTCTCTTGAAACGGACTTAGAGTAAGAACCACACAGGATCACACGGTTTTCACGGTCCATACTTTTTAATGGGGGGATGCGCTGACCAAAGGCTAAGTCACCGTAAATATCATCCTCAACCACGACAAAATCGTGTTTACTCGCCAAAGATAAAAGATGCTCACGCGCAGAGACCGACATCAAAGCGCCACTCGGCGTCGCAAATGACGGCGTCACTATGCAGGCTTTAATCTCCCACTCTTCTAAAGCCTGTTCCAGCGCCTCTGTCGACATCCCGGTATGGGAAGAGACGGGGATCTCCAGCACTTTTAACCCCATGCTTTCGATAAGTTGTAACACGCCATAAAAGCCTGGTGATTCAACCGCAACAATATCTCCAGGTTCACAGCTTAATTGCAAAGCCAACGAAAGCGCATGCTGACAGCCAGCGGTAATAGTGACGTCTGCGGCACTAAAGTGACATCCTGTTCGACGATAACGCTCCGAGAGGTGCTCTCTCAGCTCCAATAAGCCGGATGGTTCATCATAATATTGGTGGTCATTACATTTCTGTCGGCGTAACGCTCTGCCAATGCTTCGATTCAGCTCAGTAATACCCACCGGCATATCCATATAGCCTTGCTCTTGTGGAAAGATATCGAATGCAGCATTACGCTCCATAATGTCGCGAATAAGATCACTCATATCGACGAGTTGAGGCGCAACGGATAGTTCTGGGCGGGAGGGTGTAGGATGGGCTTTAGGCAAACTACAGACATAAAAGCCTGATTTAAAACGAGACTCGATCAAACCCGCCGCTTCCAAGCGTTGGTAAGCATGAATTACCGTGGCTTTAGATAAGCCCTGTTGTTCACACTGAACGCGGATCGAAGGTAGTTTACTCCCCGCGGGTAGATCGCCATTTTTTATCGAATCGGCTAATGCCTGCTCTAAATTTTGGTACAGAAAATCCATAATCCCTCCACAATCTGTACCTATTATAATTATTTTTTTTAAACCTGCCCCTATAATTTGCATTCCTGTACAGTTGTTCACAATCACCGATGAGCAAAGTGAGCACAACATGCAACAACAAGGTAACAGTGAGATTCCTATCACTATGATTCAGGAAGCTCCCCCTCTTCCCGGCAACGGAAAATTTCATGTTCGTCTAGTCGAAGGCTTCTATCAAAACCTTAGGCGCTTCACCAGCTGGCCAATGCTGGCACTCTTCTTTGGACTTGTATGGGTTCGTATTAATGGTGATCCACTGGTTTTATTTGACTTTGAAAGCCACCGTATTTTCCTTTTTGGTGCAGAATTTTCTTGGTACGACCTACCGGTATTAGCGGGTTTATTGATTGCTGGGGCCAGCCTGTTGTTTTTTATGGCTGTCGGCTGGGGGCGTATCTGGTGTGGCTTTGCCTGCCCTCAATCAATCTGGACTTGGATCTTTATCCGCATCGAAGATTGGACCGAAGGGCGCGCCGCGCTACGATCAAAATCTGAAGAGAAATCCCTGACAGGCGTTCGACTGGTTCGACGCGTTCTGAAACATGGCCTTTGGCTCCTCGTTTCAGTCGCTACAGCGATTACGTTTAGCGGCTATTTCGTACCTATAGAGCAGCTACTGCAATCGATCTTCAGCTTGGAAGCTTCGCTCTTTGTATTTACGTGGATTATCTCCATGGCACTGCTCACTTACTTCAATGCGGGGCTTGTCCGCGAAAAAGTATGTTTGCATATGTGCCCATACTCCCGCTTCCAAGGAGTGATGTTTGACGAGGATACACGTACCGTCGCTTATAACCCGCTACGCGGAGAGCCTCGTACTCACCTACGCGGTAAAGAGGAAAATCCTGGCGATTGTATCGACTGCGGTATCTGCGTTCAGGTTTGTCCTACTGGAATAGACATTCGTGATGGGTTACAAGCCGCATGTATCGATTGCGGTGCCTGTATTGATGCCTGTGATAACGTCATGACTAAGTTAGGTCGACCAACTGGACTCATTGAGTTTTATTCTGAAAAACAGCTACAAGCTATTGAGACGAATACACCGAAAGAAGCACCGCCGAAACAACCAATCCTGCGCCCAAGATTGATTGCTTATATGACCATTCTGATTATTACCGTATGGGGTGTTGTTTACGGTATGCATAACCGCACAGAGTTGTTAATTGAAGTAGCTAGGGAACGTGGTCAGCTTTACCAAGTGGTAGGTAATGAGGTCTGCAATAGTTACCAAATCGAGTTGGAATCCTTCTTGCCTGATTTGAAACAGCTCTCTGTTAGCGTTCAAGGTGTGGATAGCGATCAGCAGTTCAAACTTAAAGGTCCTGCAAAGATTGAATTAAACAAACAAAATGCGATCAAGATTTATCAAGTCTGTGCGGTACCGAGCAACTTAGATAAAAGCACGCAGATCCAGTTTAATTTTAGAAACGAGACTTTCTATACCTATAAAGCGAGTACTTTCCTTACTCCCTAATGTAGGACAACCTCTTCGATCATAATCAGGTGAATTTTAGGGTGCCTACCAACCCTACCCCACAGCGGTTGGTAGGATCTACAGTTCGAGAGGGCCTGTATTATGATTTTCCCCAATTGCCGGTAATCACTGCCGGCAATTTTTTATTCTGTTAAAACTACCCTTCAGCTAAACGTTCTTTTTTCTGACGTGATAGCCGTTTGATCTCATACTCGCGCTTAGATGCACTGGAACGATCAATATGTTCCTCTTGCCAAAAAAGTGATACTGGCCTGCGGACCCTTGTGTATTTAGCCCCGCCCACCAGCTCGCCATTATGCTGGCGAATGCGACGTTCAAGATCAGTGGTTATACCTGTGTATAGGGTTTCATCCGCACACCGCAGGATATAAACATACCAGTTGCTCTGTTTACCCTTCAAAAACTCTCTCTCACTCTAAACACATAACCCAAGCAGTCTATTTCCACACGAACGCCTTAAACCCAGAAAAGCATTCAAACACAAGAAGGCTATAGAAAGCCCTAATGTAAGTACCTACATACGCTATAGACCCAATAATACCTAAGCTTTATTTTCCCTTTCTACATAAATTAAAACAATGATTACACACAATGAAAATCTACGTAAAAACGATGTGGACAGAATCTGCTAGCTCTTTTTGCTGAAGAATCAAGTGAAAATTAACCGATTGAAAAATAAGAATTTTAGAGAGTGAATAATTTTACAACAACTAACGCAAACTCCGCGCCTATGGTATCTACAGCCAGCTACCCAAAACTTATTAAGAAAGTTATCCACAGATTTTATGTATAACTTAAATCTGGAAACCACTCTTAATTATTCAAATTAATCTGCTCCGTAACCAATAATCTTCCAAAGAAAAAGGCGCGTTTGCGCCTTTTCTCTTGCCTACTATGTTAATGGTCTCCTACTCTAATCCGGCTCATCATATTCAACAGCATAAGTTGTAGCATGAGTCCCTTCAATTACGGTATCCAATTGATTACCTTTACCCTCTTTGACAAACTGTTTTTGAATAATGGCACTGCCGCCAATACCTTGCCCTGAAGTGCCGTAGAAAGTTCCATCCACAGCCCCATCAATAGTTCGGGTATAACTGGAACCATTTAAGGTCGTTGATAAATCATTCGCGTTAACACTGGTCGATATTAGTCTATTCGCCTCTGTTATTATGCCACTAGCCGTAAAACCAACATGACCAATTACAGAATTATCGCTACCAAACTGCAAATTAGATCCATCCACACCTCCATTGAAGACACCTGACCAAGATCCGCTTCCAGAGAAGTTTACTTCCATAGTTACTGAAGCACCAAAACCAGTAGATCCTGTATAGGTAGCTATCTTATCTGCCCCTAGTCCATCAACAAAATTACTTAGCTGATCTGCAGTTGTTTCATAGCCAAAAACAAATGTACCTAACGAACCAGAAAAAGTTGTAACAGGGTCTCTACCTCTACCGTTAAGTTCCTCTACGGTAAGCGTTCCATCACTCCAAGTTCCTTGTAACATATAAATAGAAGTATCATCACCTACCCCTTCTACAAAAATTCCATCTTCAGCCGGGATCGATAAGGTGCTTATATGGTCATCGTCATTGATAGTAACTAACAATGTTCCACCATCACCATCTGATTGCGGATCATCAACAAAAGTTATGGATTCAATTCTATCGCTATCCTCTTCGGATCCAACCATAAACGCCTGAATAGCATGTAATAGGCTCTCAGCCTCTTCATCGTCTTCATCCATAAAAATAGTAAACATCCGGACTCTAGCATCAGTAACATCAGCTTCATTTTTAATTCGGCCTTGGCCTTGACCATGTACACAGCCAGATTCACTAGGCCTTACACATCCTAAATCCTCACCTAATGCATATGAACTGGAATAACCGCTGGTCTCTGCATTATTATCACCGCCGCCGCCGTCACCGCCGCCATCACCGCCGCCGTCACCGCCGCCATCACCGCCGCCGTCACCGCCGCCGTCACCGCCGCCATCACCGCCGCCGTCACCGCCGCCATCACCGCCGCCGTCACCGCCGCCATCACCGCCGCCGTCACCGCCGCCATCACCGCCGCCATCACCGCCGCCGTCACCGCCGCCATCACCGCCGCCGTCACCGCCGCCATCACCGCCGTCACCGCCGTCACCGCCGCCATCACCGCCGCCATCACCGCCGCCATCACCGCCGCCATCACCGCCGCCGTCACCGCCGCCATCACCGCCGCCATCACTACCGCCGCCATCACTACCACCGCCATCACTACCGCCGCCGTCACTACCGCTGCCAACAGTTGGAGACTCATTCAAGGCTAAACCATCATCGGGAAGGACATATTCATCCCCTGCTGCTCCAGCAAAGGCAAGTGCTACACCACCAGCTGCGGGCCCACCTGCAGCTGTTGCGAATGGAAGGGCCCATGGCCCCCAATCTTCAACTGAATCAGGCTCATCTGGGTTATTATTTTTAGGGAAGGCAGCTGCTTGAACCTGCCCCGCAGCAAAAACACTACTGATAGCAAGAGCTATCAACTTTTTCTGAGACCACATAATAAGCCTCCATCTTTACTAATTCTTCCAGTGCATTCTTTCAAACAACACCTTTTTCTTTCATAAGGAAGAACAAATACGGCCTAAAATCTTAAGCCTTTGTTTCTTAAGGAGTTATTCAAAGACCTTGTATATTTATATATGCGAAAGCAAAATTTTTTTAATTGCTATTCAAACAGTATAGTTGCTACAGAAAGCCTAAAAGACAAAACTGTACGATATTTAATCACCATAACTGCTATTTACTGGAATCGTTTTCATAAACAATCAGAGCGATGGTGCTCATCACTCAGTTGTTTGAGGTAGGAGGCTAAGCTAATAGAGCGACATATGTAGATTGGGTTTAGGAGAGAATAAAAACCCTTAAAATTCAGTCTTGTCTTTATACTCGCATAAGTCTTCGATTAGACAGGAACCACATTTCGGTTTGCGAGCTACGCAGGTATATCGACCATGTAAAATAAGCCAATGATGCGCATCGATTAAGAATTCTTTCGGAACAAAACGCATAAGTTTCTGTTCAACTTCATTCACGTTTTTACCTGGTGCTATCTTAGTACGGTTTGAAACCCGAAAAATATGGGTATCCACAGCCATAGCAGGCTGACCAAAAGCGGTGTTCAAAACAACATTGGCAGTCTTGCGTCCTACACCAGGAAGCGCTTCTAAATCAGCACGGTTATCTGGCACTTCAGAGCCATGCTTGTCGACCAAGGCTTTACAGGTCTTGATCACATTCTCGGCTTTGGTATTAAACAAACCGATGGTTTTAATATATTCCTTCAAACCATCTACACCCAATGCGTAGATCGCCTCTGGAGTATTCGCAACAGGATAAAGTTTTCGAGTCGCTTTGTTCACACCTACATCAGTAGCCTGAGCGGAAAGAATAACTGCAATCAGTAATTCGAACGGAGAGCTATATTCGAGCTCTGTCGTAGGATGAGGGTTATCATCACGCCAACGGGTGAAGATTTCGTGTCTTTTTTGCTTATTCATGACTAGATATATAGAAGTGCTTTAGTTGTAATCGCCATAGAGGCTAACCCAATTACGACCGCTCTGTTTTGATTTGTAGAGCGCCTGGTCAGCTTGTTCCAACCATTCTAAAGGCGTCTGTTGTTCGTAATTAAGCTCAGATACACCCAAACTAATGGTAACTTTTAATTGATGTTCGGCATAAGGCACAACGAGGCTCTCTATACGAGAACGTAGGCGCTCAGCAAAGATCATCGCATTTTCACCGTTCGTGCCAGTCAAAATCGCTCCAAACTCTTCTCCACCATAACGTCCGAGAAAGTCGGTTTTACGCGCTTGATCTTTAAGCGCTTGAGCCACAGCACGAATGATTTCATCCCCTGCTTGGTGCCCGTAGGTATCGTTCACCCGTTTAAAGTGGTCGATATCGAACATCACTAAACTGCTGACTTCCTGACTGCGATTAAAGCGTTCAAATTCTTGGTTAAGGCACTCTTCCCAATAGCCACGATTATTCAAGCCAGTTAACCGGTCTTCTCGGCTTAACTCTTTTAACTGATCGTTAGCCAGTTGCAAATCAATCTGGCCAGTTGCAGTATCTGTAACGTCGTAAATCAGGATACCCACGTGATCAACTTCACCAGTGGGTGAAGTTAGCGGAATCAAAGTGACGTTCTGATACATAAATGGCGCACGGCCAGTAATAGGGCGATTACTTTTAAAATGAAATAGGTAGGGGCGCTGTTCCCAAGAGATATAAGCAGGGTTTCTTAACAGAAAAACTGATTCCAATTTTTGCTTTAACCATCGACAAGGGAGTTCTGGAAATTTAGCAAAAATAGAATGTTCTGTTAGCTTCACGGCGGATATTCCGGAATGGTTTTCCATAAAACCATTCCACAGTTTGATGAGACCCGCGCGATCTACAACAACCAAGCCTACTTCAAGGTTTTGAATCAGCCCTAAAGTCCAATGTAACTCATCGATCTCTTGGAAATTCTGACTATTCATTCAAAATAACTCGCAATCTTCTGTAATACAGGTAAGGAATCAGGGGTAAACGCCAAAATGAGCTCACACTGGAAGTCATATTCCGGTAACTGATAATCAACGGAAATAGTCATGGTTTGGCCTAAAGGCCCTACTTGATCACAAACCCTCTCAACATCATGTAAAATAGCTGGAGTTGCTCGGCTAAACACAAGATCTAACTGCTGTGCAAAACCAGATATAAATGCGCCGATAAGAGCATTCGCAAGTGACATTAATAGATCAGATTCTGAATATTCTCCATTCTCTGTCATCCCCATCAAACTTGCCACACTGTCTAAATTACTAGTTTGCAGCAATAACAGTGCCTCACCTGCCACACCGGAGCCAATAAAGCCCTGACTAATCAATTCGTGTTGATTATCTGACGCGATTTTAAGCTGATTCGCTAGTTCTGCAGCAGCAACCATTTTCACAAGTGGAATGGGCAGATGGACAAATGTCTTTAACAAACCACCTAACATACTGCCCGCTTGGCCCATCGCAACATTGGCGATTTCCTGATAATACTCAGGCAAAGCAAGTGGAGTGTCTATCTTCTCTTCGACAATAGCTGGATGTTCCAGCTCGTTTAACAAACCAAAACGTTGAAGAACTTCGGAAATAACCTCTGGAGATGTTGGCTTTTTGATAAAAGCTAGCGCACCCAGCTCTTCTACCCTTGATTGCGCTTCAGGCTGAATATCACCGGAGACAACTATCACCATTGTGGGTAGATCATCTTGGCGGATACGCTCAAGCGCCTGATAGCCATCCATAATCGGCATGGTCAAATCTAGGAAAAGAATATCACCCTTACCAGCCCTAATTGCTTCAAGACCTTCTAGGCCATGTTCAGCAAACGTTACTTCGACATTCCATCCACGCAGGGCGGATGCCATTTGTTTACGCGCTAAACGGGAATCATCACAGATAACTACAGGGACAGGCTGACTCACAATCCTTCCTAAAGAATAATAACCAAGGAAAACAGTAAGCTAACAGCCTAATGTATGCCTTAGCAGAAAACAATTCTGCTAAGGCTAAAACAGAGAAAAGAATAGGTATACTTTGGCTTTGTTAGCCAGTTATACGAACACGTTCTGGCTTAGCACCTTCATCTGGCGTTTGTTGAGCTAAACGCTCTTTAGCACGGGCATCAATGATGTTTTTAAGCGCAATTAATAAACCCATACCAACAAAGGCACCAGGTGGTAAAACTGCAAACAGGAAACCAGTGTAGTCATCAACAACAGTAATTTTCCAATCAGCTGCCATTGGACCAAATAGCAGATGCATATCGCTAAATAGTGTACCTAAACCTAGTAACTCGCGCATCGCACCTAAGATCACCAATACCGCAGTAAAGCCAAGCCCCATCATCAAACCATCTAACACTGACTCTTTAACAGGGTTCTTACATGCAAAAGCATCGGCACGGCCCATAATCGCACAGTTCGTCACAATCAGTGGGATAAAAATACCTAGTATTAAGTAAAGTTCGTAAGTGAATGCCTTCATCAGTAGCTCAATTGCCGTTACAAAAGAAGCAATGATCATCACGAAGATCGGCAGACGAACAGAGTCCGGAACAAATTTTCGGAAGGCTGATACGGTAAGGTTCGAACCTAGCAATACCAGAATACTAGCAATGCCTAAACCTATAGCATTAACTACGGTACCTGTTACCGCTAGCAGTGGGCATAGACCCAGTAATTGAACTAACGCAGGGTTATTGTCCCATAAGCCGTCCATGGAGATTTTTTTATAATCAGCAGCCATTAGTTGGATACCTCCTGATTGTTATCTTGCTGTTCAGGCTTAACTTCTAGCAAAGCAATTCGGTTGGCTTCAAAGTAGTCTAATGCTCGGCCTACCGCGTTTACGATTGCGCGTGGAGTAATTGTGGCGCCGGTAAACTGATCAAACTGGCCACCATCTTTTTTTACCGCCCAAATACCATTGCTTTCTGTCGCTTTAGCACGGCCGTTAAAACTGTAGATCCAATCAGACTTTTTGGTTTCGACTTTATCCCCTAAGCCTGGCGTTTCTTTATGTACTAAAACACGCACGCCAGCTACAGTACTATCGGCATTAATACCAACAATAAAACTAATGTTGCCACTGTAACCATCTGGTGCAACAACCGGTAAAATAACGGCTTTAACTAAGCCTTCTTTACGCGCTCGATAAGCCGTTACCGGTGCTTTATGACCTAACTCAGCTACCTGAAGTTCAAACGTATCCTGCAGTAACTGATTGTCGATCGTGTTACGAGGAACAATCTCATATAAAGCTTTTGCTTTAAATTCACGTTCGTTTTTAGCAATTGCGTCTTGAGTAGAGACTTGAGTGATTGCAATCACCGCAGCACACACCACAGCAAATAAACTGATCGCAACAGTACTCGATTTAATCGCACTAAATAAATGCATTATGAGCCCCCCTTCATGCCACGCTTAGCTTTTGCATGGCCATAAGTTCGAGGCTGGGTGTATTGATCAATAAAAGGTGCTGACAAATTCATCAACAATACGGCAAATGCAATCGCATCAGGGTAGCCACCCCAACCACGTATAACATAAACCAATACACCAATACCGATACCAAAATAGATCTTGCCACGATTACTGGTTGCAGATGTTACTGGGTCCGTTGCTATAAAGAACGCCCCTAGCATTGTTGCACCCGCCGTTAGATGGAAAAACGGACCCGCAAACGAAGATGGATCAATAATATGAAACAATGTTGATATAACCGCTAGCGAACCTAACACAGCCACAGGCGTATGGATTGTGAACACTTTACGGTAGATTAAGAAGACACCGCCCATCAAATAAGCAGCACTCACAGCATGCCAAGCCCCCATTCCTTCAGATAGGACTGGAACCGAGCGCCATACTTCTTCCGTTGTTAATCCACTACGATGGCGCATTGCATCAAGCGGTGTCGCACCGGTGTAAGCATCCATTAGCGCAGGATCAACCGATCCAAAGATCAAACCTAGTGTTTGTCCAAAACTTAGGACATTCCAGCTTCCTTCTGGGCCATTAAGCACAAAAGGCTCTGTCCAACTGGTCATCTGCACTGGGAATGAAACCAGCAGCAACGCATAAGCAACCATTGCTGGGTTAAAAGGGTTTTGCCCAAGGCCGCCATACAGATGCTTAGCAATCACAATAGCGACGAATACACCGACCATTGTCACCCACCAAGGCGCAAATGGAGGTAACGCAAGGCCTAACAGCAACGCGGTAACAATTGCACTGTAGTCTTTAAGATAGAAACCTAAAGGGCGCTTACGTAGCTTAACAATGGCTGCTTCAAAACCTACTGCAAGTAAACATGCCCAGATAACATTGATTAAGGTGCCCCAACCAAAAAAGAACGTCATCGCAGCCAAACCCGGTAAGGTTGCGAGTATCAATAAACGCATTACATCAGCCGTACTGCTGGCCTTATGTAAATGGGGGGAGCTAGTGCGTATTAACGCCATCTGCTAACAAATCCTTAATCGCTAAAACGACTTAACGTCTGGTTTAATTTCTCTGCTTCTTGTTGAGCAGCTACTAACTGCTCTTCCATGCTTGGCAGATCATCAACATTATCTTCTCGAGCTTTAGTTAACGCTCTTTCCGCTTTGGTAACGGCCGCGCGAGCCATCGCAGCATCAATCTTTAACTGTTTAAGATCGATACCCTCTCCTGCAGCCTTCTCTATCAACTGAATTTCATATGCATCAAATGCTTTTTTAGCTTCATCGTGCAACTTAGTTAAACGCTGCACTTCTGCTTCCAACTCAGCTTGATCCGATTCTTCTGCATCATCTAAAGCATTCTGCGCCTTCTTCAGCTTGGTACGCATAATAGAAACATTCTGCTTCAAAGCTTTAGGGTCAACAGGCTCTGGTTTTGCAGGCTCTTCTAACTGCCCACCCGCTTGCAGATACTCTTGCTTAAGTTCGTCATGCTTACCACGAAGCTTTTCCACACCGGCTTTCATCTTCTCAGCCGCTGGGCTACCAGATTGAATCGCTTTGTCTAAAGCAACTTGAGCTTTGTTTACTTTGGCCTGCATTGCATCCATATCAGCTTTAAGCTCATCTAGATTGACTGCTGGAGCGACAGGAGCAGCCGCAGAAGCTTGAACCGCTTTATCATATTCAGCTTTGGCTTCTTCGTATTTACCTTGCAGCTTCTCGACACCGGCTTTCATTTTTTCAGCCGCTGGGCTGCCAGATTCAATCGCTTTATCTAAGGCAATTTGAGCTTTCTCAACTTTGGCCTTAATAGCCTCCATATCTTCTTTAAGCTCATCTAGATTGACTGCAGGAGCTACGGGTGCAGGGGTTGGCGCTTGAGCCGCCTTATCGTATTCAGCCTTAGCTTCTTCGTATTTACCCTGAAGCTTCTCTACACCGGCCTTCATCTTCTCAACAGCAGGACTACCTGACGCGATGGCTGCATCTAAGGCTTTTTGCGCTTTTTCCACCTTAGCCTGCATTGCATCCATATCAGCTTTAAGCTCATCTAGATTAATCGCCGGAGCTACAGGTACAGAGGCTGGCGCTTGAGCGGCTTTATCATATTCCGCCTTAGCTTCTTCGTATTTACCTTGAAGCTTTTCTACACCAGCTTTCATTTTTTCTACAGCTGGGCTGCCTGAAGCAATAGCTGCATCCAAGGCTTTTTGTGCTTTCTCTACTTTGCCCTGCGCTGCATCCATTGTCTCTTTTAGCTCAGCTAAATTAACCGCTGGTTGTACAGGCGCTGGTGCCCCACCGGATTCAGCTTGATCATACGCAGCTTGAGCCGCTTCAGTTTTGGCTTTCTGTTCAGCAACTTTCGCTTTAAGCGCTTCGAGATCACCTTCACCGGATTCTTCGGCTTTGGCTAGCGCTTTTTCAGCTTGTTTCAACTTGGTTCGAGCAACAGCTGCATTGGTTTTAAGCTGTTTAATATCTACAACTGGGGCAGGCGCGCTCGCAGGATTTTGAGCCTGATCGTAGGCCTCTTGCGCAGCCTTAGCTTTCAATTCTAACTCAGTCACGGTTTGACGTAACTGCTCGATACCATCCAAACCTTTAGACTCAGCATTTTCGAGTGCTTTCTGCGCTTTCTTCAGCTTGGTACGCGAAACTGCAGCAGCGGTTTTAAGTGCTTTAATATCAGGTTCACCTGATGGTTTAGCTGCTTCAGCAGTTTTACCTGACGCTAGTTTGTCTTTCTTAACCGCTTGCGCTTTCGCTGCTTCTTCCGCACGTTGCTTACGACGTAGCTCTTTTTCTACTTTCTCTTGCTCTAAGCGAGCTTGACGAGCTTCGAAGCGCTGACGTGCATGATCTGCTTTACGCTGTTCTGCTTCTTCTGCACGGATCTCAGATTTAGCAAAACGGTAGTACTGCACCAACGGGATATTACTTGGACAGACATAAGAGCAAGCACCACACTCTATACAATCAAATAAGTTATGGTGTTTGGCTTTTTCAAACTCTTTACCTTTCGCAAACCAATGCAATTGTTGCGGTAGTAGCTCAGCAGGACATACCTGCTCACACATACCACAACGAATACAAGGGTTCGCTGCCGGTGCAGGCGGCATCTCGTCGTACGTTGCGGCAATAACACAGTTGGTCGTTTTGATCATCGGGATAGATTGACTATCCACGGTATAGCCCATCATTGGACCACCAATAACTAAACGATAAAGCTCAGACTGACGTACTTCAGCAGCTTCCAACAAGCTTTCTAGTGGCGTACCGATCAATGCACGCATATTATGCGGATGACCTAAAGCATCGCCCGTAACCGTTACAACACGGGAGATTAGAGGTACACCGTTATAGACAGCATCGTAGATAGCAGAAGCTGTACCTATGTTTTGGCATACGATACCGACATCGGCAGGTATCTTTCCGCTTGGAACTTCGACACCTGTCAGCAGCTTTATCAGCTGCTTTTCACCGCCCGATGGATAGACGGTTGGAACAACTACAATATCAATATCTTGCTTGGATTCTGCTACAGCAAGCTCAAGCGCACGGATTGCCTGAGGCTTATTATCCTCAGTGCCAATCATAATGTGATGCGGCTTTAACAGGTGCGCGATAACCTCAATACCTTTGACAATATCAACTGCACGCTCACGCATCAGCATATCGTCAGCAGTAATATAAGGCTCACATTCCATCGCGTTGATAATCAACGTATTAACAATGTGATCATCGCCCAGATGTAGTTTTACATCGGTCGGGAAACCAGCACCGCCCATACCACTGATACCGTGGTAACGGATAAAATCGATCAACTCTTGTTTATTAATCGACGTATAGTCTTCTAGACCTTTGTGATCGCACCACTCATCTAAACCGTCGGTTTTAATCACCACGCAAGGGGCTGACATACCGGACATGTGCGGTACAGGGCGAGACTCAATCGCCTCAACTACACCTGAACTTGGCGCATGAACGCTAACACTTATACGGCCTGCTGCCTCAGCAATAACCTGACCTTTAAGCACTCGATCACCAACAGAAACAACAAGCTCTGAAGGCGCACCGATATGCTGTGATAAGGGTACAACAAGCTGATCTGGGATTGGCGCAATTTGAATTTGACCGCCGGTAGACTGATGTTTATTCTCAGGTGGGTGTACACCACCGTGGAAAGAATGCTTAGTACTCACGCTGCATCTCCTCCCACAACTTCACCACGCTGATCCGTAGCAATAAGTTGAACACCCGGCTTAGGCATATCCCACTTCCACGTTTGTAACGTGGTTTCAACTGGTAACATATCAATACAATCTACTGGGCAAGGCTCTACACAAAGGTCACAACCTGTACATTCAGATGTGATAACTGTGTGCATCTGCTTAGCCGCACCTAAAATGGCATCAACCGGGCACGCCTGAATACATTTAGTACAACCGATACACTCATCTTCACGAATGTAGGCTACCGCTTTAACGGGTTCTTCTTCTGCACCACCTTCAAGCGGAATAGCTTCCACATCCAGAAGATCAGCTAAAGTTTCGACTGTGCTTTGTCCACCAGGAGGGCATTTATTGATTGCATCACCTTCTGCAATCGCTTCTGCATACGGGCGGCAGCCAGGGTAACCACACTGACCACATTGGGTCTGCGGCAAAATACTGTCGATTTGATCAACGAGAGGGTTACCTTCAACTTTGAAACGTACTGAGGCAAAGCCCAATAGCAAACCAAAAGCTAAAGCTAAGCCCAAAAGAGCTAATACGGCGATGATTACGATATCCACGGTCGGCTCCTAAATCTGTACCAGACCGGTGAAGCCCATAAATGCCAAGGACATTAAGCCTGCAGTCACCATACCGATCGCTGCCCCCTGAAATGGCATAGGGACATCTGCCACCGCAATACGCTCACGCATAGCTGAGAATAGAATCAAAGCAAGAGAGAAGCCGATTGCAGCACCAAAACCGTAAACAATAGAATCAATAAAGCCATTGAGCTTTTTGATATTAAGTAACGCAACCCCTAGTACTGCACAGTTAGTGGTAATCAACGGCAAGAAGATACCTAACACTTTGTACAATAATGGGCTGGTTTTACGAACAACCATCTCAGTGAACTGCACAACAACCGCTATCACTAAGATAAATGTAATCGTTTGCAGATACTCTAACGCGAGAGGCTGCAGGAGATATGTGTACGCAAGATAGCTACATACGGACGACAGAGTCAGTACAAACGTGGTCGCCAAGGACATACCCATCGCGGTTTCCAGCTTATTGGAAACCCCCATAAATGGACACAATCCAAGGAATTGAACCAGTACAAAGTTGTTTACCAGCACAGTGCTGATAACAATCAGAAGATATTCTGTCATAAGATCCGTATAGCTATCGAAACCTACCCCTAAAAGAAAATAAGCAAAATCTAATATTACTATCTCTTATAAGGTTTCGGTATAGCGATATTCTGATTTAAAACAATAAACCGGGAGATCAAGCTCCCGGTTTTTCCATTCAAGAATGGTCTGCTATTTCAATAGTTCTAGTGCGCTTGCTAGTTTCTCAACGTCAGTAGACCCCTGAAGTTGATCAACGTTCAATGCAACTGCACCTTCTACTGCATCGTCAGTTTCAAGCAAAGAAATCAGACCCGCTTGGTTTAGAACAGTAGACGCATTTTGAGCACCGCCCTGAAGCTGCTCAGCGTTAAGCGCTACAACTGCACGACCTTGTTCGAACAATACTGATTCTAGGCTAAACAATAGTGTTTGACGCTGTTCTGCATTTCCACCAGAGATAGTCGCTGTCGCAGCCTGCTGACCGAAACGAATTGTACGATCAGATGCTTTAACTGCAGAAGCATTAACCAGCTTCGATTCAAGATCAGTCTGCTCATCACCACCCTCGATGATCATACCCGCTGCAACAGTTGCATTGGTTAGACGATCAACAATAATGAAAGAACCTGTACCGTGGTGAGCACGGTAATCATCAGCAACAACTGGACGCTCTAGCGTAATCTCACAACGTGCGATTTCGTTTAACTCTAGGGAATCAGCAGCAGTCTGTTCTAGTGTGTTAACGTCTACACGGTGACGAACGTTACTGATACCGCCAGCAATACGCGTAGTGTTCAGCTTAACTTCGTACTGACGACCTTTCTGCAAAGGTTCCTCAGACATCCATACGACCATGGAGTCAAAACGGTTTGTTGTTTCTGGAACATCGTTGCTATGAACAAGAATATCGCCACGAGAGATATCAATCTCATCTTCCAAAGTTAGCGTTACCGCCATTGGCGGGAATGCTTCTTGAATTTCACCTTCGTAAGTAACAATAGACTTAACCTTGCTGGACTTACCAGAAGGCAGCACAGTTACTTCGTCGCCTGGGCGAACGATGCCGGAAGTTAAAGTACCGCAGTAGCCACGGAAGTCTAAGTTAGGACGGTTTACGTACTGAACAGGGAAACGTAAGCTGTCGAAGTTCTGGTCGTTAGCCAGCTCAACTGTTTCCAGTGTTTCCATCAATGGCTCACCTTTGAACCAGCTCATAGGCTCAGAAGGAGTTACAACGTTATCACCCTTCAATGCAGAGATCGGTACAAACTGAATATCAGGTAGATCTAGCTGCTTAGAGAACTCAAGGTAATCAGCTTTAATCTCTTCAAAACGTTCTTCACTGAAATCAACAAGGTCCATTTTGTTGATAGCAACAATCGTATGCTTAATACCTAGTAGAGAAACGATAAAGCTGTGACGTTTCGTCTGAACCTGTACACCGTGACGAGCATCGATAAGGATGATGGCTAGATCACAAGTAGATGCACCTGTTGCCATGTTACGAGTGTACTGCTCATGGCCCGGAGTATCCGCAATGATGAATTTACGCTTAGACGTAGAGAAGTAACGGTAAGCAACATCGATAGTGATACCTTGCTCACGCTCGGCAGCAAGACCATCAACTAGAAGCGCAAGGTCAAGTTCTTCACCGGCATTACCAACACGCTCGTTATCCTTCTGGATAGCAGCAAGTTGATCTTCATAAATCATTTTCGAGTCATGTAGTAGACGGCCAATCAATGTAGATTTACCGTCATCCACGCTACCACAAGTCAAAAAGCGTAATAGCTCTTTGTTCTCATGCTGGTGCAGATACGCTTGGATATCAGATTCAATCAGTTCGCTTTGGTGACTCATTTTCTTCCCCTTAGGAAAGCGGCAAGCCAGTCATTTAGAGAGCTTGTCGCTGAATATTCTTTTCAATATGGATGTAAGGTGCGGCCTATCAATTCATACAGCCACGTATTTCTATCTAAAACTTTAGAAATAACCTTCCATCTTTTTCTTCTCCATCGAACCAGAACTATCATGGTCGATTGCACGGCCCTGACGCTCAGAAGTCGTTGTCAGCAACATCTCCTGAATAATATCCGGCAAAGTTGCCGCATCAGATTCCACTGCACCCGTTAGCGGGTAGCAACCAAGGGTACGGAAACGTACGCTCTTCATTTCTGGTACTTCACCCTCTTCTAATGGCATACGCTCATCATCAACCATGATCAACATGCCATCGCGCTCAACAACAGGGCGCTTAGCAGAATAGTAAAGAGGAACGATAGAGATATTTTCTAAGTAGATGTACTGCCAAATATCAAGCTCAGTCCAGTTAGATAGAGGGAATACACGGATACTTTCACCTTTATCTACACGTGTGTTGAACACGTTCCATAGCTCTGGACGCTGACTCTTTGGATCCCAACGGTGATTCTGATCACGGAAGGAGAATACACGTTCTTTGGCACGAGATTTTTCTTCATCACGGCGAGCACCACCAAACGCAGCATCAAACTGGTACTTGTCCAGAGCTTGCTTCAGCGCTTGAGTCTTCATGATATCTGTGTGCTTAGAAGAACCATGAGTAAACGGACCCACACCCATATCAACACCTTCTTGGTTGATATGAACTAGAAGTTCCATACCTGCTTCTTTCGCCATCTTGTCACGGAATTCAATCATCTCTCTGAACTTCCATGTAGTATCAACATGCAAAAGTGGGAACGGTGGCTTACCTGGCGCAAACGCTTTACGTGCAAGGTGAAGCATTACCGCGGAATCTTTACCAACAGAATAAAGCATTACTGGATTGTCGAATTCAGCAGCCACTTCACGAATGATATGGATACTTTCAGCTTCTAGCTGCTTAAGGTGCGTTAAACGATGTTCAGGCAAAGCACTCATTAAAAATACTCTCTCTCTATAAACGTTACGGACTTAGACCTCACAATCACACCAAGAAAAACTTAATAGTGGTCGATTTAATAAGCCTACTTATCCTATAATGCGGCGCATTATCGCAGCCCTCCCAATAAAACGCAAAAGAATATATAATTACTTTTTTATAGCATTTAGCTATATAAGATTGCCTATCTATTACTTTTCAAATTGTTACCTCCCGTTATCGCTAAAAGAAATAACAAGATTCCCAATTATTATTTTGAGTTATAACAAACCTCCTTTATCATGCCGCCAGTTTACTATTGGACAGGTTTATCTATGGAACTTGCATACAGTTTTGCAGGATTAGTTGTTGGCTTTATCGTTGGCCTCACCGGTATCGGTGGTGGCGCCCTGATGACGCCTATCCTGATTGTTGTATTTGGCATTCCACCTATTACTGCTGTCAGTACCGATCTACTCTATGCCGCAATCACAAAATTCGGCGGCACTTTCTCGTATGCAAGGAAGAAACTGATCGAGTGGAAAGTAGTCCTTCTTTTATTGTCAGGCAGTATTCCTGGAAGCTTATTAACTCTTAGCTACCTAAAAGGACTAGATGGACTAGAGCAGATAGAACACTTAATGAATCTCACACTTGGCGTATCATTAGTGTTAACATCCATCGCCGTTTTTCTGCGTAATAAAATACGCAATCTAGCGATGAGATTTCAGCATACTCCAGCCGCAAAGCATGCAAGAAAGTGGCGACCAATTGCGACTGCCTTAATGGGCATAGTGCTCGGCGGCCTAGTCACCCTTTCGTCGGTAGGTGCGGGAGCACTCGGGACAGCAATTTTGATTTTATTGTATCCACGAATGAGCATGCCAACCATCGTGGGTTCAGACCTAGTACACGCAGTTGTACTAACTGCTGTAGCAGGCGCAGGTCATTATCAGATGGGCAGCGTTGATCTCAGCTTGCTGCTTTATCTACTAATTGGTTCATTGCCGGGTGTATTCGTGGGTAGTCATCTAGGCACACGTTTATCACCAAAAGTAATGCAGCCTATTATGGGATCAATATTATTAGCCATCGGCCTGCGCTTCGTAATCGCAGGTTAAAACCCTAAAAGTGAGGTGTTGCACCCAATTAAGGGTCCAACAAGGGAACAGTTATGTATCAGTATAACTCTGTCGACCAAAAGCTGGTTGACGAACGTGTTGAGCAATTTAGAGATCAGACTCGCCGCTTTCTAGCAGGTGAGCTGCCAGAAGATGACTTTCTAGCACTACGTCTGATGAACGGTTTGTATGTACAACGCCATGCACCAATGTTGCGTGTAGCGGGTCCATACAATATGTATAACTCAACTCAATTCCGTAAACTGGCTCATATCGCTCGTACTTATGACAAAGGCTATGCGCACTTTACTACGCGTACTAACCTGCAGTTTAACTGGCCGAAACTAGAAGAAGTGCCTGATATCCTTGCTGAGCTTGCTGAAGTTCAGATGCACGCGATTCAGACCTCTGGTAACTGTATCCGTAATACAACGACGGATCAGTTCGCCGGTGTAATCCCGAATGAAATCGAAGATTCTCGTCCGTACTGTGAAATCATTCGTCAGTGGTCATCACTTCACCCTGAGTTTGCTTATCTACCTCGTAAGTTCAAGATTGCTATTTCTTCTTGCGCAAATGACCGTGCAGCAACACAAGTACATGATATTGGCCTTCACATAGTTAAAAACGAAGCTGGCGAAGTTGGTTTTGAAGTACTCGTAGGTGGAGGCCTTGGCCGTACTCCTATGATCGCTAAGCAGATCAATCCATTCCTAGCTAAGGAAGATCTACTTTCTTACCTAGAAGCTATCATCCGTGTTTACAACATGAATGGTCGCCGCGATAACAAATACAAAGCACGTATCAAAATATTGGTACAAGCTGTAGGTATCGATAAGTTCCGTGAGCAAGTCGAAGAAGAATGGGCACACATTCGCAACACTGATCTTAAACTTCCAATGGAAGAGATCGAGCGCGTTAAAGCTTTCTTCAAGCCGTTTGATTACGATGCATCAGCTGCTGCTGATACTTCACTTGAAGCTAAACTTGCAGAGAATGAAGATTTCAATACTTGGTATGAACGTAACACTGTAGAGCATAAAGTAGATGGTTACCGCATCGCTTATGTATCTCTAAAGCCATACCTAAAACCTGCTGGCGACATCACGGCGGATCAACTAGATCTAGTTGCTGATCTTGCTGACAAGTACAGCTTCGGCGAAATTCGTGCTACTCACAACCAAAACTTGGTTTTGGCAGACGTTAAGAAAGCAGACCTATACGCAGTATGGGAAGTGCTTGCAAATGCAGATCTAGCACGTCCAAACATCGGCACACTAACAGACATGACTGTTTGCCCAGGTGGTGACTTCTGTGCTCTAGCTAATGCACGTACTCTGGGTGTAGCGGACCAGATCAACCAGAAGTTTGAAAGCATGGACTTTGTTCATGACCTTGGTGATCTAAAACTGAATATGTCTGGCTGTATGAACGCTTGTTCTCACCACCACGTTGGTCACATCGGTATTTTGGGTGTGGATAAAAAGGGTGAAGAATGGTATCAAATCACACTAGGTGGCGATGATGGTTCTGATGCAGCACTAGGTAAGGTAATTGGCCGTGCGGTAGCGTCTGACGAAGTTGCCAACACTCTAGAAAAAGTGCTGGAAGTATACGTTCAACAGCGCTTTGAGAACGAACGTTTCATTGATACATTCCGCCGTATCGGTATTGCACCATTTAAGGAGTACGTATATGCCCCTGCTAAGTAATCGTGAAGTTGTCGCTGATAACTGGACTCTGATCGACGAAGAGTCACTTGATCAAACGGGTGACATCATCGTACCGCTAGCGCTTTACTTGGAAAACCAAGACGCACTTACTAGCCGTGAGGGCCAAGTAGCTGTAAAAGTGAATGGTGATGACGATATCGACTTCCTAGTCGAGAACTTGGACAAGTTTCCACTAGTGGCAATCGACTTCCCAGCTTTCCGTGACGGCCGTGGATTTAGTATTGCACGTCTTCTTGTTCGCGCTGAGTACAAAGGTGAAATCCGCGCAACAGGTGATATTGGCCAAGACCGATTCGCTTATTTGGAGCGTTGCGGCTTCACAGCAATCGAAATAGCTGACGACGTATTTAAGCCAGAAATGCTTAAGTCTTTCGATGAAATGAGTAACTATTACCAAAGTGCAGCGGACAAAGTACGCGCTGTTTATCACCAGTAATTAATAGTGACGGTGAGGTCCTATTTATGAGTGAGCAAATTTCTGCAGAGTTACAAGCAAAGGTTGAAGCCGTTGCTGCTCTACTAAAAAAAGGCTATCAGAATCATGAGGGTTCCCTAGTCTTTGCAAATAGCTTAGGCGCTGAAGACGTGGTTATCGCTGATCTGATCAGTAAGTTCTGCCCTGGGATCAGCAACTTTGTATTAGATACGGGCCGTCTGCCGGAAGAAACACTTAAGCTTCTTGCTGACGTGCAAAAGCAATACACCAATGTAACATTTAACGTTTACTACCCTGAGGGTGCAGACGTTGAAGCTTATGTTGCAGAGAACGGTGTTAATGCTTTTTACGAATCACAAGAACTACGTAAAGGCTGTTGCTTTGTTCGAAAGATCAAACCTCTAAAGCGCGCCCTGTCTGGACATAAAGCTTGGATTACAGGCCTTCGCCGCGAACAGTCAGTCACTCGTGACGAGATCCAGTTCGAAGAGTGGGATGAAGGTAACAATATGCACAAGCTAAACCCTCTGGCAGATTGGTCAGAGAAAGAGGTTTGGGCATACATCAAAGCAAATGATGTTCCTTACAACGAACTACATGACAAACACTATCCAAGCATCGGCTGTGCACCATGTACACGCGCGATCTCTATGGGTGAAGATGTACGTTCTGGCCGTTGGTGGTGGGAAAACCCAGAAAACCGTGAATGCGGTTTACACCCAGCAACGCCGCTAAATTTCAAAAAGTAATACCTAAGAGATAGCAGGAAGCTTTCTCGTACAGGAGATCCCCCTGCACCATTCAGTAGATCTGCTTGGTGCAGGATCATCTTAATTCTAAGATGCACCATTTTTAAGCACCGAAAATATGCTCGCCCCAATTCGGTGAATTAACTCCCTTTCTATACGCCCAAAACTTAAATCTACTGGTAAACTAATAGATATAAATACGGTTGGTTTCAGCTCTGTATAGCTATGAGCTTAGCTTTAAATAGATAGCTATTAAACCAATCATTATTAGGCATATAGGTTGCATAACTTATTCATAAATAAAGACAACCGACCTATCAGGCATATAAAACCTGAGTCATTTTCTGGAGAGATTTTGTGGATTACCTACCGCTATTTTTTAAGCTGACCAATCAGAAAGTCTTGCTTGTAGGTGGAGGAAACATAGCCTTACGTAAAGCTAAATTACTGTGCAGAGCAGGTGCTCATGTCACCGTTATCTCTCATAAGATATGCGACGATCTACAAGACCTTTTAGATGAAAATCAAGGTACCGCGATCGTTGGTGAGTATCATACCGCCCTTTTAGATGACAAAATCTTAGTCATCGCTGCTACGGATGATAACCCACTGAACGAGCGGGTTCATTTCGATGCAGTCGAAAAGAATATTCCGGTAAATGTTGTCGATAGCCCTAAACTTTGCACCTTTGTATTCCCAGCTATCGTCGATCGCTCCCCTGTTGTTATTGGCATATCTTCAGGCGGTAGTGCACCTGTTCTTGCTCGATTGCTACGCGCTCGACTAGAAACATGGATTCCAAAATCCTACGGAAAGCTTGCGAGCATCGCGAACCATTTTCGCGATCAGGTGAAAGAGACGTTCAGCACAGTTAACCATCGACGTGTTTTCTGGGAAAACGTGCTTCAAGGCCAAATCGCCGAAAAAGTATTCGCTGGGCGTGATGAAGAAGCGGCGAAAATGATCACGGATAAACTTGCCAATGAAGATCCCGAACATCAGGTAGGTGAAGTTTACCTGGTCGGTGGCGGTCCAGGTGATCCTGAGTTATTAACATTTAAAGCACTACGTCTCATGCAACAAGCCGATGTCGTCCTCTACGATGCGCTTGTCTCTCCAGAAGTGTTGGATCTTTGCCGTCGCGATGCTGATCTAATTTTTGTGGGTAAGAAACGCGATAATCACGCTGTCCCACAAGAAGGTATCAACGAACTTCTAGTGAAACATGCAAAACTAGGGCAACGAGTTGTTCGTTTAAAAGGTGGTGATCCCTTTATCTTTGGCCGTGGTGGCGAAGAGCTACAAACCCTTAAAGAACATAATATCCCGTTTCAAGTGGTACCAGGCATAACAGCTGCTAGTGCTTGTTCAACCTTTGCGGGTATTCCGCTGACGCACAGAAACTATGCGCAATCGGTTAAATTTGTAACCGGTCAGCTTAAAAACCGCACGACAGATCTGAACTTTAACGAGTTGGTTCACCCTAACCAAACGGTTGTCTTTTACATGGGCCTACATACCCTGCCACAGCTCGCCGCTAAGATGATTGAACATGGCAAACCAGCATCTACACCTGCAGCGATCATCTCCCGTGGGACATCAGCAGATCAAAAAGTACTGACAGGTACTTTAGAAACACTACCTAAACTACAAGAGGAAGCTCAACTGCCAGCCCCTGCACTGATCATCGTGGGTGAGGTGGTTGAACTACATGAAAACCTAAGCTGGTTTGGCGAAGAAGTATTAGCTCAAAACCTAACGCCAGTTAAAGCCGAACCTTAATTTTTCCACGGCAAAGACTAACAAACTAGTTACCCCCAAATTCTGGGGGTAACTCTATTTACAACCCGTGGATATCTTTGGTTTAGATCGCCATAGCCCTTGATATATCTAGCCTCAAAGCAAATGCTGCTTTTCTAAACACTTTACAAACAACATCACTTTCTTAACTATTATTCAACCAGATAAACGACATTGTGAGTAAATAACAAACGGAAATCTGCACTGATATTTATCAGAGAGACGGGGCTATCGCTGACTAAGGTTATCGAGGGGATAAAAATACATAGAAGGAAGAAAGTTTGATCGCAGGCAGAATAACCTGCTTTGAGATAAGCGGTTGGTCAATAGCATAATCAACCGCTCTTATTGATAGTTAACTACTTACTTTTGGCTATCCATCTGCTTTTTCTTGACCTTATCAAGCAACTCTTCAGTGATACGCTCTAGGCCTTGCTGACGAGCAGCTTTCTCTACCTTATGACGAATTAGTTTACGTACAAAGAAAGGTGCTGCATCTACACGCTGTTTCGCAGCTTCGTCCCACTCTAGTTTGCCTGACATTACTTTTTACCAATTAAGAATTAAAGCCGCACATTATACGCGCTCTAAGCTGAACAGAAAACAGACAGTGTCTATGAAGCTTAGAGCAACACTTTGCTTTTCCTCTTTTAGAAAAGAACTATGCTGTAGATATATCAATAGATCCATACAGGAAAGTTTGCCGTACCTGTACCTAAGCTCAGACATGACTAGGAGCCTTACATGTATCGCCTCATCTATAAAAGCAAACCCGTAAGCACAATGGATTGGGAGCAAGTGCTGCACATTCTTCACCAAAGCGAAAAGAACAATGAGACTAACGAAATCACGGGTGTATTACTTGCTTCTGAGCACAGTTTTCTTCAAGTCATAGAAGGACGCTATGAATCGGTTAATAAGCTATTTATGACCTTAGTACACGACCCTCGGCACACTGATATTCAACTAGTCTCTTTTGATCTAATCGATAGCCGTTTATTTGCAGGCTGGGGAATGAAAGGACTAGGGTTGCTCGACTTTAATACCGATCAAGTCGAACAACTAAAAGCAAAATACGGCGAAGAGAATGGAGATGTAAAGTTTCCATTAGAAGGTTGGAAGGCACTCGCTCTAATCAATGACCTTAAGATGATGCAAGCCCTCCCAGAATGGAAACAAAGCTAATTATTTCTTAAACAAACCTGGTCTAATAGCACGTTTGGATGTATCAGGCTGATAAGCTTCTATTTGTTCACGCTTAACTTGTTTTTTACCTTTCGCTGGGCGCTTCTTCATTGGCCGATCAGCAAAGTCTTCGATCTCTATACGTTTACCATTCTCGATTCTTGGTACCGGTCTTAATCGAATTTTCTGCTTAATCAGTTGCTCAATACGCTTAAGAAAGTCTCGTTCTGCCGGTGCAACTAGAGAGATTGCTTCACCGCTCTCCCCCGCTCGTCCTGTACGGCCGATACGATGCACATAAGCTTCAGGAACATTCGGCAAATCGTAATTCACGACATAAGGAAGCGCTTCGATATCTAAACCTCGCGCTGCTACATCAGTAGCAACCAGAACATGCAATTCGCCACTTAAAAACTCTTTGAACATGCGCTCTCGTTCACGCTGAGTTTTGTCGCCATGAATTGCAGCTGCGTAGATATCTTCTTTATTCAGATACTGAACAAGTTCATCAACGCGCTTTTTAGTTCGAGCAAATACAAGGGTTTGGCCCCACTTCTCTTCTTGGATCAGATAACTCAGAATCTCGGACTTATCGCTGTTATCCACGCCATAAGCGATCTGTTTCACCTGCTTTGCAGTCGAGTTACGCGGAGAGACTTTGATCTTTTGAGGGTTATTTAGATAAAAGTCGGCCAGTACTTCGATGCTTTCATCTGCAGTCGCGGTAAACAAAAGTGTCTGGCGTGGCTCTGCTGCATAATCCATGATCTTTTGAATGGGATCGATAAACCCCAAATCAAGCATACGATCCGCTTCATCAAGTACCAAAAACTCTAGATGATCGAGGTTAATCACTTTTTGCTGCAATAGATCTAACAAACGCCCTGGCGTTGCTACTAGGATATCTGCACCGCGTTTCAATTTACGAATCTGGTTATCCAAGCGCACGCCGCCATAGATAGACATCACACGCATACCTACCGCACGACCATACTCCAACGTATTATCTGCCACTTGAATGGCTAACTCACGCGTAGGCGCTAAAACAAGCGCTCTAACCTGACGATAGTTTTGTTGCGGCGGTGTTTTACTTAACTTCTCGATGATAGGTAGAGCGAAGCTAGCCGTTTTACCTGTACCCGTTTGCGCTTCCGCTAGTAAATCTTCACCTTTTAACACTAAAGGGATTGCTTTAGCTTGTATCGGGGTTGGCTGGGTATACCCGAGCTTTTCCAAACCAGACAGCAGCTCAGGGCATAAATTTAGATCAGAGAAAGCAGGGGTAGTCATCGCAACAAAGTACTCACAAGTTATAAGCTGTTCATTTTAACCTAACTTAGAGTGGCTCCGAACATTTTTGTAATGTTTACCGATTAACTGAACACCTTGTCTAATCTGTTCTTCCGACTCAGCACAATATCCAATCACTAAACCATTCAGTTTCGGCCCCTCTTGGGTATAACCCGATAATGCTCTTACACCCAGACCATCTTTTTTTAACTGCTCAACCAGTCGCTTGTCTTCTATCTGATCTGGCAAACCCAGTACCAGATGCATTCCTCCTTCAGCACCCAAAATAGGCAAGTCAGATAAACAGCTAACTTCGACCTCTTGAGATAGAACGCTAAGCCGCTTCTGATACAAACCATTCATCTTTTTCATATGCCGTGCAAAATAGCCTTGCTCCATAAACTCAGCCATAGCCACTTGAGTAACGCCGGATAAACCACCATCCATATAGCGCCGCGCTCGATTAAATAAAGGCACTAAAAGTTCAGGTAGTACCACATAACCTAAACGTATTGCAGGAAACATTGATCGGCTAAAAGTCCCGGTATAGATCACCCGTTGATAATCGCTGATCGCAAACAGCGAAGAGACCGAATGACCAATGGCAAATTCTGAATCGTAATCATCCTCTAGAATCCAAGCACCTTCCGTTTCAGCCCATCGAATAACCTCTAACCTTTCAGCAAGCGATATCGTATGCCCTAAAGGAAAGTTACGTGAGGGTGTCAAACTCAATAACGCTGCCTTCCCTTTTAGAGGATTAATTAAAGGAAACTGAACCGTATCAATATTGCACCCCGCGGCTTTAAAAGCACCAGATATCCCCGGAAACCCCGGAGTTTCAACCACCACCCGATCTCCTGAATTAGTGAGTAACTGAGCAACCATATAGATCGCTTGCTGAGAACCTGAGGTCACCAAAATTTGATCCGGTTTGACCTCGATGCCTCTATGCCGCAATAAATATTTTGAGATCTGCTCCCGCAATCTTAAATCACCTGCGGGAGGCGAAGAGTCTAATGACTTAAACGATGCTGCTCTCGCCAAACAGCGCTTCCATTGTTCTATAGGAAACTGGTCGACTGCAGGTATTCCCGGTTGCAGTAACTTGCGCGTATCAGGATTTAAAGGTGTAAAACCTAAGAATTGTTTTGCATATTCCGAAACCGATAAACCGGGGTCTTGCTTAGTTTTCGAAGGCTTATTTCTCAACACTGACTCAGGCAAGTGAGCAACATAACTCCCTGACCCCGTCACCGTTTCAACATAACCCTCCGCAACTAACATTTCATAGGCCGTTTTAACTGTATTACGGGCAACGCCAAGCGCGCTCGATAACTCTCGCGTTGCAGGTAAACGAGTACCACCCACCAGCTCCCCCTGCAAAATAGCCAACTGCAGACGTTTAAAAATAACCTGATAACGAGCCCCCTCATCAACGTTTTCAGGGGGTTTAAGAATATCTAGAAGCTGTGCACTCAACAAAATTGGGCCCATTAAATATACAAATATTGGATCTTATATAGACCAATTATAACCATTACTCTTCCACTATCTAAACCAATCAACCCATAAATATGAGGAGGACAAGCAGATGAGTAACTTTACCCCTACGCCAAAAACACAGGTTAAACGTGGGTTGAAAAAAGCGACCTATGATAAAGAAAAAATTTATCAGATCATGGATGAAGCACTTGTCTGCCATGTTTCATGTAATTGGCGCGATCAAACTATGATTCAACCAACACTGCATTGGCGTGAAGGCGATTACCTCTATATTCACGGTTCAAGTAAAAATGGGTTATTCCAAGCATTACTCGCCGGAGAGGAAGCAGCAATAGGGATTACCCTTCTGGATGGCTTAGTGTTTGCGCGTTCTGCTTTTCACCATTCAGTCAACTTTCGCAGTGTGATCATGTATGGCAAGGCTAAACTGATCGAAGAAAAACAGGAAAAACGCCGACAGTTGGACTTAATGCTAGAAAAGGTTAAAAGCGGAAGATCACAAGAAGCGAGACCGGCCAATGATTTAGAACTCAAAGCCACTGCGGTTTTGGAATTTAAAATCGAACAAGTCTCAGCAAAAGTTAGATCCGGAGCACCTGTGGATGAACCGGAAGATATGGCATTGGATGTTTGGGCGGGTGTTCAACCAATCCGCCAAATATTCGATGAGATTATTTATGAATAAGCTGCTCTCAATGAAAGGTTTTACAGCTATATACTGTAAAACCTTTATTTACCTAACTAGCCATTTGAATGGCTAAGATAAAGCAGTCTTAATATTGATCTCACCTTCCAAGGTTTTATGAACGGGGCATCGATCTGCAATATCAAGCAAACGCTGTCGTTCTTCCTCAGATAAGTCACCGATCAGCGTTATACGCCTCACAAACTGATCTACTTTGCCTCCAGATTGTTCGCAGCTAGAACAATCCTCTGCATGGATTTTGTCATGGGTAACATCCACCTGAACATGCTCCAGTGGCAACTTTTTATGACGCGCGTACATGCGAATCGTCATTGAGGTACAAGCACCTAAACCGGCTGCAACTAATTGGTAAGGCGTCGAGCCTAGATAATTGCCACCATAACTCACCGGTTCATCTGCAATTATATGGTGACCTGCTGCGCTGATATCCTGAGTAAAACTGTCCGGATCGGTTTCTCTTACCCGAACAACACCTTCAGGGGCATTCATCTGTTTTGGTAACAGTTCAACGTCTATATAACGCTGCACCCAAGTTGAAATCACTTCAGCAGTATACTCTGCATCCTCAACACGCGTCAGCAGATGATCAGCATTATCCAGCGTAATAAAACTCTTTGGATGTTTAGCCATTTGAAATAAACGCGCGGCATTATCCAAACTCACGGTTTCATCCAATGGCGCATGCAGGACCAGTAGCGCTTTTTTCAGATGCTTAACCTTAGTCTCTAAAGATACATCTGAGATATCTTCAATAAACTCACGGCGAATGGTAAAAGCCCTACCACCCAGTTCCACTTCTGCCGAACCTTGGTTACAGATTGTATTTACATGATCACCAAAATTATGAATAACATGTTCAGGTTCAGCTGGAGCACCAATCGTAACTACAGCTTTCGCCTCTGCTATTCTATCAGCCGCCGCTAAAACTGCAGCACCGCCCAGAGAGTGACCTATCAACAATTGCGGTGCCTGATAGTTTTCTCGTAAGTAATCAGCCGCTAATGCCAGGTCAGCTACGTTAGAACTAAATCCGGTATTGGCAAACTCCCCACCCGAATGCCCCAACCCTGTAAAATCAAAACTAAGTACAGCTATTCCTAAAGATGCTAGACGTTGAGCTATTCGCCTAGCTGCTGGAATATCTTTGGAACAGGTAAAACAGTGCGCAAACAATGCATAAGCCGCAGGTTTGCCAACGGGTAGATCCAAACGAGCCGCAAGCACTGATCCATCGTGGCCCTTAAATTCTAAACGCTCTGTTTTCATAGTCATTCCTCACCAATTAACCAATATAGGAACAGTATTAATTAAGCCCCTAACAAGCTCCATTTACTTCTTTCTATAGCTTGGATAGGTAAGATCTATGACCAAAGGTTTTAAAGATTGTTCAAGCACTGAGGCTAGAGGCAAAAGAATAAAACTCTTGATTAAATCGGAGTAGCGAAATGGAAGGCTTCTAGATACCTGCCTATATTGAAAATAACACTCGCAGGCAGATGAGTCAGAGATGAAGCTATATACAGGAATCTTACTTTATTGCTTTTGCTTACCAGCATATTCACTCGATGTGTTTTTTATTCATAGCTATCATCATGCCTACCCTTGGGTTGAAGAGTACTACACCGCATTTAAAAGTCGCTTAGACACAAATAGCTTAGAAGACTATCAAATGGATACTAAACGTATCCCACATCAAGATTTTCAAAAGAAAGCAAACGAGGCGATTCAACTTATCCAACAAAAAAAGCCGAAAGTGATTGTCGTATCAGATGACAATGCACTTCGCTTAGTTGGCAAACCTGCGCTTCAACAAGGTTATAAAGTTGTCTTCCTAGGGGTGAACGGTAATCCTAGGCTTGTCCTTCCACTTACATCCAACCTTGCAGGCGTACTAGAGCGCCCTCTTCTAAAACGTTCTGTAGCGGAACTTACACGCATTGTGCCGAAGTTAAGAAAGATACTTGTCCTGATGGATGATGGACCAACAACAACCGCGATTATAAACACATCCTTCGACTCCACAATGCGTCAAGTGATTGCTGGGGTTCAAGTTAATGTAAGGCGCTTGAAACACTTACACGAATGGAAAACCGAGATTGAACAAAGCAAAGCTAAAGGCTACGACCTAATTATTATCGCTAATTACGCAAAGTTATTGGATAACAATGGGGTCGCGGTTGAGCTTGATGTTACTAGCCGCTGGAGTAGCCAACACGCACAGATACCCTTATTTGGATTTTGGGGATACTCTATCGGTGAAGGAAAAGCTGTCGGCGGGCTGGTTTTGTCGGGGGCCGATCAAGGCAGATCCAGTGCAGATATAGTCAATCATTACCTTAAAGAAGAGCGTTTCCCTAATCCTTCTATCGTTACCCCTAAGAAAGGGAGATATCTATTTTCAAAGTCCGAACTACAGCGTTGGCAGTTGATACTACCTACAGATATCGAGCATCAGGTTGAGTGGCTTGAGTAAAACATATCCCTGTATTCATAAAAACCAATAAATTCAACATCATTGCTTGGAAACATACTGGTTAGGCATATTTCCATCCCCCCCAGAAATCCTTAACGCCAAATCGATATTCACAGAATTCGTATGTTTCTCTATAGAAATTAAAAATATCAGATGCTAACTCTACATCTAAATCAAGTTCACTTTTTTCAGATACATTAACCTTCTGGCTTGTATCAGGTAAAAAGTCATTCAAGCCCAAGAACCCCTGTAACTCTACAAGTGTTTCTTTCTCAAAAAGTTTCTCATAAAAAGAATAGAAAATATCTTGCTCATCAAACACATATTCTAAATTTTTTATTGTCGATTCATACCTAGTCCGAATCTCACATTTCTTAGTTTGATAGATACTTGCCAACATCTCTTGCTCAGCAGGGAGATCTAAATTTTTATGATTAGCTGACTTGTACTGTTTAAGTTTCATTCGCGCCATAGACCAACAGCGTTCGATCGGATCCCTCATTAAATAAATAACCTTAACTGTAAAGCCTCTAGCCTCAAGTTCAGACTTTATTACTTTCAGAGCTTCAACCGGCAGAGCTGCATATGATGGAGTAATATCTCCTACAGTAGTGACGTCCTCCCCCCCTTCGCACCATAATTTGTCAAAATAATCGTAATAATTTCTTGTGTCCAGATAAAAGCTCAGATGGGTAAAAAACTGGGGGTGTTGCACAAGAACTTCTGGATTTTTATTTACATACTCTAGATCTTTTAATTTTTTAGATAGGATATCTCTAGATTCTGGAATATAAAGTGCATCGAAAATGTGGTATTCCTTCCTAAAACCTAAATCAACATTTTGGGATTTATTCAGCTGGGCACTAAGCCAAGTGGTCCCCCCTTTCTGGCAACCAACCCCTAAAATGAAGTTCTTCTCCATAGCCTTACCCTAACCCATTCGACGTACATTACTTTGCTAAGCAAGATTAACAAATCAAATTTCAAAAAACATGCTGGAAAAGTTTAAGCCTGTAGGTTAGCAGAAGAAAAAATTGAGAATAATTATCGTAAAACCATTAAATAGCCCTCCAAAAGAAGTTACGCATTTGATTCTTACAAACAATGGCATCAACTTACACATAGATACTTAAGCAGCTGCTACTCGGCACAGAGAATCACACTTAACCTCCAAGGTGTATTTTTACCTCTGTTATCCATAAACACTACTGGAAGCTGACCATCGACCGATTTTAATCGACTCTTAATACCTTCCCATTCGGCGTATTCAGGGTGATCAAAATCCATGATCACTGTAGCTTTTCCTCTTAACTCTTCTTCTGAAACCTCTTTATACAAAACTGCTCCCCAAGATTTATATTTACTTTCCCCAAACTGACCATGTTCAGATATTGCTGCATGCGATTTACGAAGCAGCTGAATCAGTGCCTCATTACGTATATCTTTCTGACAGATAAAAAAATCGATATCCGTATTACTAGCATTCTCTATAGTGCGTTCAGTTAAAGCAGTATTGAGTTCGGGGGCTATAAAAGGGGGTGATTTAGCATCCGGGCCTTCAAAATATACTTTCAGCCCCTCCTTCGTTTCTTGATCTTTAATCAGGTTAGTCGCGACTAGAAATTCTAAAAACTCTTGCCGCTCCTGCTCAGTTTTTTGCGAAAGCGCTAAAGAAATAACACTGGAATCAAGCTTGGTTCGTTCAAGCTCAATTTTAGATTCAGCTTCTAACCAACCTCCAACAACAGTTCCAGCCAGAGCAAAAACACCGGTCAGAATTATTGTCCATAACTTTCCATTCATTCCCTCTGACATAACCTTCATCCATAAAGTTTACGATTCACTTAAACAGTATGCTTACATCCTTATATGGTCAATATGAAACCAACCGAAACAATTCCATGCATTTAAAAATAGATTGTATAAAAAAGGCCGAGCATATTGCTCAGCCTTTACTAACAACAGAACATTTTTACTATTCAGTTGTATTAATAAACTCCCAAGTAACAGAAGCTTCCATCTTAGTTGCATTATCTAGCCCAATAACCATATCAACCGCATGAGGGCCATTTCCTAATTCCTGAACTAAACGGTTACCAAATCCAGCACAACGAAGTGTTTTTTGCTGAAGTTCATTTCCACCAAGAATACAGTTACTAAGCACGTTGGTTATATCAACATTACCAACCGAAGCAGAAAAATCAATTACTTGATTCGGCCCAGTAACTACAGCTGCGAAGTCAAAGTTTTGGGTACTGATAAACTTACCTGAACTAGGATGAAGGCTTAGTTTAGTTGGAGTTTCTTCAGAGACTAGGATCACTTGGTCAGCAGTGCTATAGGCTAAACCCGATCCCCCCCACAAAACTAAATTATCAGTGTTAGTTCCACCGTAGAATTCAGCTTTCTCAAATATGTAAGTTTTCTTAGAGAAAGTTTGGATTTCACCATTATCTAGGAAATATACTTTGTCACGTACAGAATCGACAGCGATAGCATCTGCAAAATTCACATTAGCAAATGATCCCAGAGGATTACCGGTAACTGGATCAATTGCATCACCCGAAGTCGAATAAACAACACCATCTTCAAATTCAATATCAACATTGAATCCAGATATCGCTGTTTTAATTGAATCTAGTATGGAGACTCCAGTTTCATCTATTTCCATGGTACGGAAACCATACCCAGTTGATTCATTGTTATAGCCGTATAGCACATTAGGGTCGAAACCAAATTCAATGACATTGCTACCACTATGGTTTGGCGTTGCATTTGGCAACTTAACGCCATTTTCAAAAATGGCTACACCGCCGTGTTTAGGGCTAACGCCTAAACGCTTTAAAGAAACGGCTATTACGTTTGGATTACCCGGCTGGACCTCAATATCTTCAGCATATAAAGGTCCAAAAAATTGATCGTCCCCTAAAACAATTGGAGCCTGAACCGTCATAGTAGGTATGTGATAAGGCACAACACTTGCTGAACCACTAAGATCAATATATAGGTATTCACCGTTATCAGATAAAGCTAGCTCATTCGGTTCACTACCAACATACACAAACGATCCAATTGCCCCTGTTACAGGATCAATAGTTACAATCGAATTGCCATTAGCACCCTGAGAACCGGGGATACTGGCGTAGATTTTTTCATCAACCGGATTATAAATTAGATCATTAGTCACTAAATCTATTTGGCGAACTTCGTCAGCATTTGATATTGAAGCTTGAGTAGCTATACCGGCTAGAATTGCATATGACAAATAGCTTTTCAGTTTTTTCATTAAAAAGTCCTTTTAAAAATACAAGTCTGTTGCTGTTTAAACGTAGTTAATCACTTTTTATGTCAGATATTGGCCTTCGCGCAGAGTATGGTCGATTCAGCCCCAAATCAACAAGGGAGATTTGCCCAATTACTTAAACTCCTGTTTCGATGGCAACAAAAGGCAAAATCATTATGGACTAGCAATACAGGCTGGATAATTCCGGGAGAACGTTCCAGAAAGGTTCAGCAAAGCGGCTTAAGTAACCTGAGAGTATCAAAGTCCATTTAAGAGATTCCATTTAAAGTGTTAACTAACACTCTTGGTGGTCAATATACAGAATATAAATGACAAATAAAATCCAAACGGCTCAAACTACTCTTTGTTATAGCAGCTATTTAGGCTGCGGAATTTTCCACTTTTTCAGCTTTGATAAAGACTGTTGTACGCGTAATTATCCATCCCAATACTGGCAGCAACATCAAGACCAACTGCGCGAAAATTGACTCTAATGTCGGAAATAGCCCTAACCAGCTAACAGTAGGAACATACTCAAGGTAAGTACTCCCTATCCAGCCAGCCACCTGTAATTCGAGCGTCGCCTTGCCGGCAAAGATAACTGAAAGGCTGTACAGAAGAGCTGCTGTTCCAGTGAAAAACTGTTTTAGTGGTAATTTCACGGAAAGCTGGAAGATCAAAACATAGACGGCTAACAACGCTACCACCGCACATGCAAACCCTGCCATAATGGCATCAAGTTCGCCTCCAGAATCGCTAATCAAAGCTTGATAGAACAAGATCGTTTCCGCACCTTCTCGATACACTGCAAAGAAAGCAACAGAGATAACTGCCCATAAACTTCCTTGGCCTATAGCTTGACCTAAACGATCATTGATATACCCTTGCCATTGTTGCATCTCTCTTCGCGCAAAGAGCCATGCGCTCACATAACTTAGCAACACAGCAGCCACCAGCATGGTCAAACCTTCTAAGGTTTCACGAGCAGCACCACTGTTTTGAATAAGTTTGTTTAAGGCAATAGCCGTAAGGATACTGGCACCCAAAGCTGCCAAAGCACCAAGCCAGATTAGATTAACCTTATCCCCTGCTCCCGCTTTACGGAGATAGGTCACAAGCGCAGCGACTACCAATAAAGCTTCGATCCCTTCTCGTAGTAGAATCAAGAAAGATTGAACAAGTAGTTCGGTAAAGCTAGCAGAAGCACTATCGATCATCGGAGCGACTTCTAATAACGCTTTCAAGTCCTGCCATTGGTTTTGCACTTCGGTTACAGGCTTTCCTGTAACCGCACTGTTAATAAGTCGGCTAAAAGAAAGCTCTATCTGTAACATAGCATCGGTATCAGCTTGGCCTACTGCAAATTCCAATCCTTGTCCTTCAAAATGCCCAAAATAGAGCTGCGAGAAGCGGTTACCAAAATCGATCGCTTGTTCAGGCTGATATTCCTCTGCTGCTTTATCTCCCGCACTTATCAGGTGCAACATAATGGCTGGATAATCACTAGCTGCCTGCGCCGCTGTACCAATAGAAGCACAGAATAGAATTACCCAAATTTTAAATATTCTCATCGTCATATCATCGCTACCAAACGTTTTACGTCTCGCACAAAAAGGGCCTTCCCTTCTGCTGTATTTTGTTGGCCATAACGCACGGCCAAGTACTGATTAACCACCTGTTCCAGAACCGGGTATAGCTCTGGCTTTTCAACTTTGACCCGGGTTAACCATTGGCTTGGGCATTCGCCGTCTAAACAAGCTAGGTCCAACTTACCAAACCGTTCATTTAACTGATCAAAAGCACGACTAACAGGGTCAACTTTCGATTTCTTAACTTGTAAAAAGAGTGCATAAACGACCGCTAAAAGCACCAAGCCCAATACACTCAAGGCAAGAAGGTTCTTCCAATCAACTTTGCGTAAACCAGACTTTTTAAGGAGCTCAACTTGGCGATCAGGGTTGTAATTTAAAACCCAAGTTTCCACACCCGAGCTTAGTTTTTTCAACCAGCTCCAACTGGAGGTAGATTGCTTATCCGTGTCTTTAACAGACTTAGACTTTGCTTGAGACTTTTCAGCTATAGGAGCCGACGTCGCTTTAGAAGGTTTAGCCTCAGCCTTTTGGGCTGTCTTATTTGCCTCAACCTTTGGCTTCGGTACAGCTGACTTCTCTGGAGGTACAACCAAATCTTTGCTTTCAATACGCTGCCAACCGATATCATCACTCCAAGCCTCTACCCAAACATGAGCATGTTCCTGCTTAACAACGACAAAATCAGTCAACGCAATTAGGCTACCACCGCGATAGCCACTAATAAGGCGAGTAGGAATACCGGCAGCCCTAAGAATCATTGCAGTACTAGATGCGAGATGCTCAATTGTTCCTATTTTCTCTTCAAAGAAATATTGATCGAGACTATGAGTACTTTCCTCAATGTCTGAGGTCAGTGACATTTGATAACCGTTCGAAGCTAGGTGGGTATACAACACATCGATCTTTTCTCGGTCGGTACTGTATTTAACCGCCAACTCCTCACCAAAAGCCTTTAGGCGCGGATTGGAGTTTTCTGGATAAGCTAAATACGCAGCTAATTCCTGTTCAGAAGGTTTGCGACCGCCACTGTATTCCAGCCAAGCAAAAATATCGTATTTAAATTCCCAGCTAATTTTACGAATACCTAACAACTGCATATCTTTCGATATTAGCGCTTCAGGTGTTTGGCCTGTTGGTAGATCTAATGCATATAGCCAATGACCAGCATGAGGAGAAACTCGAGCTTCGTAATGCACTTTATCGCGCTTGCTTGTTAGAACTTGCTCCACCGCTTCTTGTCCACGGTAAGAACCCTTTAGCAGATTACTTCGCTTATCCCAATTATCCGGCAAACGCCAACTGACTCCGTCATAATCACTAAAGACCGGTCCTCGCCAATACATACGACTTTTATAGGGTACATAGCCGCTAAATTCGGCGACTAATACTGGTGCATCACTACGTTTTAAACGGCTCACCTCACCTGCTTTGAGTGATCCTTTTAGACCTATATCTTTAGCATCTTGATCAATTGCCAGCTCAATCGGTAAACCAATGGCTAAGCCTAAATCCCACAATGGTCCCTGTACCCGAGGCATGGTGATAAACAACACTACCGTAATCGGTAATAGAACAATTGAAATAACACCGCTTTGTTTTAGCAGTTGTCCCGATGAAAGCCGTGATTCAGAATCATTTATGGCGATTAAACAGGTGATAACCAAAACACCCATCATCATTAAAAAAGCCATTGCAGGTAAGCTAGGTAGGTAGAGGCTACTCAGAGCCGCTAACAAAATACTCGCCAGAGTAACGACTCTATATTCGCGAAGCGTTTTCGACTCAGCCCATTTTAAAATTAATACCGCATATAGGACTGAAAGCACCGCAGTCGCATTGAACCAGCCTTTGCCATTTAGCTGAATGAGGAAAATGCAGCCTATTAAGCAGGTGATCAGAACTATCCAACGTATAACAGGCTTATGTTTAATTTGCTGATGGATCGCTATAACGGCAACAGAACCCAACAAGAGAACAAAGCTAATCTGCCCCCATGCAGGAAGAGTACTTAACAGTAATAGAATAAGACTCAATCGTTGAGTACGAGAGGAAAAAAAGTCGATCACGACACGACCTCCTCTGGCATCATGGCTAACTCACTTAAACACTGCTGGGCGTGCTGACCTGTTCGATTAGGATCGATCTCCTTGGCTGGTAGTCGTAAACCAAACTCGCGACCCGCTTGCTGGCACTCCAGTACCCAATGGCAAAGGCAGCTGATTCGGCTCTCATAATCCAATCCTTGAGTATTGTTCCAATCTAGCCACAAGCTAGGGTCACCATCAGCACCATCAAAATGTTTTACCTGAAGCTGCCCTCTTCGTGCCACAGCTCGCCAATCGATACGCTTTAAGTTATCCCCAGCCTGGTACTCGCGAAGACCGTCTAGCTCTTCTGCTTCTGATTGGCTATGCGCTGCACTTCCACTTAGAGGCTGATCTAATACAGCTAGATCTTGTGCTTCGGGATAGATTAAAACTTCAGGTAACAGCGCTATTTTTCGTTTAAAGGTAAATAGCCCTAAGGGCCAGATGCAGCTCATTTCTAATGGCTGCTCTATAGATAAACCCCGCTTATCAGCATTGAGGTCTAAATTCCAAATTTGAGTTGTATCAGCAGGTAGGTGGAAGTAACGATCGCTGCCATTTAGCTCGATATAAAGGTGGTCAGAACCCACCAGATCTTTAACTGATATTTGATAATTAATTTTTTGGCCTAAATGAACAGGCTTAACCCGAACATTAACGACTTCTATGCCATTCATATTGCGGATCACAAACCAGACAGAAAGCAGGAATGCCGCCATTAGAAAAAAACACAAAGTAAAAATCAGGTTATTACTGAAATTAATTGCTATCAACAACAGCGCAAACAGCATTAACACAAAGCCAATGCCTAAACCTGTGGGAGCTATACGCCAGCCTTTCATCGTGGAACAGCAACCTGTTCTAAAATTAGCTGACCATTTTCCACTGGACTACAAGCACCGCTAATACGTTGTAAACGATGACCAGCAACATAGGGAAATACAGTTTGAATATGCGCAGGTAGCAGATGCTCTGAACCTTCTAACCATGCCCAAGCTTTAGCTGCGTTTAACAATGCTAAACCTGCACGTGTGGATAAGCCATTGGTGAAATGATTACTTTCACGGCTGAACTGCAGCAATTCATACAGATAAGCCAACGCAGTTTCACTACATCCAACGCCGTTTGCTTGCTTCTGATATTGCTCTAGCTGTTCAATATCTATAAGGCTTTTAACCTGATTCAACAGATCACGTCGGCTTTCTCCTGCTAATATTTCTAACTCAGCAGCCTTTACTGGGTACCCCATCTGAATTCGCATCAAGAAGCGATCCAGTTGTGATTCAGGCAAAGGTGCTGTTCCAATCTGTTCAGCCGGGTTTTGAGTCGCTATAACGAAGAACGGGTTGGGTAACTTACGTGTCTCACCCTCTAGGCTTACTTGGCGCTCTTCCATCGCTTCAAGTAACGCACTTTGTGTTTTAGGCGTAGCACGGTTGATCTCATCTGCTAGAAGGAATTGAGTAAACACAGGCCCTTCAACAAAATGGAAAGACTGACTTTGCGCTTGGTAAATTGATGCACCAAGCAGGTCGGCAGGTAACAGATCATTGGTGAATTGTACCCGGTTATAATCCAATCCAAGCACTTTCGCTAAGGAGTGAGAAAGTACAGTTTTACCCATCCCAGGAAGATCCTCTAAAAGAAGATGCCCATTAGCCAATAAGCAGGTAAGCGACAATTTAATCTGTAACTCTTTACCCAGAATCAGCTGATTTAACTGCTGGTAAACCGGCTGTAATTCACTTCGAACGGACTGCGTTTCTAAGTGCAAATTTAATGATGTCACTATCACTGCTCCAATTTTTGCTTATTTCAGGCAATAAAAAACCGCCTGCTAAAGAGCAGGCGGTGAGTCTTTATAGGGATTTTAGGAATTTCACGATCGCTTCACGGTCAGCTTGTGCAAGCTTAGTGAAATCTTGTTTCGACTGTTCAGCTTCGCCACCATGCCAAAGAATTGCTTCTTCCAAGTTACGCGCACGTCCATCATGCATAAAGCGGGTATGACCGTTTACAGTCTCAACCATACCAATGCCCCACAATGGTGGTGTGCGCCACTCGTAACCATCCGCATCAAATGATGGACGATGGTCAGCTAGATCCGGCCCCATATCATGAAGAAGGAAGTCCGAGTAAGGATGAATCGTCTGATTATGTAAACGACGCTGACGTTGTTCTGTACCTGTTACAAAGGTCTCGCGGTGACAGGATTCACAACCGGTATCTTTGAATAGCTTTTCCCCACGAATCACGTCCGGGTTATCAAGGTAATCACGACCAGGAACGCCAAGGAACTCAAGATACGTTGTCACAGCATTCATTTGCTGTTCGGTCATTTCATATGGCGCATCAGTAGTTCCCGATCTTGCAGCTTTACACTCCGCTTGAGAGCTAGTGCAAGTCTCTACAGGGAATAATGGATTGGTGACACCCATATCATTCACAGCAGCATCCATACCCTGCTGATTCAGCGTTGGGGTCTCAGCTTTCCAACCATATTTACCAATCATGTGTTTGTTGAACTCAACACTCCACACGTTGTTCACCTTACCGGAAATACCATCACCGTCTTTATCTTCAGGATCCGCATACTCCAAGATGGATTCATCAGTTATCGCATCAATCAACCCCATGCCGATCATGAATGGTGCTATACGCGGCGAGATCATCGCATCATCACCTAACGGACCGTAGTTCTGTTCGGGGAAGCTATAGATAGGCTTTAAAAGACGGTACTCACTGCCATCACCGTAATAACCAACAATCTCTTCATAGGCAATATCTAGAGAGATCTCAGGCTGATGACTAGGGATAGAGTTATCCGCAAGCTGACCTCCATATACTGGATGAGGTTTAGGGCCACCATGTTCCCCTTTGCCCGGCACAGAAACACGAAACAGTAGACCTTCCATAGGCTTACTAAGATCCATTGGAGGTGCGGCACGACCATCAGCAATATGACAGCCTTCACAAGAGGATTGGTTAAATAGAGGACCAACGCCATCAGCATCGGCACGATAGCCAGACGCTATTGCGGGCGTGAAAGGACGTTCAAATACACCATCGCCATCATCAAACGTGGCTTGCAACTGCCAAGGTAAATTTTGCGCTTCAGACACAAAAGAAACATCACCGAACATAAAGTGAGTTAGATCACCACCGGACAGCGCTTTGGGATCTTTATCTTTTAAGTAATCTAAGGCTGCCCAATCATCACCATAACCAGAGAGAGGCTTAATCTTAGATTCATATACGGTATATCCCAGTACACCTAGGCTAACGGCAAGAACACCTAAACCTGCTTTTAACACTAGGCTTGGCGATTTTTTATTATGCTCAGACGGTTCTGAGATAACAGAGGAAGTCATGGATGGCTCCAGTTTTAATGTGCATTAGTATTTTTCCAACGACCTGATTACTCAGGCCTGCTTAATGAAGGAGCACCACTAATCACACTCTCCACGAGCGCTGATAAGCAAATACAACTTCAGGAAGTAGGAAAGCAACTAACACCACATCACCCTTTGATGCTGGGCCAGAAACCATTCTTACTGTTCGAGCTTACACGACTGTCAAAAGATACAAAGAAACACTATTTAATGATGTTTATGAAATAGTGAATAAAGACAGATATTACAACTCATAAATAAAGGCGCGAATTTTAATAAAATTTTATCTAATTTACAAATGAGAATCGTTTCCCCTTATGCGTTTTTTGCTGTCTATACTGCTCTGCATCAATAAAAATAAGAGTTGGATTTATGACAGGGATAACCACGTTAAAAGCGCTTACACTTATGACCAAGCTATACACGGGATACGCATATAGCTTGGCGTTTATCTTTCAAAGTAGTTTGGTGCTGATTATGGCGGGGATAGCTACATTAGGTTACGCACTGTTAAAGCAACACAGCTATCTACAACCAAACAACATCAGTTATCGAAGAAAAATGATTAACTGTAACACTACGGGTTCACCTCAATAACATAGTTAAACTCCAATGGACTAACCGAAGACCTAGAAGCCAATACCACTTGAATATTACTCAACTTTTCAGAATCAGTAAGCTCTATTGGATCGTTACAATTAGCACCAGGGCTAAAAACATCTACGACATAACTTCCATGCATTGCGGCAGGGAAATCTACCGACAACGTGCCTGACCCCGAAATAGTTGTACTAAATGAGGATGAAGTAGTATCTGAACTATTTCCATTCCTAGTAGATCTAGCGCAGAGCTCCACGCTAGGCGCAGTTCCCGTATTTTGGACGTTCAAATTCACTGTGATATTCGATAAGGCAGATTCATACATATATTTGTGAACTAATACACTTTCAACCATTGTATATGGAGCACTTGTGCCGACATATATGGCATTAGGGTAGTCTTTTTCAAAATCAATTTGATTAGCATAAGCGCTCTGTTGGCTAGCATTAGCTGTGATAGTAGAGGAATAACTTGCAGGATTTCGCATATTATCAAGGCCTGCGCTTATTACACTAATATCCCCAGAATCAACATTAAACCGCCATCCCGAATTACGTATATCTTCTTCCAACTTAGTATCAGAAGAGTCTGTAGCTTCTGACCAAGCCTGTGACGTGTTCCCCCACGCATCACGATACACTGGGTATTGAACTTCTACATCATCAGATGTTGTAGAAGTTCCTTGATCAAAAGCTCCCTCGACTAAATGGTAATCAACCAAATAAGGCCCCTTCCAACCCTCTATTACCTCCCATGATGCCCCACAAGCGGCTTGATCGTGTAACTTTTGAGGATCGGGACAATACTCACCCATCAATAATTCTAATAAGCTATTCGGTAGTCGCCCCGTATCAGCTATAAACCCAGAGACCTGTACCTCGCCATTAGAAGAGAGGTTTGGTTGCCCAACTATTGCATCTCTAATAGATTTAACTTTAGTTCTTGTTGAGTTGTATCGCTCCTGATTACTATCCTGTACTACAAACTCAGTTGCTAAAGAAGCAATCAACCCCATCACAGCAACAACAACGACTAATTCCAGCAGGGTAAAACCATGCTGTTTATTTACAACATTTTTCATTTTTTCGCCCTTAAAACTGAAACTAAATCATCCTCAGTGCCATACTGACTATCGACACCCGCACTAGCCAAAACAATACAGCCATTATCATCAGTAGAATCTTCCGAACATTGGTCTAATGCATCATTCTCATAATCAATATCATATCGATATGCTTGCCCGGAAAATTCACGTCTTACCCATTCACCCGAATTTTTAACAGCAGCACAAGATTCACTACCTGAAGTATTACGTTCAAAAGTATCTGTTAGGCCAACGGCGCCATTACCATCAAAACCTGTATCAAAATTCGATTCCGACAAACCACAAATAGTAGAATTACTCACCACATAATTTTGCGATGAAAGCTCTAGATATGGCCCATTCCAACCGCGTGAGGAGTTTACATTCCAAGCCAACCGTTCAACCCCTCCAGTAACATCATCACTATCAATATCACCATCGAAATCAGTATCTAGTTGTGTTGGTGATTGAAATAACCAAATAAAATTAATTAACGAATTTTCATAATCACCTTTTTCAGTACTTGAAGTCGATACACCATATAGAGAGTCTGCACTGAAAAGGCCCTCTTTCGGAAAATACCCCGTATCCTCTTTAAACCGATAAATCGCCGAAGCAATACGCTTCATTTCAGTTTGAACCAACTGCTCTTGGGCATCCTGTTCGTAACCATCCATAGCCACAGCCGCGATACCCGCCATAGCAGCTAATACAGAGACAACCACCAGCAGTTCAATGAGGGTAAAACCCTGTTGGTTTCTCTTATCAGGGAAATTATGTTGATTAGACATTACACAACCTCCTCCATAGTTTCAGATTGACTCTGATTGCGCTGTAAAATTTCTGGGATATTGAGCAGCTCAGTTTCCGCTTGTTCAACTAAACCAAGGACGCGCTCTACTTCATCTATATCCGTTAAACCTGCTTTGAGCTTGTCCAGTGCAGAACGACGGAGGTCGGCAATACCATTAGCATCAGCATAGGCTTCAACATCTGCGTCAGTAGCCCCTCCTGCAATGAAACGCGATAATGTATGGGTCACAGGTAAAACCTCGAAGATACCGATTCGTCCTTTATACCCTGTAGGGTTCCCCTCTGCGGCTTTAGCTCGATAAAGTTCTAATCCTTGTAGTTCATCGTCCTTAAAACCGATTGCTAATAAACGGTCTTTAGGAACCTCTGCACGTTCACGCGTTGCAGGATCAAGCTTACGCAGTAAACGCTGACTGATGATCAAGCTCACAGTCGAAGCGATGTTGTATGGATCTACACCCATATTACGCAAGCGCGATATAACTTTAGGCGCTGAGGTTGCGTGAAGTGTAGATAAAACAAGGTGACCGGTATGCGCAGCTTTAATGGCTGAGTCGATCGTTTCGTGATCGCGCATTTCACCTAGCATGATGACATCAGGATCTTGGCGAAGAATCGTACGAGCCACATTGGCAAAGGTTATACCCTGCTTCTGGCTGACATTGATCTGATTAACCCCTGGCAGATTAATCTCGATCGGGTCTTCGATGGTGTAAATATTGCGCTGCTGGCTGTTTAACTGTTTTAGCAAGGTATATAAAGATACAGTTTTACCGCTACCTGTAGGCCCTGTAATTAAAATCATACCCTGCTGTTTTTTGGTTGCTTGCTGAGCCAATTGAATCTGACTTTGATCCATACCTAAATGATCTAAATTCAGCAGCTCTTCTGGCAGATAAAGCATACGCAAAACGATGGTTTCACCGTAGAGTGTCGGCGTAACTGAACAACGGAAATCTAAACCCACTTTATCTGTGATCATCATACGGAAACGGCCACTTTGAGTGCCTCGATGTTCCGCGATATCTAAACCAGAAATAACTTTTAGACGTATCGTCAGCAAGTTACCAAAACCACGAGGCATAGAGGTTAGTTCACGCATTACTCCATCGACACGTACACGAATACGTAGCTTTTCTTCGTAAGGCTCAAAGTGAATATCCGAAGCACCTTCTCGTACCGCATCCAACAACAAACCATTGAGGTAAGACGGTGCTGTTTGATCATTATAAGTATCTGTACCTTGTTCAAACCTATCCGCATCCGATTCATTAGCCGCAAAAATCAGGTTATCTGCGCTAACGTCGTACTTTGTTAAATCAAATTGCATAATTTATCTCCCGACTTTAACCCGCAGAAACCTGCATCATCGCTGTAAAAAAGGCGTAATACACACCTCCGACTAGACCGCCCACAACCAATGTCATTGCAGGCTCGATCATTGCGATCATCCGTTTAATTCGAGCTTCAGCCTGATCTTGGTAGTAGCGCCCTAGTTCCAACATAACATGCTCTAGTTCACCACTACGCTCACCAATCCCGGCCATGTGCTGAACCATCATAGGAATATTTCGTTGGTTAAGGCCTACAGCCAAACTTCGACCTGCCAGAATTTCATCACTGGCATGAGAGAAACAAAGTGATAAGCGGTCGTTACTTACAACAGAACTCACCACTCTAAGAGATTCGAGTACGGTTAAGCCACTGCTTAGCAGCATGGACATGGTCCAGCCCATCTGCGCCATACCTGAGGTTTTAATCGAATTACCGATCAGAGGAAGGTTGATCAATACACGATCAATTACTGCTTTCCCGACCTTCGTCGTGTAAGCCACTAAAATCGCGAAGATAACCACACCCACCGTTACACCAAGGTAAAAGCCATAATCGATTAACCAAGCAGAGACATCCATCATGACTTGAGTTGCCGCAGGTAATTGCTGCGATTTGCCCTCGAGCATCGTTGCAAACTTAGGCACTATGCTTAGGGCTAAGAATAACGTTACACCTATCGCAGCGGTCACAACCAAAACTGGGTAGATCAAACTAGAAACAAACTGTCGCTTCAATGCGGCGCTTCGCTCAAGCGAGTCGGCCAAACGCTCCAATGTCATTTGTAATTCACCCGAAGCTTCACCGGAAGCGATCAACTTGGCCACGATTGGCGGGAATTTACTGCCCTGCTTTTCAATCGCATTAGCAAAGCTACTACCGCCCTGAATCGCCACTAGAATATTGATCAAACTATTGCGAAGTTGAACCTTTTCGGTCATTTCCGAACAGAGCTCTAAGCCCTGCATTAAGGTATTACCCGAGCGCAGCATTAGAGATAGCTGACGGAAAAAAATCACTTGGTCCGCAGCACTGGCGCTGGTATAGCGTTTAATTGAGATGTAACTAAAAATCTTTGCGATAAAGGCAATCAAGCTGAAAGCCTGGCCTCCCGCATCAAGCTTTAGGACATGTAAGGAGCGTGACCGTAATTGTGCGGTTGCGTCTGCAGCACTATTCGCTTCAACAGTGCCTTGACGCTCACGTCCCTGAGGGTCCAACGCTTTATAGCTGAACTTCATCAGATAGTTTCTCCTAATACAGATGCATTGCTTCTTGAAGGCTTGTTGTGCCTTCTAGCACTTTATCTCTGGCGTCTTGCCAGAGAGTACTAAGCAGACCTGCACCCGCAGCGGCTTCTGCTATCTGTTCATCTTCAGAACCCGAATGGATCAATAGCTCTATCTCTTTATCAATCCATAAGGTTTCATAAATACCTACACGTCCCCGGTAACCACTACCGGTGCACTGAGGGCATCCATGGTTGCGATACAGAGTAATATCTTCACTCTGAGACAACTGAAGAATCTCACGCTCTCTCTGATCAGGCTGATAAGCCTCTTTACAGTGAGAACATAAACGACGTAACAATCGCTGAGCTAATACCCCAGCGAGCGTTGAAGAAATGAGGTAACGAGGACACCCTATATCAATAAGGCGGTTTACCGTGGCGACGGCGCTATTGGTATGTAAGGTGGACAGCACCATATGTCCAGTCATTGCTGCGCGAACCGCGGTCTCTGCCGTTTCGTTATCTCGAATTTCACCTACTAACATCACATCAGGGTCGTGACGTAAGAAAGATCGTAACGCTTTAGAAAAGCTAACTTTTTCGGATACCTGAACCTGTGTCGTACCTTCGACAACCTGCTCAATAGGGTCTTCAACCGTTAGGATATTAAGCTGCGAAGCATCCAGTTCACGGAGGGATGCATAAAGCGTGGTACTTTTACCGCTACCCGTAGGCCCCGTTACCAGAATAATGCCGTGAGGCTTAGCTAAAGCCTGCTTCATCGAAGTGAGGATATGATCAGGCATACCTAAATCAGATAAAGTTTGGCCTGCCGTACTTTGACCTAAAACCCTTAAGGTCGCCTTTTCACCCCAACGGCTAGGGATTGTTGCTACACGAAGTTCAACCTCATCAACCTCAAACCAATCCTGAATTTTATAACTGAACCCACCATCTTGAGCCATGTTCTGCTCAGCAATATCTAAACCCGCTAGCACCTTAATACGAGACATTAGCGATTCAGAAAGCTCTTTACTAATTGGTCTTTCATAACTTTGCATCTTGCCATCAACACGCATACGCAAAAGCATACCTGTCTCTTGAGGCTCAAAATGAAGATCTGTAGCGGATCGAATGTACGCTTCCTTCATAATGTCATCAATAATTGTGACGGCATTAGCACTCATTTCATAAACATTAAAATGCTTACGAATAATGGATTCGATTAACATTGGATCAGCTAACGCTGGTGTAGCACGCTTACCCAAAATCCGCTGAACTGTATCCAACCCCATACGGTCATCAGGGTCAGACAACAGAACAAATAGCTCACCTTGGTATTTAACCGGAGCAAACATGCGTCGAAGCAATGTTTCAGCGTTAAATGGATTGAGTAAGTTCGTATCTATATTGATCGCTTCGCGATCCAGAAAGGGTAATGAACGGCTATCGGCTAAAGCCTGATAAAGTGCCGCTTTTGGATAACGACTTGTTCTGCACAACAACTCGATCAAGTCGGTCCCTGATCGACGGGCACTGCTTTTAAGTTCCGGTAGCATTATCGGGTCGATTAAACCCGCCTGAGTACCGGCATTAAGTAAACTGTTTTCTTGTGCGGCCATTATTGACCACCCAACATACGTTCAAACGAGCCGATATCTCTACATAAGCTCCGGCCCGATTCGAGAGTAATTTTCTTAGCCGAAACCAAGCGCGCAAGTGCCTGATCTAAAGTCTGCATCCCCTGCCGAGTACTACTCTCCATCACAGAATAAATCTGCTTTGATTTGGCCGATTCAATAAGGTTGGCTACTGCAGTATTTACCATCAGGATTTCCGCAACAACCGCACGGCCTTTGCCATTAGCGGTAGGCACTAAATTTTGAGCTACTACAGCTTTTAAAGCTTGGGCTATACGTTGACGCGCGACGCCTTGCTCATTACCAGGAAAACTACCAATTAAACGTTCGACAACCCCAACCGCATCATTAGTATGCAATGTTGAAAATACTAGATGGCCAGTTTCAGCAGCTGTTAGCGCTGTTCGCATAGTTTCAAGGTCTCGCATCTCGCCGACCATGATGACATCTGGATCTTCTCGCAGCGCTGCTTTAACAGCGCTGGCAAAGTCAGGTACATCCGTATAAAGCTCACGCTGGTGGACAATAGATTGCTTATTTTGGTGAACAAACTCCACCGGATCTTCTACAGTTAGAATATGCTTAGCTTGATTCTCATTGATGCTGTTTAGAATAGCTGTCAGGGTCGTTGATTTGCCCGAACCAGTCGCACCACAAACAAGTACTAAACCACTTTTTAACTCAGCCAGATAATCCATTTGTGGAGGTAAACCAAGCTCTCGGGTTGTTTTCAGACCACCATCCAAAAAACGAATAGCTAAAGCGGTATTACCTTGCTCTCGGTAGGCGTTCACCCTAAAACGATGCCCAGCCTCTGTACTACAACCCATATCTAATGTTTGATCGTTGTGAAATTGCTCGCGCTGGGAATCGCTCATCAATGCATAAGCCATCTCATCCACTAATTCTGATGAATACGGCTCTTCATCATTACGCGTAATTCGCCCATGAATCCGATAGGTTGCAGGAAGGCCCACAGAGATATGAAGGTCGGATGCTTCAAGGCTGACACAGTCATCCATTAACCGTTGAATTTGCTTAAGACTGCTCATAAAACGCCTTAAATCCTCAATTCCAGTTCAACTTTCAACAAACTGTTTTGATCATTGAGCAATTCAACATTGAGATCACTCACATAGACTTGATATTTCAATTGATTAAGCCCATCGACAAAACCAACTAAATTTAAAAACTGTCCACTTAAAACCAGCTTGAATACAGGGCGTTCTTGCAAGTAATTTCGTAGCTGCTCACCAGCCAATTGAGTAACATTGACACTAGGTTTAAGCTCACTCGCTTTCATTCGAGCCACCCGAAGTTGATTGGCATATGCCAGTTGGGTAAGTTCTAATTTAAGCGCTTCACGGGCCGTTGCATCTCCAATCGGCATTAATGAGTTGGCATAACCTTTTAGAGATGCTTCCTGTTTTTGAAGCTGCTCCTCTAACTTAGATAAAACCTGTTCACTGATCCCCTCTTCCAATTCTGGAGCCTTAAACTCTCCTATACGCTTTTCTATCCGATCAGCTTTTCGGTTCGCCATTTTTTCCGTATGAAACATCTCCTGCCAGGTTTGAGCCGCATAAAACAAATACCCAGCCAGCAGAGAGAATATGACCAGCACAAGAACTTGTTTTCGCTCTTTACTGGATAGATTGAGGTACTTTTCCTTCAACCAATTCATTTCTTATCCTCCACTTCATAAGCACTTACTTTCTGACGCAGAGTAATATTCACTTGATAAGGCGCATAGTCACTCTCACCTGATTCCTCATTCTGAGAAACATCAGAACTAAAAACTTGATATTCAAGAGGAACCATTACTTTATTTAGCGCACTGACAAATTCCTGCCCTTGTGTATCTCGATGAGCCAAGGCAGCAATCATTAACAAACCTTCAGACTGAGCAATACTTTGGATACTGACGCCTTCAGGAGTCACTAAAATAAGTGACTTCAAAAGAATATTGATCAGGCTTTTATCTCTAGGCAGATCTTTCCCCAAAAGAATTAACAACTCTGCATTCAAAGCCACTTCATCTGTAGCTTCTAGAATTTTTTGCTTTAGCAGCCCCTGCTCTGAAACGATGCCAGCAAATTGCTGTTTAAGTTTACTATCCGTTTCAAAACGTTCATTCAACTGTACTAAGCGCTCTTGGTGCTGCCACATATTCCAGTGCATCCAACCTAGAAAACCGGCCATCAAAAGAGCTATAGCTACAGCAGCTGATATTTTGAGAACTTTCGGTGATAGTAACGTTTTTAAGAAAGAGACTTCGGCATCTCTTGCTGGAATCCAACTTAATCTCGCTTTTGCAACATGATTTAAAAAGTGCTCTGCAGCGCCAGCTAGACCTAAAAGAGCCTCATTATATAAATGCTCAGGCTTCGGAATATCCAAACCTTCAAAATTTAAGGTTTCTACGTCTAAGGCTGTGCTATTGGATAAAGCAAAAAGAATTTCATCTTTCTCTTTACCCTGAAAATTGACATAGAGTTTATGTAGATCAGCTGGAAGAACACCCAATAAACGCTGAATTTCATCCTGACGCACCTCACCATATTGACGCTCTTCTACACGAATTTCATTTACCGCACTTGGGCCACCAGTTATAAACGCCAGCTGTTCTTGATGAATTTCCAATAAAGCTTGCTGGGGATCGTTGCAACGCTGAGTAATCATCGCAAAACTACTACCTACAGCAGGATAAAAAGCCTGCAACTTAATCCCATTAAGGTTAAAGGCTCCAACCCAACGACGACGAACGGACTTGCTCATACCACTCACTAACCATTTATGAGCGCTATCGCCATCATCGTCTTTGCTTAACAGCGCTTCATCGCTTAAACCTTGCGTAAACTGTGGCTCTTCAGCCTGCCAACCATAAGCTAGATCATCATCAACTGCGATAAGCTTACCTTGCAGGACAAAACACTCTTCTAATTGCTCATGGGTAATGTAATTGAGTTGCACGGCCAAATCGCCAAAGCGAAGGAGACCATCCTGCCCACCCTGACTTTGCCTAATTTGAAGTTCTTCTACTAACTCATCTCGCTGGGAAGCTGTTAAATAACCTCGCTCTACCAGCATTGATCCGATTAACCAGTGCTTATTTTGCTGAGTTAAGGTTCCTTCCAGCTCCCAACGAATAAGCTCGCGCATTTCATCATCAGAACGAGGGCGCAATGGACTAACAGGAAGTTCAACAATTGAGGAAATAACACTAGGGGTAACTAAGATAGCTTGCTTGGGAAGTCGCTTATGATGCTGTTTAAGCTGTTCAACGACTTCTGCTATGGCACGGGTAAAATCGACATTATTAGATTCTGCTGCTGGGCCAAGTAATGCCCCATGACGAGCATTACGAATTAAAACACCACGTAATCCAAAACTGCCAGCCTGAAAGGCTAAAAGATTATAACTAGCGCCAGGAGTAGGTAAACGAATCCCACTTATAAGGGATTTAATGCGACTTTCTTTTTGCTCTGCTGCAACAAGCTCAGGATCTACAATCTTACTATGACCAGAAGCATTATCATTCGTCGTTAATAAATATGAAGCCTCATCAGAAACACCTTTTCGATCCGTGACGCCTGGTTCAAAAGGATTAACTAAATCATGCTCATCTAGAGGCAACTCATTTAGATAATCATCATCGTCGCTAGGAGATTTTCGCTTTAAAAACTTTTGCAACACTGACATCAAACGCATTCTCAACAGTTAGACTGAATTACTTATCTACTATATTTTCTGCTGCAACAATGACTAATCGCGGCCCATTGGAGTAGTTATAGATATGCATGGCATAGAACTTTGCAGGGGTATCCAAATCTAGCAGCTGCAGCATTTTGGCCGCTTCATGCGTCACATAAACACCTAATACAGGACCATCTTTCAAACCGACAAATGCACTATGATCTATAAGTGGCAGCTCATCTTCTCCCTGCCATAATTGCAAAGCATCGTAAGCTAGAGAAAACTGACCCGTTTTTGGCTTAGACATAAGCCGTGCCTGAAACTGGATAGGTTCAGGCTGAATCATTAAGCGCTGTTTTTTATCCGCCATGGCTTGCGAAACATAATTAGCATTAACAAACGGTGTCAGCTCAACACTACGATAAACATCGCGCTGCTGCCCCTGAGATGGCTCAGCATTCAGCTGAAAAGAACAAAAAATGAAGAACAAAAAATAAAAACGCATACCCAAACCTTAGAATTAATACTAAAAAGCCGGTCAGGCTGACCTGACCGGCTTATGGGTTAACTAACCGGTCAAACCAGATTAGATAGTGTTACGAGTACCGTCCCACTCACCCAGTTCTTCTTCTTTAGTATCACCAGCACCATCAACAATAGCCGTTAGAGAAACTTGATCTCCCGGTACGATTGCTGCTGCACCATCCAAGGTACCAATATTAAATAAAGCGATAAAACGGTTGTATTCAGTTTCCGATACGTGACGGTAAACAGGTACTGACGTCATACCACCTAAGTCATTCGCATTAAACAATGTAGATGACGGACCAAGACCCACCGCCATCAGCGCAGCAGGATCTGGAGTATCGGCATCGGCATCAAGAGTTACGGTTATAGCGCCCGCAGCGAATGCGATCTGTGCATCCATAGAACGACCTGCTTCACCCATAACTCGCTCATATCCACCACCCCACAATGCAACTTGAGGAGCACCGTTTACCTGGAAACCTGCAGTTGCGCCATCACCGTCTTCGTTTGACCAAGTGTAACCACAGCCATTTGCATCAGGAGATAAGAAAATATTACCTGCCACAACCGCATTACCACGGGAAGCAATCAGACCTTCAATATCTGAACAATCTCCCGCATCAGCTGGATCAGACGCAGCATCTGCATGCACATATTGAAGACTTGCAATACCACCAGCTTCCATGATTTCTGCCGCACCATCCGGAAGAACAGTCAAGGCAATATCTTCAACAGCCGCCACTGACAATACTGCAGCTCCAGCAAAAGTAGTGTCGTTTGATGTAGTTTCAATCAAAGAATCATAGCCACTTGGTAGGGCATTTTTATTGAGTACACGGAAAGTACGAATACCTTTGTTCAGCTCATCCATCATCGCAACGTGAGCTGCAGCAGATGCACGCGCGTCTGTATCTTGTAGCGCGATAGTCGCAGTACCCGCGATAGCAGCAAGAATAGCAACAACAACTAGTAGCTCAAGCAGTGTAAAACCGCCCTGCTTAGCTTTTAGTGAACGGAATTTAGAACGAAGCTCGGCATCCTGAATCTGAGATTCTTCAACTTTTGCAAAACGAGCCATTAGCGCTTCGCGCTTTTCCATTAGAGATTTCAACATTTTTATAACTTCCAGTTTCTAAAACGATTTTGGGTTAAGACTGTTTGACGTAAGAGCTGACTCTCCCCCAGAGAGCTACGGCATCTCACCCAGTCCGATTTAGAACGCTTCCCTTGGCGCTGCTTCTACCGCGAAACTAAGGCCACCCGCCTTGCACCATTTCAGAGCAATTCCTTTTACTCCTACTGCAGCTAAACTGCATACCTGATCTCTCAGGCAAAAATTAAAAAGAGACTCACGAAGAAAGAAGATCTCTTTTCAATAAAGCTTTAATTGGCGATTCATTCGCCAAAGCACTGTCGCAATCCAGTACGTAACGGTACTGTTTACCACAATGCAGAATCACTTCCTTTTGACCACGACGTAGAATTTTGATTTCTACACCAATATCTCCATAGCCGTCGTGACTAAATAGATCCGTGTAGAGTTCAAATAACTGACCCAACACTTCTTTATGCTGCTCAAGCTTTGCCAATTGCTCAGCTTGGTTACTACCCGTTTGAGTTTGCACTTGATTCACAACACTACCTTTATATTTTTCACTCAATCTTAAAGTTGAGTTTATAAGTAAGCTTCCGTGCTTTGATTTCCAATCAATCTAAGTGCGAATCATTATCATTATTGCCATCATATATGTCAAGTGCTTAATTTACGTTTTTTACATTTAAGTAAATCAGTCTTGATATTTAATGGTTGGAATGTCCGATTTATCAGCCAAATCAAACTCAACAAAGTAGCCTGACTGATCTTCACCACTAACAGGCTCAGTATGTGGATATACGTATAGAGAAATTGCAGAAGCAGGCTTGATAGAAGCACCTACCTCAAAGGCGGTATGAGACTGAACCGTTTGATTCAGCGTACAGCCCGATAGAATAAGCACACAAGCAAACGCTAGAGATTTAGTTAAAACAGCCATCATTGCTTCCCTTTACTATTTACTTCAGCAACAACTTGGTTGAAAGGCATTCTAGATAACAGATACAAATCCCCTTCATCACCAGCCTGCCCAAAAGCTGCTAGCCGCTCTTGACCTGCAGCAGAAGCCAACCAATTACCAGGTAATTCAGTCAGATCAATGGATCTAGACCTATCAAGATGGTTACGCGCTTTAAGCAAAGTGATATGCAAACCATTTTGCTGCCAACTCCCCACAGGCCAAACACTCAAGGAAGAATCAGAGAAAATAAATGATAGAGGTGACAAGGTTACTGGTACATCGACCAATCCCTTTGGCTTTTCAGCATCATCACCTCGACCAATCTGCGCTGCGTAACGCGTTAAGCGAATATAATCAGCAACTGAGTACCGCTTTTTGTTTTGCACTAAAGACTGTACATCAACCTCATAGGCAAACTCTTTTACTTTACGACTCTTCTCTTCAGACTCTTCTGGATTCATTAGCACATGAGGAGTAATTAACATCACGTACTGTGATTTTTCATTCCTTTCCTCTTTAGATCGAAACATTTCACCAATTAGAGGAACTTCGCCAAGCAATGGAACAACTGTTTCAAAATCAGATGTTTCACTTTTTATCATTCCACCCAGCGCTATGGTTTTACCATCTTTAGCAACCACGACCGTCTTTACATTGGACTCTTGCACCGAATCTAAAAGCACCGACTCTAGTTGATTGGTATTACTATTAAAGAAGGGAAAGTTCATACCATTTTTTTCAATACTGGAAGAGTCCTGAAAGATATCAATTGTCACTGTCCGATCAGCATTTACACTTGGCAGCAAAATCAAAGTATTACCTATTTTTCGCCGCTCAGTCTCTAATGTAGTCGTAGTCGTAGAAGATCTATCTCCGTTATTATTAGCCGACGAGAACTCTGTATCCGACTCCAATCCAACAGGCACAACCTGCTCAGAGCCAATAAACAAACGAGCTGGACGATTGTTAGAAGCCAACATTACCGGCTTAGCTACAACCTCCGCCTGATCATTTTTTTCTAATAACGCAACTTTCGCTGTGACATAGTTACTAAAGAATTCATAGAAACCACCATCAACGGCATTAAAACCCAGACCAGTACTCTTTTTACCGAGAATCTGCGAGAAGGTATTAGCCACCTCGTTAACGCCTGTATTATTTACTTCAAATACACCATTAGCCCAATCATGCCCGTTCGGAGTCTGACTGCCTGTCGCAACAAAATTACCGCTCGCATTCAACGCATCATTAAAACTAAGATCAAAATCCTGCTCATACCCCTCACTCACATCAATTTTAACAATCTTCATTTCAAGCAGAACTTGAGGTGTAGGCTTATCACTCTCTTTTATTAAGCGAGCAATTTCTGCCAAAGCATTTTCATCGCTGGTACGCACATGAAGCAGGTTATGAATTTTATTAGTTGCAATATAGATAGGAGTTTTGGCACCTAAAAGCTTATTTGCAGAATCTTCAGATACAGCTTCAGCCCCCCCCAATTGACGAAGAGCACCTTTTGAAAGGGACTTATCAGCACTAACTTCTTCAGGCTCATCAAACTCTTCACGATCCAACTCCTGAATCTTAATTTCATCTGAGTCAGATGAGTTATTATTGATGGTTGTAGCCTCATTGGTATCGCCAACCTCAAGATCCAATCCCTTAAAATCATCATTACCCTGCTGCAACGAGAGATAGACACGGTCTCCAAATAAACTTTGGATAGTTACCGCAGTGGTATTTACGTTTTGATGGCGAAGCGTGAATGTTTTGATCACATCATCCCGATATACCACAATATCATCCTGATACTGTTTTTCGGTCATAATGATATAACTGTTACCAGGCTTACTATAGCGATACCACAATCCAGCAACTCGGGATAACATTTCCACGGCGTGCTTCAACTCAGTTTGTTGCAGCAACAGCGTGACCTTTTCCGAGCTCGCCTCTTTAGTGACCGCAATATTCGCCCCCGTCATTGAGGACAGAATACGAGCAGCGTCGCGTATTTCAGCATCCTTAAATTCAACAAATTCAATTCGAGATCCCGCCTGAGCGCTACCCACCAGCAAAGAAGTGATAACTAGGAAAACACTATAAAACCGTTTCACTGCACTACTACCTTTTCACCCAGACTTCCAAATTCAACAATCAAGTTCAGAGCATTAATCTCTACAACACGGATTACCATATCGCCACCTAATTGCTGCAACCCTACCTTGTCTCCTTCATGAACAACGAAGGTTCCTTGCCCTTCGATCTCCAAAAGCCCCGCCTTCTCTTCATCTGATTTGATAAATCCACGAAATTGCATAACAGGGAGCAGCCCTTGATCTTGCTCCCTTTGCCCTGCAAGAGTCTTATTTAAAATGCTTGAAGCCCCTAGCGACTCTGCCGTTTTCTGGCGTGGAATAAATCTTGGCTTTGTAGCCTTCTGCTCTACCTTAAGCTCTGGCCGCACCAACCTTTCAAAGGGGTCTCGATGCCGATTCTTCACTTGCTTATTTAACTTCTGGTTAATCTGCGAGTAATAATCATCCAGGGTTTGCAAATTTTTACCCAGATCTGTCGTATTGATCAGACGATCTACTACATCAGATGTTTCTTCGGCCTCAGCGGCAAAAGCAGCCCCAGACAAACAGCCCAGCAACACCAGCAAAAAAGTCCTCACTCAGACACCCCAACATCAGGTTATATGCACAAAGTATGATATTTTAAACTAACCCTTGAAAAAAACAATGATGAGAATCATTATCTATTCCCTTATCAGTTAAGATTGTGAGATCGATATGCAAATGGATTTAGCCCTTCTGGGATTAAGGCTTACCCTTGGCTCAATTTTTATTGTGCATGCTTGCGATAAATTTGGTTTGGAGAGCATTTGGCTTCTATGGGAGCTAGATAACTGGCCTACCTATTTCTCCCAAGCAATCATCCCATTTGCAGCAATTATTGGTGACCTATTTCCTTTCCTAGATACTACACAAGCCTTTTGGCTTGCTCTAATTACAGCATCTATCGAATTAATAGCGGGATGGTGCCTTGTGTTAGGTCTAGCAAGCAGAGTTGCTGGGCTTCTCCTCACACTGATTATGGGCGTCGCAATATACTTTCACTTTCCCCAAGGATTTTATGGAAGCGACGGCGGATACGAATGGGCAATGCTATGCCTAGGTGGAAGCCAAGCAATCATGCTACTTGGTGAGGGAAACTTTTCTCTATCAGCTTTAGTTAGAGCTGTAAGCACAGAACAAAGTAGATCAATCTAAAAGGAAGAGCTTTAGCTAGCTCACAACAACCAAACTAGAATTTAGTCGTTTAGCTAAAGGTAGATTTTAACCAACAAATGGAAGAAACATAAATCCAAGAGCAACTGCACCAACAAAAGCAATAACTGGAAATTCCAATACGGATTTATTAACAGGGCTATTCATAACAACTCTCCTTATCAGTAATAGGAATCATTATTATCCATTAACGCCTTAAATGCAAATAATTCTTATTAGTGAATAATCATTTCATTGAGCATCATATTCTATATATCACCGCTCCCTGTATAATTCGCTCAATAGCCACTGCTCTTCAAAGGCACATGTAATTAAGCCAGAGGATTTAATATGTTGGAGCTTCCACAACTCGATCTCAAAAACAAGGTTTCCCCAGAGGAATGGCAAGTACGGGTAGATCTAGCTGCCTGTTATAGACTAGTGGAAGATTTAGGCTGGGGTGATCTGATATACACTCATATTTCAGCAAAAGTACCTGGTACAAATCACTATCTGGTAAATGCATTTGGCCTGACATTTGACGAAGTTACAGCATCAAACTTGGTTAAGGTTGATCTTGAAGGAAATATTCTCGACGATACTCCTTTCAAAATTAATCCTGCAGGTTTTACTATTCACAGCGCCGTTCACTCTGTTCGGAGTGATGCACACTGTGTTCTTCACTTGCATACAAAAGAATCTATTGCGGTAGCTTCCCTGAAATGCGGCTTATTACCCCTTAGCCAATATTCCTGTTTCCAATTGGCTTCGTTAGGCTATCACCAGTATGAAGGCCTAGCAGTAAACCAGGATGAGAAGGCGCGCTTGAAAGAAGATTTAGGTAATAACAATCACCTTTTACTTCCAAACCATGGCGCTCTCACCGTTGGTCCAACCGTCGGTGATGCATTTATGCGTATGTATGACCTACAACGTGCTTGTGAAATTCAATTATTAATTCAATCAACTGGTCAAGATGCTATAGAAGTGGCTCCAGAAATCGTTGAAGGCATATCTAAACAGGCAAATGTCGTTCACTCAGGAACCACTGGTGGTCAAAAATCATGGCCAGCAATGCTTCGCAAAGCCTACCGACTCGACCCGAGCTTTGCGCAATAATCTGAAAATTACCGAATAATAAGGCTGATTCATGAAAATAAATCGCGTTGAAATTTTTGATATCCACTGTCCGGATCGTCCTGTTTGGAATCCGGTATTTGTTCGCGTACACACAGATGAAGGCATCAGCGGTGTAGGTGAAGCTGGCTTAGCGTACGATCTGGGGCACAGCGCCGCAGCTCATATGATTAAAGAATTTGCAGAAGAGATGCTTCTTGGTCGTGACCCGTTCCAAACTGAAGACCTTTGGAACTTAATGCTACGCGGTAGTTTTTGGGGACTAGGCGGCGGTCCTATCATCTACGCTGCAATGAGTGCTATAGATACAGCGCTGTGGGATATTAAAGGTAAAGCTTTGGGCCTTCCTGTTTACCAATTGCTTGGCGGTAAAGTGAACGATAAGCTGCGCACTTATGCCAGCCAGCTTCAATTTGATTGGGATTCAGAATTTAAAGCCCTAACTGACCCTGAAGATTATGCAAAAGCGACTGAAAAAGCTCTAGCAGAAGGTTACGACGCTGTAAAAGTCGATCCGATCATGTACAACGAGAAAGGTGAAACCTTCTTCGACCGCACCAAACTCTTTACTAATAAAGAGATGAAGATGTTCCGCGACCGACTAATGGCTATCCGCGAAACGATGGGAGATGATGGCGATATCATCTTCGAATGCCATAGCCTTCCTGGCGCATCAACAGCAATTCAACTAGGTGAGTTGGTCGAAGAAGCACGCTGCATGTACTTCGAAGAGCCGGTGAATTACCTAAACTCGGAGCTGCATAAACGCGTAGCCGACAAAGTAAATGTTCCTATTGCCGGTGGCGAACGTTTGTATAACCGTTGGGGTGTTCGCCCGTATCTTGAAGATCAAAGTCTAGATGTCCTGCAACCAGACATTGGCCTTTGCGGCGGCTTTACCGAAACCAAGAAAGTATGTGATTACGCGGATGTATATGACGTACGTATTCAAGCACACGTTTGTGGTGGCCCTGTAGCAACAGCCGCATCTCTACATTTAGAAACGGCTATTCCAAACTTCTTAATCCATGAACATCATACCTATGCGATTAAGCGGTGGAACCGCGAGCTTTGCATTCAGGACCCGCAGCCTGTAGATGGTTTCTTCCAAGTATCAGAAGAGCCTGGCATTGGTATCGAATTGAATGATGAAGTAGTAATGCGCTCTCCGCGTATTGAAGTGAAGTAATTTCCCATTCAATACAAAAAGGGCGCTATATTTAGCGCCCTTTTTAATTTTGTCATCATATTAATCAATATCTAACTGATAGATACGCTTCGCATTTTCAAATATCAGCATATCCTTTTCAAACCCCTTCCACTTCATCTCTTTGAGATACCTTTGCCACACTTCAGCATAGGTACAAGTCAATTCAGAAACAGGGAAGTTACTCGCTAACATCACACGAGTAAGCCCGAATTGCCTAATGGCAAAGCTTATAATGGGTTTAGCTTGTTCCGCACTCCAATCACGATTGAACATCTCCCAACCAGAGCACTTGATATAACACTCAGGATGATGAGCAAGCCGAGTAATCGAGTGCATCCACTGTTCATTTAGTTGTAAAGGAGAACCACAATGATTAAGTACAACTTTCAAATTGGGTAACTGCTGCATTACCTCAGCAAGTGCGCAGGACGCGCCTTGATCTGGCAAAGATAGTTGAGCCTCAAAAATCAGCTGATTATCAGATAGCATTTCAAGACGCTTAAGTACATTCGGATCGGACAACACTTCTTGAGCGGCATTATCTAAGATATACCTCACACCAACTAAGGACGTGAACCCTTTAAGTTGTTCAAGATGCTCGCCAAAACTGTCTGATGTCAGGTCTAGATAAGCTATGGATCGGAAAGGTAACTCACAATGACATTCCAGCCACTCCAGTTCTCGCCACGGTGAAGAATTATCAAAACCGGCCTCTATATGAACAAAACCAACAATATCTGCTGAGCCGGATCGACTTAAATCGCTTTCGTTATAACTGCGTCTAATTTTATTTTTATCAGACCATTCAGGCGTATGCCCTTCTTGCAACCAATGGTAATCTCCATCTTCAAGATTAAACAGGTGCACATGCGGGTCTATCACTCTACTCATATACCGCCTTTAGATCGCAAGTTTTACTTCTACAGCTCAATTACTGGGTTGTATATCCACCATCAATTAACTGCAAACTACCGGTAATAAACCGAGCATCATCACCAATCAACAATGCAACGAGTGCAGCAACTTCTTCAGGCTGACCTATGCGCCCTAGTGGCTGCAAAGCTGCTTCTTCTTGATGTATAACACTTTTTTCACTTCCACTCCTTTCACAATAGCGGTCAATCGCATTGTGGTAAAGCGGTGTTTCTATCGTTCCCGGGCAAACAGCATTAGCTCGAATACCAAAAGATGCATAATCTAATGCTGTGGTTTTAGCCATGGAAGCTAAAGCAGCTTTACTCATGTTATAAGCAAAAGAGTTTCTTTTAGCTACGACTGACTGATCAGAGCCTAATAATACAATTGAGCCAGCTCCCTGCTCTCGCATTTGAGGAAGCACAGACTGTAAAAGGAAATAAGCACCTTTGACATTAATAGCCATCACTCGATCAAAGTCCGCTTCTAAAGTGTCTTCTATAGTTGCTGAGAAATGCACTCCGGCATTGGATACTACACCATCAATTCTGCCAGATTCCTTGATGACTCGATCGATAGCTTGTGTCACCTGAGCAGAATCAGTCATATCACATTGAATAAATTCGCCGCCCTCAGATTCATTTAGGTCTAAGTTATAAACTTTGTAACCGTCATCTAATAAACGTTCAACGACAGCTCGACCTATACCAACAGAACCACCTGTAACTACACAAACCCTAGTCATAGAACTCTTTCACCCTCGGCAATAACAAACGCAACGATGTAATCTTTCTCGTCACTGTAACTTAGATGCATCGATGTAATTTCCAGCCTTTCGGCACGCTCTGCTGCACCTTCTGACAGGCTCACTTCGGGACGACCATTCATATCTTTGGTAATTTCAATATGCTTCCAACTAACACCTCTCCCAATACCTGTGCCTAAAGCTTTAGACACCGCTTCTTTGGCAGAAAAACGTTTGGCTAGAAACAGAGGAGGATTAGATACCTTGAGGTACTGTTCATATTCGGCAGTCGATAAGATACGTTGCGGCAAGGCAGGCGTTCTTTCCAAAGCCTGCTCCATACGGCTGATCTGAAGAATATCGGTCCCGATACCTCGAATCATCGCTTCAATGCATCTCTTTGCGGTTGAATTCGCGCTTGAGCCTGAAGCATCTGTTGCTTAATTTCAGATACCGCTTCTTTTAAACCAACAAATAAAGCACGCGCAATAATACCGTGGCCAATATTAAGCTCATTCATCTCAGGAATTTCAGCGATCTGCTCAACATTATGATAATGTAAACCATGGCCGGCGTTTACAATCAGGCCTTTTTGGTAAGCATAGGCAGCCGCTTCACGGATACGTTTCAGTTCTTCGGCCTGTTCTGCAGAAGATTCAGCTTCTGCGTAGGCACCTGTATGCAATTCAATCACCGGAGCACCACAACGAATAGTTGCATCAATCTGTGCTGGCTCCGGATCAATAAATAGAGACACCTCGATACCTACCGCAGCTAATCGATCGCAGGCTTCTTTCACCCGCTCTTCTTGACCAGCAACATCCAATCCACCTTCGGTCGTCAACTCTTCGCGCTTCTCTGGAACCAAACAACAATGAGCAGGCTTTACATCTTCAGCAATGCCAATCATCTCTTCAGTAACAGCCATCTCAAAGTTCATACGTGTCTGCAATGTCTCTTTGAGCAAATAAACATCACGATCTTGAATATGGCGGCGATCTTCTCGCAGATGAATAGTAATGCCATCTGCACCAGCCTCTTCCGCTAGCGCAGCAGCCTGAACAGTATCTGGGTAGCGTGTACCACGCGCTTGGCGAATCGTAGCTACATGGTCAATATTGACCCCTAATAACAAACGGGATGGTTCAATCACACCACTTTCCTCACATTTTTTGAAATAGCTCTCGGCTACGCAAGGGCTTATGCCCTAAAGCACGATCAATTAAATTCCGCATCAACCGCTTAGCGGCTCTTCGAACTTGAATATCTGAATAATCATCGACAGCAATCGCTGACAACTGCCAACCATAAAAACAAGACGCCTTATTTTTATCTGTTACTGCACCAACAGGAACAAAGCCTTGCTCAGGGTTAAAACAATAAACTAAATCTGCAGAATCTTGCTCTAGCTCTGGCAAGACCCCAAGTTCATCAAGCAAACGATGCTCAAAGGTACGCAGTGCCCCCTCTATATCTTCTCCAGATACTAACTCATTTAAAACATACTGATAATAAACGTAGAGCTTCGGGAGACTATCAAATGGCTGCAACAAGCGCTCTAACAACTCATTGACATAAAGACCACAAAGCAGAGCATCGCCATTCAAGAACAGCATAGCAGCAACAGGTTCGGCTTGAGTCAATGTTTTGAGGTCGTTACGTCCGCGCCAAGTAACTTGAATGGGAACAAAGGGCTGTACCGATGCACGTAATTTAGATTTGGGCCTACGCGCACCCTGAACGACAGCGGAGACTTTACCATGTTCTAGAGTGAAGAAATCAACGATAAGGCTAGTATCGCGATAAGGGCGGCTATGGAGGACATAAGCCGCCTGAGGATCAGAATGACTCATACTCTATTAGGTATTGTCATAACCCAAACTACGTAATGCCCTTTCATCATCCGCCCAACCGCGACGAACTTTTACCCATAGGTTAAGCATTACTTTAGCATCAAACATACGCTCCATATCCATGCGAGCATCACGACCAATTGTTTTGATACGTGAACCTTTATCACCGATAACGATTCGCTTCTGGCCATCGCGCTCTACAAGAATTAGAGCACTCACATGGAGAACACCGTTTTTGGCATATTTAAACTCTTCGATCTCTACAGTAGTACCGTAAGGGATCTCATCGCCCAAGTTACGCATCAACTTTTCACGAACCATCTCAGCAGCCATAAAGCGCGAACTTTTATCGGTTAGCTGGTCCTCAGGAAAATGATGCATCCCTTCAGGAATATGTTTAGCGATTAGCTCTTCGAGCTGCTCTACGTTATGTCCATCTTTGGCTGATAGAGGAATCATTTCAGCAAAGTCCATGCGCTCAGAATGCGTCTGCATCTGAGGCAATAAGGCCGTTTTGTCTTTAAGTTGATCGACTTTGTTTACAGCTAAGATAACTGGACAACGAGCATGCTTAACCTTGTCCAGTACCATCTGATCTTCTTCAGTCCAAGCGGTACGATCAACAATAAAAACAACGACATCAACATCACGTAATGCATCGGATGCTGCTTTGTTCATATAACGGTTTAAAGCCTTTTTACCGTCATCTTTATGTAAACCCGGAGTATCTACATAAACGATCTGTAGATCATCTTCGGTTTTGATCCCCATAATCTGATGACGAGTTGTCTGAGGCTTACGTGAAGTAATACTCAATTTCTGTCCTAATATATGGTTCATCAATGTTGATTTACCTACATTAGGACGACCAACAATCGCTACAAAGCCACATTTTTGATCCGGGTTACGCGGCTCCAGCAGGTGCATTAAATCTTCAGCCATAACTATTTCTCCACCTGCAGCTCTATCAGCGCATGTTTTGCTGCTTCTTGTTCAGCTTGACGGCGACTACTACCAATACCTTTTGCAGGCTTAGTTAAACCAGTCACTGTACAATCAATATAAAAGGTTTGATCATGCGCTTCGCCTTCTACATTGATTAACTCATAAGTAGGTAAAGCTAAACGGCGCGATTGCAAAAACTCCTGCAAACGAGTTTTAGAATCTTTCAGCGTCTCATTCAGATCTAATTTTTCTAAACGCGCCTTAAACCAAGAAAGAATAAAACCACGCGCTGTTTCCATATCAGAATCAAGGTAGATCGCACCTATGATTGCTTCAACAGCATCAGCAAGAATTGAATCTCTGCGGAAACCACCACTCTTGAGTTCACCGCTACCTAAACGCAGGTAATCCCCTAAACCTAGCTCGCGCGCTACTTCAGACAAGGTAACACCTTTAACCATGCGCGCACGTAAGCGACTTAACTCGCCTTCTTTGGCTTGAGGAAATCTTGCAAATAGATCATCTGCGATCACGAAGTTCAAAATAGAATCGCCTAGAAACTCTAGGCGCTCATTATTCTTCTTACCGCAACTACGATGTGTCAGCGCTAGCTCAAATAAGGATTCGTCGGCAAATGGGTGCCCTATACGACGGGCTAAATCAGATACAGGTTTAATCAAGGGGCTTCAGCTTCATATTCTTCATTAAAAGATACAATCGCGTCTACGTTAACAAACATTGGAACACGCACTTCATAATCAAGTGTTGCAGTAATTATCCCTTCTTCCTCAGTAATTCTTAAACCATCGGAGGGCATTTTCACTTGATTAATAATAAGCTTCTTGGACATCCCTATTCTTATACCTCTTGCTCCTTTAGCAAGTTCATCAGGGTCATTCATCGCATCTACAAGAACGGAGCTTATAGTTCTATGATCCATATAAGCTGGCATTAGTTTGAATGCAACAGAAAACAAAAAGCCCGCAACAATAAGAACTATTAGAATAGAAAACATCGATGCACCTGCTTGGTGCTTCAGAGTAGATCTCATATGAGCCTCCATTACTCAATTACACGAACATCGCCAAATGACGGTACACTTAAAAAGGTAGGCCAATGCATCCAAACTGCAAATGCTTTACCTACAAGCAGGTCCTCAGACACAAACCCCCACATACGGCTGTCATTACTATTATCACGGTTATCTCCAACCATAAAGTAATGACCTTCAGGTACAGTCCACTCCATATTCTGCGCAGGTCTACGAACATCTCTATACATTTGATGTTCAACACCATCTAAATTTTCATTAATTAGCAAGCGCTGTGGATTCTGTGGCGGCAACTGTGCCAATAATTGTTGGGGCTGCTCTTTTCCGTTAATAAACAATTTCTTATTTTGATAACGAATCACATCTCCAGGCAGACCTACTACTCTCTTAATATAGTTAATAGTCGGCTTTTCGGGGAATTTAAATACAATCACATCACCACGTTCAGGATCATTAACCTCAAGAAATTTGGTATTCAGAACAGGTAAACGAAGCCCATAGTGAAATTTATTCACCAAGATAAAGTCACCAATTTTCAACGTAGGCAACATTGAACCTGAAGGAATCTGGAAAGGCTCTACTAAGAAAGATCTTAATACCAATACTATGAACAGTACTGGAAACATAGAACGACCAGTATCGACCCACCCCGATACTCGGTTGATCTGTTCAATCGCTTCATCAGGCAACTCTCCTCCCGCCTGAGCAGAAGCGGCTCTGAGCTTTTCGTCCCTTTGTGGTTTCAAAGAGATACGATCGTAAAACCAAACGATGCCGGAGATGAAAGTTAACGCAACCAGTACTACTGCGAAATCAAAATCCATCTAACAATGCCCTTCCTGATGATTAGCTATCAACTTTAAGTACTGCAAGGAACGCATCCTGTGGGATCTCTACACTACCCACTTGCTTCATACGTTTCTTACCTTCTTTTTGCTTCTGTAGCAGTTTCTTCTTACGGCTTACGTCACCACCATAACACTTCGCTGTTACGTTCTTGCGCAACGCTTTAACTGTTGTACGAGCAATAACCTTACCTCCAAGAGCAGCCTGAATTGCCACATCAAACATCTGACGAGGAATAACCTCTTTCATCTTTTCACATAGCTGTCGGCCACGGAACTGAGCATTATCACGATGTAGAATAACGGCCAAGGCATCGACCTTATCACCATTGATAAGAATATCCATACGCACCAATTTCGCTGGATCAAAGCGTACGAAATTATATTCAAGAGAAGCATAACCACGACTTACAGACTTCAAACGGTCGAAGAAATCCAAAACGACTTCCGCCATCGGTAGTTCATAAGTAATCTGTACTTGGTTACCTACGTAGTTCATCTGTTTTTGAATACCACGTTTTTCAACACAAAGCCCGATAACCTGCCCTAGATAATCTTGCGGAACAAGGATATTAGCTTCAACAATAGGCTCACGCATCTCATTGATGGAGCCAGGATCTGGAAGTTTTGATGGACTATCAATTTGAATAACATCACCATTATTCATCTCCAACTCATAAATTACAGTTGGAGCTGTGGTGATCAAATCAAGATTGTATTCACGCTCAAGACGCTCTTGAATAATCTCCATGTGCAGCATTCCCAAGAAGCCACAACGGAAACCGAAACCAAGTGCATCTGATGTTTCTGGCTCAAAGAACAACGAAGCATCATTCAACGTCAGTTTATCCAAAGCCTCACGAAAATCTTGATAATCATCAGAACTGGTAGGGAATAGACCAGAGTAAACCTGAGGTTGTACTTTCTGGAAACCAGGAAGGCTCTCTACTTCCGGAGTTTTAACATGGGTTAGCGTATCACCTACAGGTGCACCATGAATATCTTTAACACCCGCAACAATGAAGCCTACTTCACCTGCGTGCAAAACACCGGTTTCTTTCTGCTTAGGTGTAAAAATACCTACTGATTCAGCCTGATAATTTTGACCTGTAGATTTAACTAGAATTTTGTCTTTCTTACGCAGCGTACCTTGAGTTACACGCACCAAAGAGACAACGCCTAGGTAATTATCAAACCAAGAATCAATAATTAGAGCTTGTAGCGGAGCATCAACATCACCTTCAGGTGGTGGTATTTCCTTAACTAACTGCTCCAGAACATCTTCCACGCCCATTCCACTTTTTGCAGAACACGCTACTGCATCAGTAGCATCAATACCGATAACTTCTTCAATCTCGACACGAACCCGCTCAGGTTCAGCCTGAGGTAAGTCCATTTTGTTTAGAATTGGGACAACCTCTAAACCTTGCTCGATTGCTGTATAGCAGTTAGCAACTGACTGAGCTTCTACACCCTGCGCAGCATCAACGATCAAAAGCGCACCTTCACAAGCGGCTAAAGAACGAGAAACCTCATAGGAGAAATCTACGTGACCCGGTGTATCGATAAAGTTAAGCTGGTAAGTTTCACCATCTTGCGCTTTATAGTTCAGAGTAACACTCTGCGCTTTGATGGTAATACCACGCTCACGTTCCAAATCCATGGAATCAAGAACCTGAGCTTCCATTTCACGGTCACTTAAGCCACCGCACATTTGGATAAAACGATCGGCCAAAGTCGACTTACCGTGGTCGATATGGGCAATAATAGAAAAATTTCGGATATTTTTAAGGTTGCTCACGTGCAGGCTACCGCTACTCTAATACTCGCTGGAAAGGCGCAAGTTTACAGCATTTGCTTAAACTGGGCTACGAAAAAGGGGGCCTTAGCCCCCTTAGAATTTTATACCACTTAATCCGTTACTCGTAATGGAATAAATAACGGACTTCCCCGCCGAACAATCCGCATCGGAACCGACTTACCAGAAGCTATATTTGTAGACACTCGATTAAAGTCAGAAACAGTAGCAATATGTTCGCCATTCAGCATAGTGATGACATCGCCGACCATCAGACCTGCATCTGAACCCGGCCCTTGTAAAACTTTACGAACAACAACACCTTTACTCACCTGCCATTTTTCTTTGCGCTTTTGGTCAAGTTCAGCCACCTGGATGTTTAGGCGATTACCTTTATCCTCTTTAGACTTGCTAACGTTAGTTTTAGCAAGTTCATTCTGCGTTGGTAATGCCTCGATTTCGACCTTAATAGTCATTTGACGACCCGCACGCATAATCGAAACCTTAGCTTTCTTACCGGGTTTCACACGGCCCACATGATGAGGTAAGTCTGAAGATCGAATAATATCAGCACCTTCAAATTTAAGTATAATATCGCCCTCTAAAAGGCCGAATTTTTCTGCAGGACTATCTGGTAATACTTTGGCCACTAATGCGCCTGCAGGTTTATCTAAGCCGAATGATTCAGCAAGATCGCGATTGACCTCTTGAATAATTACCCCAAGCCAACCGCGAGTCACATAACCATGCTTTTTCAATTGATCAGCAACATCCATTGCGACATCAATAGGAATAGCAAAGGACAGTCCCATAAAACCACCGGAACGGGTGTAAATCTGAGAATTAATCCCGACAACTTCACCCTCCAGATTAAATAACGGACCTCCAGAATTACCTGGATTAATGGCCACATCGGTTTGAATGAACGGCACATAAGTATCACCCGCTAATGCACGCTCTTTGGCACTGACAATGCCCGCTGTCACACTATGATCAAAACCAAATGGAGAGCCTATCGCTAGTACCCACTCACCAACATCAAGCGCTTTAGATTCTCCAAGTTCAACTGTTGGTAGATCTTCAGCGTCAATTTTCAAAAGGGCAACATCAGAGCGCTCATCAGAACCGATGACTTCAGCTTCCAACTCCCTTCGGTCTGCTAATCGAACAATCACCTGATCAGCCTCAGCAATCACATGGTGGTTTGTTAATAGGTAACCATCTTCAGAAATAATGAAACCAGACCCTAAAGATTGAGGTGCTCTGCGACGTGGATGCTCACCCTGATCAAATTCAGGCATGCGAAAGAAATGACGAAAGATTTCCGGAATTTCTTCTCCATTTGGCCCCTGAAATGGGGGTGGTTGACCCTGTCGCGGATCTTTTTGAACTGTACTGATGTTCACTACAGCAGGCGATGCTTCTTTTACCAAGGATTTAAAATCTGGCAAGTTCGCAGCTTGAACAGGTAGAGCGATAAGGAAAAAAGTTGCGATAATGAATTTTGATATAGATTTCATAAAACAAACACCTATGTCTATCAAAAAACGAGGTTAGATAACTCTAATTAGCGTAGGTTGATATTGGCAGGAGCTAAAGAAAGCGGAACTACTAAAGCGAACAAAAACAAACCCAGCAACAAGAGAAATAAAGGCAGATGCGATCACAACTAGCTCATCCCCCCAGATAAAATCTCCTATTACAGCCCCAAGGAACAGCGCTAACAAAGGCAACAAATACATAAATACTGTTGCTTTGATAAACGCTCCCTCTTCTATACCTAAAAGCACGCTATCGTCAGTTTTTACGTGAAGAGAGGTCGGATTATTAACACGAAAAATAAAACGTTTTTCTTGCCCTGCCTGCACCAACAGTTTTTGGCCACAACCATTGCGAGCAGCACAACTAGCACAAGCGCTCTGGCGCATGGTTTCAACCCATACGCCTTGCTCATTGACCTCTACAACTTTCCCGCTTTCTTCAATCATTTACGTTCTACTGAAGCAGCGATACGTTCCGCAATCATTAGAGGAACATCTCCAACGACTGTGACAAATTGATCGCCAATACGTTTACCAACAGTAACCATACCGTCTGACTGAACAGCACCTTCAGGCACGGACTGACGACCATATTTTTCAACACAAACGGTAAATGAATGACGCCCATTGCTGAACATTTGTACTTCAGCATGCGCCATCACATCTCTACGTTTACCCGAAAAACCTTCTGGCAGCCATGTTGCTTCCCAACCAGATTTTTGGTGTGAAAGCATATGTTTATGCTGAGACACATAACGCTCTACACCTTCAGATAAGCGAATAATTTCAGGCTCTTGCCCTTGTGATGAGATCATCGAACGGTTACCAAACTGCGCTCTGACCAGATCATCGGAAACTGAATTGCCCGGAAGAATATAGTTCGGACGATTATCAGCAATCGTATCATTCTCAGGCTGATTGTATGTTTGGGCACCCAATATAACCATTGCCGTCACAGAAGCCGCTGCGGTCATGCTAGCGAGCGGTTTCCAAAAAGAACCACCTTTAGCATCGGACTTAACGCCTACTGCAGCTGTCTCCACTACTAAATCAGGCTCTTCCTCTAGGGCCTGCATAACCTGACTACTGATATCAAAGCCGCTCAATTCAGCTTCTTCATTTTTCATAACTGAACGAACTAAATGATATCGCTGCCATTGCTCAGCCAATTCTGGCTCCTGCTCTATGCGATCAAGAGTACGTCGTAACTCAAAGTCTGCTACTTCGCCATCCATCAATGCCGAAACAGATTCTGTAGATCGATCATCCATAGAATTTACCTCAATTTACCTTTGCAGGATCAGCTCGCTAAAAGCGGCATAATTTCTTTATCAATTGCTTCACGTGCTCTAAAGATACGTGACCTCACAGTTCCAACAGGGCAATCCATAACCCCTGCTATCTCTTCATAACTCATGCCTTCAAACTCTCTGAGTGTTAAAGCCACTCGTAAGTCTTCAGGAAGTTTATTCAGAGTTTTCCGAATCACTGCTTCCAGCTCATCCTTGTACAATTTGTTTTCCGGTGTCTCAATATCTTTCAAAGCATTATCACCTTCAAAGAACTGCGCATCGTCAACATCTACATCAGCAGGACGCCGACCACGAGCAACAAGGTGATTTTTGGCTGTGTTGATAGCAATTCTGTATAGCCATGTATAGAAAGCACTATCTCCGCGAAATTTTGGTATCGCTCTATAAGCCTTAATGAAAGTTTCTTGTGCCACGTCCAATGCTTCATGTTGGTCATAAACATAACGACCAATCAATGCAACAATTTTATGTTGGTATTTTTTAACCAGAAGATCGAAAGCACGCTTATCGCCCGCTTTTACCCGTTCGACTAACTTTTGATCGACTGCTGTCTGACTTTCACTCGACACTCAATATTCCTTAAACTGTCCTTAATACCTATCTCTATAAATATAGAAGCTAAAGCAGCAATAACTTTCAACTAATACAACATATTACCTCATCAGAGTGCCGGAACACTTCTATGAGCATTCAAAACTGCTTAAGTTCCCTAAGTCCCCAAAAAAATGCTAAATTGTTACGCAATTCAAACGAAACACATCTAATTAGCTAGTTTTATCCTCGAACTTACCACTAAAATATGCACTCACTTTTTCAAGCCAAGAACCCTCTATTTAAGAAGAGCACAGCATGACGCAACACTATCACTACGACGCTTTAATTATTGGCAGTGGCGCTGCTGGACTCAGCATGGCCCTCCACCTAGCTCAAAATGCGCGTGTTGCAGTTCTTAGTAAAAGAGAACTGAAGAGTGGTTCCACATGGCTAGCTCAAGGCGGCATCGCAGCAGTACTCGATACTGAAGATAGCACACAAGCACATATCGAAGACACCATGTCAGCTGGCGGACACCTTAGTCATAAAGACGCTGTAGAATTCACCGTCGAACACGGTAGAGAGAGCATCGACTGGCTGATTGAACAAGGCGTTCCTTTTACCCAAGATAGTGACGACTACCATCTAACCAAAGAAGGCGGACATTCACATCGCCGCATTATCCATTCTGCAGATGCAACAGGAAAAGCGCTTCAACAGACTTTGATAGAGAAAGCCAAAGCCTCTGAAAATATCGATCTATTCGAACACCATATTGCGGTTGATCTCATAACACGAAAGAAACTAGGCTTAGCTCATAACCGCTGTGTTGGCGCCTACATTCTTAATGATGAAACAGGACACGTAGAGGTATTTCAAGCTCCTCACGTTGTGTTAGCTACAGGCGGAGCATCTAAAGCCTATCTTTACACAAGTAATTCAGATGGCGCTACGGGTGATGGTATCGCCATGGCTTGGCGTGCTGGCTGCCGTGTCGGCAACATGGAGTTTAATCAGTTCCACCCTACCTGCCTCTATCACCCACAAGCAAAATCATTTTTGATTACAGAAGCCGTACGTGGTGAAGGTGGAAAACTTTTACTGCCCGATGGCAAGCCGTTCATGCATAACTTCGATGAGCGAGGCGAATTAGCACCGCGAGATATCGTTGCTCGCGCCATAGACCACGAGATGAAAAGGCTAGGTAGTGACTGCTTATTTTTAGATATCAGCCACAAATCTAAAGAATTTATTAAGTCTCATTTTCCAACCATCTATAAACGTTGCAAAAGCCTAGGCATCGACATCACTAAAGAACCAATTCCAGTTGTACCTGCTGCTCACTACACATGTGGCGGTGTCGTGACAGACGAAAAAGGCCGCACCGATATTCCGGGGCTTTATGCCATAGGCGAAACCTCGTTTACGGGGCTTCATGGCGCCAATCGATTGGCAAGCAACTCTCTTCTGGAATGTCTTGTGTACGCTAAATCCGCATCAGATGATGTCGTTCAATCACTAACCGCACCTTTGAACGAATCAATCATTCCAGCGTGGGATGAATCCCAAGTAACTAACTCAGATGAAGATGTAATTATCTCTCACAACTGGGATGAGATTCGTCGTTTCATGTGGGACTACGTAGGCATCGTGAGAACGACCAAACGATTACAAAGAGCTAAACACCGCATAGATCTGTTACATCAAGAAATTAGCGAATATTACAGCAACTACAAAATTAGTAACGACCTACTAGAACTTCGTAACTTAGCCGTAGTTGCTGACCTTATTATTCGCTCAGCGATGTTAAGGCAGGAAAGTCGCGGTCTTCACTACACATTAGACTTCCCAGAACAGGGACCTGAAGCTTTGGATACAATCTTAACGCCAATCAATTTCCACTGGAATTAAGATTATTAAGCGGGCTATATAGCAATAGAACCCGGAGTCGTCTAAATGCATTTTCATTGAAGCTTTGACGCATAATGACAACAGGGATCGTGTAATAGCGGCTATCAGTTTTGCACAACATGACAATCACAAACGGTGTGATCACCTTTTGCTTGATACGGGTCACATCAATCCGTTGCTGGTTTCTCTGTTGCAACGAAATCACTCCGCTCTGACCATTCCAAGTAATACCGACAATGGATAAAGGGGACTTTAATAGCACCCTTTCATGGAAATAAAAAAGAAAGCTACAAACAAGTGCCACAGTAGCTATAACCGCTATGTGCAATGGAATTTCGGCGTAGAATAGAGCGAAGCACGCACAAAGATATACCCCACAATAGATACAAAGCAGGGCACTGGAAGGAGAGATAGGTTCGTTACTTAGGCTGAACACGCTCCAGAATAATCCTCACAATCCTTTGCAAGTCAGGATCTGCTGGCACTTCACGCTCCATAAGCCATACAAATAGATCCTGATCTTCCTCATCTAATAACTTAACAAAGCGATCTTGATCAGCTTCATCTAAGTCTGCAAAAGCCTCTTCTACAAACGGAACAAAAAGAACATCAAGTTCCAACATACCACGTCGACTCTGCCACTTAAGGCGACGAACATCATCTTCAGTATACATCTATTAATTTTTCCTTAGAGGTTTCGCATTGCGCGCTAAGCATACCAGAAATAAAGAATAAGACACTAGCGACAAGAGTCTAAAGCAATTGCTAGTTGCTAGTTGCTAGTTGCTAGTTGCTAGTTGCTAGTTGCTAGATGCTAGATGGAGAGTGTATTTGTTTAGATGGCCACATAAAGCAAAAACCCCTGACCGTTTCCGATCAGGGGTTCTTTAAATAAATGCTTGGCGATGACCTACTCTCACATGGGGAAGCCCCACACTACCATCGGCGATGTTGCGTTTCACGTCTGAGTTCGGGATGGATTCAGGTGGTTCCACAACTCTATGGTCGCCAAGCAAAACTGTTACAACTTAGATCTGATTCTTCTTTTATTTGATCTAGATAAGCTTTCGACTGTAGCTCAACTACGCGCTAATTCGTTACTCTCTATCGTCTTACATATCTTACAAGTCACTTGCCAAACGCCTTGGGCGTTATATGGTCAAGCCTCACGGGCAATTAGTATTGGTTAGCTCAACGCCTCACAGCGCTTCCACACCCAACCTATCAACGTCGTAGTCTTCAACGGCCCTTTAGGGGAATCAAGTTCCCAGTGAGATCTCATCTTGAAGGAGGCTTCCCGCTTAGATGCTTTCAGCGGTTATCCCGTCCGAACGTAGCTACCCGGCAATGCAATTGGCATCACAACCGGTACACCAGAGGTTCGTTCACTCCGGTCCTCTCGTACTAGGAGCAACTCTTCTCAAATCTCAAACGCCCACGGCAGATAGGGACCGAACTGTCTCACGACGTTCTAAACCCAGCTCGCGTACCACTTTAAATGGCGAACAGCCATACCCTTGGGACCGGCTTCAGCCCCAGGATGTGATGAGCCGACATCGAGGTGCCAAACACCGCCGTCGATGTGAACTCTTGGGCGGTATCAGCCTGTTATCCCCGGAGTACCTTTTATCCGTTGAGCGATGGCCCTTCCATACAGAACCACCGGATCACTAGAACCTACTTTCGTACCTGCTCGACGTGTCTGTCTCGCAGTCAAGCACCCTTCTACTCTTGCGCTCATTGCATGATTTCCGACCATGCTGAGGGTACCTTCGTGCTCCTCCGTTACTCTTTGGGAGGAGACCGCCCCAGTCAAACTACCCACCACACAATGTCCCCGATCCCGCTTAGGGAACTGGGTTAGAACCTCAACATTACCAGGCTGGTATTTCAAAGGTGGCTCCACCCTATCTGGCGACAGGGTTTCAAAGCCTCCCAGCTATTCTACACAAGTAATGTCAAAGTCCACTGTGAAGCTGTAGTAAAGGTTCACGGGGTCTTTCCGTCTAGCCGCGGGTAAACTGCATCTTAACAGCTATTTCAATTTCACTGAGTCTCGGGTGGAGACAGTGTGGCCATCGTTACGCCATTCGTGCAGGTCGGAACTTACCCGACAAGGAATTTCGCTACCTTAGGACCGTTATAGTTACGGCCGCCGTTTACCGGGGCTTCGATCAAGAGCTTCGCGCAAGCGCTAACCCCATCAATTAACCTTCCGGCACCGGGCAGGCGTCACACCCTATACGTCCTCTTTCGAGTTTGCAGAGTGCTATGTTTTTAATAAACAGTCGCAGCCACCTGGTATCTTCGACCGGCCTCAGCTTAGGGAGCAAGTCCCATCACCAAAACCGGCGCACCTTCTCCCGAAGTTACGGTGCCATTTTGCCTAGTTCCTTCACCCGAGTTTTCTCATACGCCTTAGTATTCTCTACCTGACCACCTGTGTCGGTTTAGGGTACGGTTAGTCATAACCTGAAGCTTAGAGGATTTTCCTGGAAGCATGGCATCAACTACTTCAGTCCATAAAGGACCTCGTCATCGATTCTCGGTCTTAAAAGAGCCCGGATTTACCTAAGCTCTAAACCTACTATCTTAAACGCGGACAACCAACGCCGCGCTAGCCTAGCCTTCTCCGTCCCCCCATCGCAGTTATGAGCAGTACAGGAATATTAACCTGTTTCCCATCGGATACGCTCTTCAGCCTCTCCTTAGGGGCCGACTCACCCTACCTCGAATAGCGTTGGATAGGAACCCTTGGTCTTCCGGCGGGGAGGGTTTTCACCTCCCTTATCGTTACTCATGTCAGCATTCGCACTTCTGATACCTCCACGGTGCCTTACAGCTTCCGCTTCAACAGCTTACAGAACGCTCCTCTACCATGCACAAAGTGCATCCGTAGCTTCGGTGTTATGCTTAGCCCCGTTATATCTTCCGCGCGGGCCGACTCGACTAGTGAGCTATTACGCTTTCTTTAAAGGGTGGCTGCTTCTAAGCCAACCTCCTAGCTGTCTAAGCCTTCCCACATCGTTTCCCACTTAGCATAAACTTTGGGACCTTAGCTGACGGTCTGGGTTGTTTCCCTTTCCACGACGGACGTTAGCACCCGCCGTGTGTCTCCCGTGATTGAACTCATGGGTATTCGGAGTTTGCATCGGGTTGGTAAGTCGGGATGACCCCCTAGCCGAAACAGTGCTCTACCCCCATGGTTAGACACGAGGCACTACCTAAATAGTTTTCGAGGAGAACCAGCTATCTCCGAGTTTGATTAGCCTTTCACTCCTATCCACAAGTCATCCGCTGGCTTTTCAACGACAGTCGGTTCGGTCCTCCAATGCATGTTACTGCATCTTCAACCTGCCCATGGATAGATCACTCGGTTTCGGGTCTACTCCTAGCGACTGGACGCCCTATTAAGACTCGGTTTCCCTACGGCTCCGCAAATGCTTAACCTTGCCACTAAAAGTAAGTCGCTGACCCATTATACAAAAGGTACGCAGTCACCGTCCGAAAACGGCTCCCACTGCTTGTACGTACACGGTTTCAGGGTCTATTTCACTCCCCTCACAGGGGTTCTTTTCGCCTTTCCCTCACGGTACTGGTTCACTATCGGTCAGTCAGGAGTATTTAGCCTTGGAGGATGGTCCCCCCATATTCAGACAGCGTTTCACGTGTGCCGTCCTACTCGATTTCACTTTAAAAGACCTTTCACATACGGGGCTATCACCCACTATGGCCACACTTTCCAGAGTGTTCTGTTAAATCTAATAAAGCTTAAGGGCTAGTCCCCGTTCGCTCGCCGCTACTTAGGGAATCTCGGTTGATTTCTTTTCCTCTGGGTACTTAGATGTTTCAGTTCCCCAGGTTCGCCTCTAATAACCTATGTATTCAGTTAAAAGATACCTATAAATAGGTGGGTTTCCCCATTCGGAAATGTCCGGATCAAAGGTTGTTTACCACCTCCCCGAACCTTATCGCAGGTTACAACGTCCTTCATCGCCTCTGACTGCCAAGGCATCCACCGTGCACGCTTAGTCACTTGACCATATAACCCGAAGGCGTCTGGAATCACAGTAACTTGTATTGCTAGTAACGATAGATTTCGCCGAATTGGCGCATGCAGTAAAACTACATGTCTTAAATCTAAATCAAATGAATCAAATCCAAATTGTTAAAGAGCGTTTAAAGCAAAAAAGCTTTAAAAGATAATGTCAAAACCGACAATATGTTTTAAAACTCTTCCTTCTCATCCCGAAGGATGATGGTGGAGCTATGCGGGATCGAACCGCAGACCTCCTGCGTGCAAAGCAGGCGCTCTCCCAGCTGAGCTATAGCCCCAAAGAAAACAGTAAGGCTATTATTGGTAGGCCTGAGTGGACTTGAACCACCGACCTCACCCTTATCAGGGGTGCGCTCTAACCAGCTGAGCTACAAGCCTACACCGTTGCTCTTAACTTCTCTGATCAGATAATTCGTGTGAACGCTTGCCGAGAATCGGCTTTCGTTTAAGGAGGTGATCCAGCCCCAGGTTCCCCTAGGGCTACCTTGTTACGACTTCACCCCAGTCATGAACCACACCGTGGTAACCGCCCTCCCGAAGGTTAAGCTAGCTACTTCTGGTGCAATCCACTCCCATGGTGTGACGGGCGGTGTGTACAAGGCCCGGGAACGTATTCACCGCGACATTCTGATTCGCGATTACTAGCGATTCCGACTTCATGGAGTCGAGTTGCAGACTCCAATCCGGACTACGACCGGTTTTCTGAGATTAGCTTACCCTCGCAGGTTCGCGGCCCTCTGTACCGGCCATTGTAGCACGTGTGTAGCCCAACTCGTAAGGGCCATGATGACTTGACGTCGTCCCCACCTTCCTCCGGTTTGTCACCGGCAGTCTCCTTAGAGTTCCCACCCGAAGTGCTGGCAAATAAGGACAAGGGTTGCGCTCGTTACGGGACTTAACCCAACATTTCACAACACGAGCTGACGACAGCCATGCAGCACCTGTCTCAGAGTTCCCGAAGGCACGAAACTATCTCTAGTAACTTCTCTGGATGTCAAGAGTTGGTAAGGTTCTTCGCGTTGCGTCGAATTAAACCACATGCTCCACCGCTTGTGCGGGCCCCCGTCAATTCATTTGAGTTTTAACCTTGCGGCCGTACTCCCCAGGCGGTCTACTTATCGCGTTAGCTGCGCCACTAAAAGATCAAGTCTCCCAACGGCTAGTAGACATCGTTTACGGCGTGGACTACCAGGGTATCTAATCCTGTTTGCTCCCCACGCTTTCGCACCTCAGTGTCAATATCGGTCCAGGTAGTCGCCTTCGCCACTGGTGTTCCTTCCTATATCTACGCATTTCACCGCTACACAGGAAATTCCACTACCCTCTACCGTATTCTAGATTGGCAGTATCAGGTGCAGTTCCAAGGTTGAGCCCTGGGCTTTCACATCTGACTGACCAATCCACCTACGCGCGCTTTACGCCCAGTAATTCCGATTAACGCTCGCACCCTCCGTATTACCGCGGCTGCTGGCACGGAGTTAGCCGGTGCTTCTTCTGCAGTTAACGTCACAGTTGCAAGGTATTAACTTACAACCTTTCCTCGCTGCTGAAAGTGCTTTACAACCCTAGGGCCTTCTTCACACACGCGGCATGGCTGCATCAGGCTTGCGCCCATTGTGCAATATTCCCCACTGCTGCCTCCCGTAGGAGTCTGGACCGTGTCTCAGTTCCAGTGTGGCTGATCATCCTCTCAGACCAGCTAGAGATCGTCGCCTTGGTGAGCCATTACCTCACCAACAAGCTAATCTCACGCAGGCTCATCCAATAGTGCAAGGTCCGAAGATCCCCTGCTTTCCCCCGTAGGGCGTATGCGGTATTAGACCAAATTTCTCTGGCTTATCCCCCGCTACTGGGTAGATTCCTACGCGTTACTCACCCGTCCGCCACTCGTCATCAACTAGCAAGCTAGTCATGTTACCGTTCGACTTGCATGTGTTAGGCCTGCCGCCAGCGTTCAATCTGAGCCATGATCAAACTCTTCAGTTTAAATCATTGTTGCTACCAGGAATGTGGTAGCGGGCTCTAGTACTAAACAACCGGATAACATTCTTAAGAACGTTAAACCTTTGTAAATCGCTTTAAATGAATTCACTTGGTTGCTTGTCTAGAAAAAGTTTGCTTCTTCTCAACAAGCGCCCACACGAATTATCTGATCAAATTGTTAAAGAGCGTTGCTTTTTTGACTCTCCGCTGACTCAGCGTTTCGTCTCAAGCGAGGCGCATATTCTACTGCGCGCTCATTCAAAGTCAACCGTTTATTTTGCAATTTTGTAAAATTTTTTACTCAGCAACCGGACTTTGAATCCTGCTCCGTAAGCAATCTGAAAAACCAATGTTTTCAATCACTTACTAAGCACCTCGCTTAGCTCAATCAGCCCCGTTTTGGCGGCCTCCCTAAGCAAGGACGGCGAATTCTACAGACATCTGAAAAAGGGTCAACACCCAATCTTAAAAAAAGTGAAAAAAGTTGAAAAAAACTTACAAATCATCACAAATCGATCAAGGGTTGATCAATAGCGTATAAATAGTAGTCAATAGATACAAAAAAGGCGCTGAGTTTTACCTCAACGCCTTTTAATATAGTGAATATTAGTCTGGTGTATTGAAATGCTGGATATCTACTTGCTGTATTTCACCGACATCGATACTTTCAGAAAAAAAGTTCGTCGCAACTCGAGCAAACCTTAAAGGATCATCTGTAACTAGAAACTCAACTTCGCCTTTTTCCGATGAGAGGTTTAGCAATTTTGATTGCCCTAATGTTTTCTCAACAGCATTTGCTGTAGTTTCTGCAGAATCAACCAAGGCGACCTCTTCCCCCATCACCGCAGCAATACTCGATTTTAAAGCCGGAAAATGGGTACAGCCTAAAACAAGAGTATCAATCTTACCTAAACCTCTATGCTTAAGTGGCTGAAGGCACTTATCAACAATCCGCTCAACTAATTCACCTTCATGCCAACCTTCCTCCGCCAAAGCTACAAATAAGGAACAAGCCTCTGCAGACACCGATGCTTCAGGATTCAGTTTAAGAATTGCGTTCTGATAGGCTTGGTTATTAACTGTACTCTCAGTTGCGATAACACCTATATTGTTATTACGAGTTACTTCACAACCCGCTTCAGCGCCTGGCCCTACGACCCCCATAACAGCTAGCTGTGGAAAAATAGCTTGCAAAGGTTCAACAGCAACGGCTGAAGCAGTATTACAAGCAATAACTAAAAGCTTTATTTTACGCTCTACCAACGCAGTTGCTGCTTGCTCAGCATATCGGGTTACTGATGAAGCACTTTTAGTTCCATAAGGAACCCTAGCGGTATCACCTAGATAAAGAAGGTTTTCTGAAGGTAGACGCTTCCTAAGTGCATTTAATACAGTCAGTCCACCTACACCAGAATCAAATACGCCTATAGGAAGGCTAGAACTGTCGCTCATTTTTTGTACTTAGCTTTTTTCTTTTTATTAGCTTTTTTCAACTGCCTTACGTGATCACGGAAACGCTCTTTTTTAGCTAATTGACGACTACTCAGCAGATTCTGCTTTCCTTCAAACGGGTTTTCACTCGACTTGAATTCAAAACGAATCGGTGTGCCTTTAATGCCAAGCACCTGAATAAACTTATTTTCTAAGTAACGCTTATAAGAACCTGGAAGAGATTTTGTCTGATTACCGTGAATGACGATCACTGGTGGGTTAGAGCCACCTTGGTGAGCATAACGTAGTTTAATACGACGACCTTTGACCATTGGAGGTTGATGATCAGCGACTACATCTTCCAGTAGCCGAGTCAATTTACTCGTTGACCACTTCGCCATTGCATATTCATATGCTTCATCGACCGAGTCGTACATATTACCGACATTGCTGCCGTGTAATGCTGAGATAAAATGCATTTCCGCAAAATCGGCAAATTCCAGCTTTCTTTCAATTTGCTCTTTTACTTTTGCCTTCTCTTCACCGGTCATGCCATCCCATTTGTTCAATGCGATGACCATTGAGCGACCGCTATCGATGACAAAGCTAAGCATATGCATATCTTGCTCAGTCACACCTTCTCGAGCATCGATCACAAATACAACGACATGTGCATCATTAACTGCTTGCAGTGTCTTAACGATAGAGAACTTTTCTGCCGCTTCTGTAATATTTTTACGACGACGAACACCAGCCGTATCAATTAAGGTGTAGTTTTTATCGTCCCTAATATATGGAATATAAACACTGTCTCGTGTGGTACCTGCCTTATCAAAGACAACAACACGATCCTCACCCAGCATACGGTTGACCAAGGTAGATTTACCTACATTTGGTCGACCAACCACTGCGATTTTAATACTCTTTTCGACTTCATCCATGGTTTCTTGTGCTTCTTCCTCAACTTTAGGAAGCTCTTCAAGAACCATCTCAATCAATTGAGTAACACCACGGCCATGTGATGCTGCTATAGGAAATGGCTGCCCAAAACCTAACTCGTAGAAATCAGCAACAACTACATCTGGGTTTAAACCATCGGTCTTGTTAACAACAAGATAAAATGGTTTATTACTACGACGAAGGTAATTCGCAATCATCTCATCAGCAGGGTTAATACCAGCTCGACCATCTACGATAAATAGCACCACATCTGCTTCTTCTACTGCCTGAAGAGATTGTTTTGCCATTTCATAATCAATACCTTGCTCATCACCGGTAATACCCCCGGTATCGACAACAATGTAATCCTGTTCTTCATTTGCCAATCGACCTTCACCGTATTTTCTATCACGGGTCAAGCCTGGCAAATCAGCAACCAAGGCATCTCGAGAACGAGTAAGACGATTAAACAAAGTAGATTTGCCGACATTTGGTCGACCAACTAGCGCAATTACCGGTAGCATTTTACTCACCCCTGCTTTAAGTGCAGGCAAAAACAAAAACGGCGGCTATCTGCCCAGCAAATAGCCGCCTGAAAATTTATACTCTAATTACTGCAAACTTAAGGCAGCTAATCGACCACCATTAGTCAGCACGTAAAGAACATCATCTTTCACGATCATATCACCATAGACACCTGATGAGTCTAGCTTATGACGCGCAATAAAACGGCCATCAATCTGTGATAAAAAATGAATGTACCCTTGACTATCAGCCACTGCGATTTCTGAACCTAAAGATACAGGTGCTGTGATGCTTCTATATTGCAGCTTGGTTTGACGCCACACACTCGCACTAGTACTTCTATCGAAGGCTTGAACAGAATCATCTGCTTCACTCACATAAATATTTCCAAACCCTTCAGCCATAGAGCGGTAACTTGATACGTCCTGTGCCCATACAATCTGAGCTCTATAAGGGTTGATAGCGACTAAGCGACCTTGATAACTAGTCACATATAAAGTTCCATCAACAAGTAAGGGGCGACCATCAATATCGACCATACGCTCTAGCTCTGAACGACCTTGAGAAAGAGCCACACGATTTTCCCAAATAGGGATACCTTTTTGGTTATCCAGCGCAACCAGTTTACCACTTGCTAAACCAGCAAAAGTTACATCGCTCGCTACAATTGGCATACTTGTGCCACGCAAAGTCAATCTCGGGACTTGGCTATCATAAACCCAGCGTTTATCACCTGTACTGGCATCAAACGCTACAATTTTACCATTAATTAACTGAATCACCGCCAGCTCAGCATTAAACTGAGTTGCTGACGTTGCTTCAGAACTAACTTTCCCACGCCATAGTTCACTACCGTTATCTGAAGCAAGAACGATCACATCACCTTCTTCAGTAGTTACGGCAACCTTTCCATAACCCGCGCCAACACCGCCTACAATTGGAAGGTCCAACTCAACCGTCCAGCGCTTTTTTCCTGTCTCTAAATCAAAGGATATAACTGAGCCGTCTGCGTCTGCTGCAAAGATTGCGTCATGATCTATAGCTGGTTTGAATTGATGAAATTTACCTTTCATACCAGAGCCGGCAGAAGTCGACCACAGCACGGACACCTTTTTTTCTGCGTCAAAAGATTCTAACGGTGTAGGCTCTATCTCTTCACCATCATCACCCCAAAATCCACAACCACTGACAACAGCAGCCAACAATCCTACAGCTGTTACACGAACAAGGCTCTTCATTTAGCTTTCCTCAGATGCCAAGTCATTAAGTTTCATTTCCAGAATAGGTCGAGAACCTTCTTGACCTGCTGCAGCAACCGCCTCTTTATAGGCAGAGCGAGCTTTATCTGCATCACCCTTTTGCAAATACAGATCACCTTTCAACTCTTGAATTGCCACTTTATAACCACCTACTGGCACAGTACCAATAAGCGTCAGCGCTTTATCCACTTCACCTTTGGCAGCGAGAATGCGAGCTTTACGTAGGTTAGCTAAGATAAACATGGATTCTGTTGGCTGGTTTCCAAGCAACCAATCCAACTCTGTTAGCGCTTTCTGTAATTCATTATTATCTGCAGCAACACGCGCCATAATTAGCGCAGCATAATTAGCATACGCGGTGCCTTCATAGTCATCTTTTAGCTGCTGGCTTAAATGTGTCGCTGTAGCCATTTGCGCTTCATCTTGTTGGGGCCCTACTGCACCTACCACTGCTTCTAGAAGGTTTTGATACAAGATAGATGCATTTTCAGCTTTAGCAGCTTGTTGATCCTGCCAACCTTTCCATCCCAATACAGCAGCCAATGCCACAGCAACACCTAAAATTAGTGATTTGCCGTTTTCATTCCACCAGTTTTTAAGCGCCTGGACCTGCTCTTCTTCGGTGCGTAACTCTGCCACCATTAACTCCTGTATCTAATAAACTTTGACATTCGTATTTTACTAATCAGACTTATCTTAGAGCGCTGATTTTATCAACAATTTGGTCTTCTTTAAGATCGAATGAAGGCTCTTTGTCATACCAAATTGTGCCAGAAAGTTGCTGATTATCGTTTGCTTTAAGCAACAGAACAATAGGTGCACCCGTTTGCTGTGCTTTTTGGCTGATATTTTTTATACCGCCACAGTGAATACGGACCCTCAGACCTGGGAACTGATCACGTAGCTTATCCGAAAATAATACGATTCGTGATTGAATTCCTTTCTCTTCAGCTGCCACATAAAGATCAAAAGGCTGCTTCACACTTTCAGGTATCAGCTCTAAGGTTTCCAGCAATAGAATCAGGCGTTCAACACCCATCGCGAAACCTACTGCAGGTGTTGGACGTCCACCCAGCTGTTTGACTAAGCCATCATAACGACCACCTGCGCATACTGTTCCTTGAGCACCTAATTTTTCAGTCACCCACTCAAAAACCGTTTTGCAGTAGTAATCTAGACCACGCACTAAACGAGGATTAATCTCATAGGCGATACCCGCCTCATCTAACATTGAGGTTAATTCAGCAAAGTGGGTTTTCGATTCTTCATCAAGATAATCTGTAAGCACAGGTGCAGCATCAAGTAATGCTTGAGTATTCTGATCTTTACTGTCAAGAATACGAAGCGGATTAGAATCAAGACGACGCAAACTGTCTTCGTCCAACTGATCCTTTCTTTCTTCTAAATATTCAACAAGTGCAGCTTTATAATCCGCTCTTGCTTCGTTACTACCTAGCGAATTTAATTGCAGCGTTACCGAATCGAGAAGACCTAAACGTTTCCATAAACGAGCACTTAGCATGATCACTTCGGCATCAATATCAGATGACGCCATACCAAAGGTCTCTACGCCAATTTGATGAAATTGACGATAACGGCCTTTCTGCGGGCGCTCATAACGGAACATTGGTCCTTGATACCAAAAGCGCTGCATCTGATTGAACAACAAACCATGTTCTTCTGCTGCGCGGACACAACTTGCAGTACCTTCTGGACGCAAAGTTAAGCTTTCGCCATTGCGATCATCAAAGGTATACATCTCTTTTTCTACGATATCAGTCACTTCTCCGATAGAGCGTTTAAAAAGATTTGTTTGTTCAACCACAGGCATACGAATTTCACTATACCCGTATGCTGATAAAACATCTTTAACTGTCTTTTCTAGGTACTGCCATACTGGCGTTTGTTCAGGCAGGATGTCGTTCATCCCGCGAATGGCTTTAATCTTGGCCAAAACGAAAACCTTAATTCAAAATTATTCTGCTACCGGAAGGGTCAAGCGGACAATATTCTTACGTGTGTGAGGATCTAAATTCAGTGCTTTGCCGTTGTAACTAACAGTAGACACAGCATCTGCAGCCCCGATCAAAATATTCAACGGTGGCTTCCCCGTCACATTAAGACTTTGCCCTTTACCTCTAAGGTTATTAAACAAAGTCTTACCATTGGCATCTTTGATAGACACCCAACACTCTGCAACAAAAGAGGCACTAAAATTCACTTCACTTAGATCAGCCGCAGGAACAGGCTCCTCCTCAGGTGCAGGTGCAGGTGCAGACTCCTCTGAAGTTTGAGCCTCATTCTGTTCAATCGCTGTTTGTAACTTTTTAATCTCTGCAGCAGTTAAATACTCAGGTTCAGTTTCAGATTGCTCTTCAGCAAGTATCTGCTCTTCTACTGAATCAGATGCAGGCTGATCATCTAACTTCGGCAAAACTAACTGAGCAGTGCCACCGTCCAATGCTACAACTGCATCTTCTGTTTGAGTTTGCAAAGGCTCTAATTGAGCCGAACTTTCTTCTGTAGCGGCTATTTTTTCTAAAGAACCACCATGCTGAGTTTGCCACCACCATACAATTAAAACTACAAGAGCAATAACAAAGAGCAAAGTCGACGCTTTCATCACAGGGTGACTCATATCAACTTGCTGACCAACACGACTTACTGGGCGGATTTGACCTTTCCCCCCCTCACCATGAATTGCTTCAAATTCAGTAACTAGTTGATCATCATCTAGGTGAAGCAGTTTCGCATAAGCGCGAATATAACCTTTCGCAAAAACAAGGCTTGGTAATCCTTCTAAGCTACAAGCTTCCAGTTGGCTGATATAGTGCGCAGGCAAATTAAGATCTGTCGCTACCTGCTCAATACTTAAGGATAGATTTTCACGTGCCGTGGTTAAACGTGCTCCCCACTCTTCTGCCAATACTTCGGGCAAACATTCCTGCTGTTCTATACTCAACGAGTGGACTCCTTATATTCCTGATACTCTTTCGATTCAGGAAATAAATTTTTCAATATCAAAGCGTAGGTCGCAGCTCTAGAGGCATTCCGCTCCTGTCTTGCTAAACGAATACCAACCCAAAGGCTTTTAGCGTAATGTTCAACCCTGCGACTTTCTACTAGCGCTAAGAATTTTTGAAACTGTTTATCTGCTTCAGGGTAGTTACCTTCAGCGATTAATATTTCAGATAATTCAACCATAGAGACAGGTCTACTAGCCGTAACTTGAAGCGCTCGCTGGAAAGCATGTTTAGCAGCATCTTCTCGGTTTAAATGGCGATAGCAACGACCTAAATTTTCGAACGCTTGAGAACGACGATTATAGAAAGGATCCTCTGTCGCTCGCGCTAACGCTTGGCACGCCTCTTCATAGCGCCCTTTTGCGAACAAAAAAGCGCCAAAATTATTGTGCATCATTGCAGATGAAGGCTCAAGTGCGGTTGCTTTGCGAAAATACTTTTCCGCTAAAGCATCGTCGCCTTCAATTTGAAAAGCCAAGGCCATTCCATTGTAGGATTCTGCATAAGCAGAATTGATCTCTATTGCTCGTAGGAATGACGTTTTAGCATTTGTGGTGTCTCCCGATTGAAGATATTGAAATCCTAAACGAGAATAGGCCTCATAGGCCTGATTTTTTTCGCTGTTATTTGAGGAGCCTTTAGTTGCACACCCTGCAACGACTAGCACCATAAATAAAGCGAGTACCAGTTTGATTCCTCTCACGCGCTGTCCCTCTTATTGCGTATTTTGCGGCACCTGCTGCTCTTCTTGGACAACAGGAATATATTTTTGGCTACGTCGAGTTTTATCTGCCACTTGGCCAACCAACTGACCACAGGCAGCATCAATCTCATCACCACGTGTACGTCGTACTGTAGTTACAATTCCACCATGAACGATTACTTCTTTAAATGCCAGAATTCTTTCTTCTGATGGACGCTCATAACCTGAATTCGGGAAAGGATTAAATGGAATCAGGTTTAGCTTAGATGGCATTTTACGCAGAATTTTTAATAACTGCTTTGCGTGCTCAGGCTTATCATTCACGCCGTTGATCAAAGTATATTCGACGGTGATCACACGCTTATCATTTAAGTTTTCAAGGTAACGGTTACACGCAGCCACTAATTCTTTAATTGGATAACGGCGGTTAATCGGAACCAAAATATCTCGTAGATCATCATTTGGCGCATGAAGGGAAACAGCCAAAGACACATCTGTTACATCTTTTAACTTATCAATAGCCGGCACAACACCTGCTGTGGATAAAGTTACTCGACGCTTAGAAAGGCAATATGCATTGTCTTCCATCATTAATGTCATCGCATCGACAACATTTTCAAAATTCATTAAGGGCTCGCCCATACCCATCATTACAACATTGGACACCACGCGCTGTGAGGTCGTGTTGTAGTCGCCATAAGAGCGAATCGCAATCCGAAGTTGCCCGATAATCTCAGCCGCTGTCAGATTACTGTTAAAGCCTTGCTTACCTGTAGAACAGAAGCTGCAATCTAGAGAACAACCCACCTGAGAAGAAACACATAGAGTCTTCCTTTCACCATCAGGGATCAACACAGCTTCAACGCTGGAACCGCCTTCTGTACGAATAACCCACTTACGTGTTCCGTCCTTAGACGTTTTTTCCATGAGAACTTCGGGCTCGCGGATTTCAGCAACCTCCGCCAGTTTTTGGCGCAGTGCTTTACTGATATTTGTCATCTCTTCAAAATCAGAAGCGCCTAACTGATGAATCCATTTCAGTACTTGAGTTGCTCGGAATTTCTTTTCCCCAATTTCCTCAAAGAAAGCTTCCATCTTTGCTGGAGATAAACCGAGTAAATTTACTTTTTTAGTGGATTCAGTCATAGATGACAGGTACTCATATTTTGTAACAAAGGCAGGCTGCCTGTAAAAAGTCTAGATTACAGACAGCCCAAACGGTAATTACTTACCGAAGAAGTATGCGATTTCGCGCTCAGCAGAAGCTGGAGAGTCAGAACCGTGTACAGCGTTAGCGTCGATAGACTGTGCAAAATCACGACGGATAGTGCCTTCAGCTGCTTCTTGTGGGTTAGTTGCACCCATAAGTTCGCGGTTAAGAGCGATTGCATTTTCACCTTCTAGAACCTGAACAACTACAGGGCCAGAAGTCATGAATTCAACTAGATCACCGAAGAAAGGACGCTCTTTGTGCTCAGCGTAGAAACCTTCAGCTTCTTCTTTAGAAAGCTGTTTTAGTTGCATTTCAACGATTTTAAGACCGTTAGACTCGAAACGAGAAACAATTTTACCGATTACATTTTTAGCAACTGCATCAGGCTTGATGATAGAGAACGTACGTTCTAGAGCCATTGTTTTAACTCCCAAAATTAAAAATAAAAGAAATATCTAAAAACCAGCACAGCGATACCTAAGCACAATCAAGCAAAAATCATGCATAAACTTAGATAGCTGAAAATAGGCTTTTAGATAGCCCCTCGAAACCAGCGCGCAATTATACGCCACTCTTATGACAGAAGACAGTAGCTAATATTAGCCTCCATAACCAAACAAACCCGGCAAGCCGGGTTTGTTTTAAAGGACTAATGGAATTAATCCATTTCCTCTATCCAAGCCATCTGAATCCCTTCCAGAATTTTCTCGCCACAACGATCTGGATCATCATCAAATTCTTCTAGATCCATAACTTTCTGATACAGATCCGGGAAGCTAATTACCATTGGGTCCTGATCTGGATATTTTTCAGATAACTCAATAGCGATATCTAGAACATCTGTCCATCTAAGACTCACAACCAGCTCCTCAGTGTCTCTCTGACACTTGGTTAATTGTGTATTTTGGAATTTCAACAACCAAATCTTCTTCGGCAACTACAGCCTGACAGCTTAAACGAGACTCAGGCTCTAAGCCCCAAGCCTTATCAAGCATATCATCTTCAAGCTCATCGGATTCTTCCATAGAATCAAAGCCTTCACGTACAACAACGTGACAGGTAGTACACGCACAAGATTTTTCGCACGCGTGCTCAATATGGATGCCATTCGCAAGCGCCGCATCGCAAACCGTTACGCCTGGTTCAGCTTCAATCACTTTACCCTCTGGACATAACTCATCATGTGGCAGAAAAATAATCTGCGGCATTACTCACTCTCCCCAAGTTCATCAACACTATGCCCCTGCAGCGCCTGCTGAATATTATAATCCATACGGCGTGCGGCATATTCATCAGATGCTTTTGATAAAGCAGAGATCCCCTGCTCAATCGCACTCACATCACTACCCTGGCGAATTTTTACCAGAGTTTCTATTTCATTTTCTAACTGAGATCGCTCTCCTTCACTCAGTAACTTGTCACCATCCGCAGCTAGCGCATCTTTCAAAGATACGATTAATCGATCAGCTTCCACCTGCTGCTCTCTCAAAGCACGCGCATCTTTGTCTTCCGCCGCATTGAGATAAGATGATTTCAGCATCTCGGCAATTTCACTATCACCAAGACCATAAGAGGGTTTTACCTGAATACTGCTTTCTACACCTGAGGTAAGTTCTTTTGCTTCAACACCAAGCAAACCATCAGCATCAACCTGGAATGTCACGCGAATCTTAGCCGCACCCGCCGCCATCGGAGGGATTCCTCGCAAGACAAAACGCGCAAGCGAGCGACAATCCTGAACCAATTCACGCTCACCCTGGACAACATGAATCGCCATGGCCGTTTGGCCATCCTGGTAAGTTGTAAACTCTTGTGCACGCGCGACTGGAATTGAAGTATTCCTGTGAATAACCTTTTCAGTTAGACCACCCATTGTTTCAAGACCCAACGATAGAGGAATAACATCCAGTAACAACATGTCGCTATCAGGCTTATTACCAGCTAACACATCCGCCTGAATTGAAGCACCTATAGCAACCACACGATCTGGATCGATATTGATATGAGGCTCACGCCCAAAGAATTTCTGAACCTGTTCACGCACTAGCGGTACACGAGTCGAACCACCCACCATGACAACTTCAAGCACATCTTCCGCTGCAACACCCGCATCCTTCAGAGCACGGCGACAGGCACGAGTTGTACGTTTTACTAATGGCTCGATTAGAGACTCAAAATTCTCGCGTGTAACAACCAGCTCATGACACTCAGACCCTAGTTCTAAAACAACGCTAACTTGAGGCTTATCGGTTAGAAGCTCCTTGGTTTCTTTAGCTTTCTCTGTCAGATAACGAGACGCATGACTGTCTATCTGTTCAAGCTGAAGCTGCTCAGCAAACCATTGCGCCAATGCCAAATCAAGATCATCACCACCTAAAGCACTATCACCGCCAGTAGACAATACTTCAAAAACACCTTTATTCAGGCGCAAAATCGAGATATCAAAAGTACCACCGCCGAGATCATAGACAGCAATAACACCTTCTTTACCTTCATCCAAGCCATAAGCTACTGCAGCTGCAGTCGGCTCATTAAGTAAACGAAGTACTTTGATATTGGCAATTTTAGCGGCGTCTTTTGTCGCTTGGCGCTGAGCATCATCAAAGTACGCCGGCACGGTAATAACCGCACCAACCAACTCACCGCCCAATGCTTCTTCAGCACGTTCAACCAAGCTGCTTAGGATATCCGCCGAAACTTGAACCGGACTTTTATTCCCTGCAGCAGTGCGAATATAAGGCATGCCACCATCTTCAGCTTCGAAATGATAAGGAGCTTCATTACCTAGCGCTTTAACATCAGCAACACCACGCCCCATAAGGCGCTTTGCAGAAATGATTGTATTGTATGGATCTTCGGAGGCATGCGATCGAGCCTCACGACCCACCTGAGAGTTACCGCAAGGCAGATAACGCACAACGGAAGGCAATAAGTGTTCGCCATCCAGATCAGGCAAAGTTACCGCCTCACCACTCTTAACCGATGCCACTAGGGAGTTGGTCGTACCTAAATCAATACCTACTGCCAACTTATGCTGATGTGGAGCTTCACTCTGCCCCGGTTCTGCTATCTGTAATAGCGCCATATATTTGCGTCAGCCATCCAACCGATCTTCAAGACGTTCGATCTCGACTATCAGTTTTTCTAAAAATTGCATTTTGCGCACAATGACAGCAGCATCTTCTAACTGTTCTGACTGATAACACTGTGCAAACTGTTCCCGTAATTGCCCTAGCGATTGAGCCACATCGTTCTGCATTGATTCAAGCTCTTCAAAAGGATCATCCTGATCAGGAATCTCTTCCAATTGCTCGCGTAGCTCCATCTGCTGCATTAAAAACATTGGATCAATAGCAGTAGAAGATTCACTAATCGTATCAATACCCAGCAATGACAGCAGATATTGAGCACGTAGCAACGGTGAGCGCAATGTAGCAACGGCTTCATTCAAATGCGCCATATACTGAACAGCTAAGCGCTGCTCACGCTCAGATTTATGCGCATAGCGATCTGGGTGAAGTGTTTTTTGCAGCTCACGGGATAGATCAGACAAAACTGCCTGATCCACATGAAATGATATCGGCAGGCCGATAAAATCAAAATAATTCTTATTGATATCCATCGTTCTGCCAAGAAGAATTAGACGTTAAAGCTTTCGCCGCAACCACATTCGCTAGAGACATTAGGGTTATTAAATTTAAACCCTTCATTAAGTCCCTCTTTAACAAAATCCAGCTCAGTACCATCAAGATACAATAGACTCTTTGGATCTATCACAATCTTGACGTCTTGCGGGCCCTTGAAAATTTCATCTTCAGAATTTACTTCATCAACGAATTCAAGAACATAAGCCATACCGGAACAACCTGAAGTACGCACACCCAAGCGAACACCTTCGCCGTGACCGCGTTTCTCTAGATAACGTGCAACATGATCTGCTGCAGCATCAGTCATGGTAATTGCCATAAACGTCTAGCTCTCCCAACAAATAAGTCGAGTCTTATTTGTCTTGTTTTTCTTTGTAGTCTGCAACAGCAGCTTTAATTGCATCTTCAGCCAATACTGAACAGTGAATCTTCACTGGTGGTAGCGCTAGCTCTTCAGCGATAGCTGTATTTTTAAGCTCAGCCGCCTCTTCAAGAGACATACCTTTAACCCACTCAGTAACTAGCGAGCTCGATGCAATTGCAGAACCGCAACCGTAAGTTTTGAATTTAGCATCTTCAATAATGCCCTCATCACTTACTTTGATCTGCAGACGCATAACATCACCACAAGCAGGCGCTCCAACCATACCTGTACCAACGTTACCATCGTTATCATTCATTTTGCCGACATTACGAGGGTTCTCGTAATGATCAATTACTTTTTCACTATAAGCCATGACGACCTCCAAATAGTCTTAGTGCCAGATCAGTGATGTACCCACTCAACCTTGCTCAGATCGACACCGTCTTTAAACATATCCCACAGAGGTGAGAGCTCACGCAATTTGCTAACTGCATCTTGAATTTGAGCAGCTGCATAATCCACTTCTTCTTCAGTAGTGAAACGACCAAAGGAGAAACGAATAGAACTGTGTGCTAGCTCATCATTCAAACCTAATGCACGTAGTACATAAGAAGGCTCTAAGCTAGCAGATGTACAAGCTGAACCAGATGATACCGCCAGATCTTTCAGCGACATCAACAAAGATTCACCTTCTACAAAAGCAAAACTGATATTTAGATTACCTGGAACACGCTGCTCTTTAGAGCCATTTAGGTAAACTTCTTCCATTTCACCCATACCTGCCAAGAAGCGATCGCGCAAAGCTATGATATGCGCTGTATCTTTTGCTAGATCTTCTTTACAAATACGAGCAGCCTCACCCATACCTACAATCTGGTGAGTTGGTAGCGTACCAGAACGCATACCACGCTCATGACCACCACCATGAATTTGAGCTTCAAGACGTACGCGAGGCTTACGGCGAACAAATAACGCACCAATACCTTTCGGGCCGTACATTTTGTGTGCAGAGATAGATAATAAATCAACCTTAGCTTTACCTAGATCGATCTCAATTTTACCTGCACTTTGAGCTGCATCTACGTGAAAGATAATACCTTTCGAACGAGTAAGTTCACCAATCGCTTCAATATCAGTGATCGTGCCTACTTCGTTGTTAACATGCATTAGTGAGATAACAATCGTGTCTTCACGAATCGCTTCAGCTACCGCTTGCGGCTCAATCAAACCATCAGAGTTTGGCGTTAGGTAAGTAATTTCAAAACCTTCACGCTCTAGCTGACGGCAAGTATCCAAAACGGCTTTATGCTCAATTTTAGATGTAATAATGTGCTTGCCTTTCTTCTGATAGAAATGCGCAGCACCTTTAATTGCCAAATTGTTTGACTCGGTCGCACCTGAAGTCCAAACAATCTCACGCGGGTCAGCATTAATAAGATCAGCAACCTGACGGCGAGCAGATTCAACTGCTTCTTCCGCTTTCCAGCCGAAGAGATGTGAGCGTGAAGCTGGATTACCAAAGTTGCCGTCCATTGTGAGGCACTCAGTCATCTTTTCAGCAACTCGAGGATCAACCGGGGTAGTTGCAGAATAATCCAGATAAATCGGTGTTTTCATTCATTCTCTCCAAGCGAGTTTAAACGATCGCTTTTTCACTGCAGTTCAAGTTTTCCGCGCCAATCAAAACCTGATCCATTTGAATTCGGTCCTGACGCTCAGAAGTTACCTGAACATCTTTTCTTACAACTAGGTCAGCTAACGTAATTCCACTTAAAAAAGCATGAATTTGGTCGCTTAGATCACACCAAAGGTGGTGGGTAAGACACTTTTCGCCACCCTGACAGTCACCTTGGCGATTACATCCAGTTGCATCTACTGATTCATTCACAGCATCAATTACTTGAGCAACATTGATGCCTGCTTGCTCACGATTTAGTTGATAACCACCACCTGGACCACGAACACTACGAACAAGCTCGTTACGGCGCAACTTAGCAAAAAGCTGCTCCAGGTATGACAATGAAATGCCCTGTCTTTCAGAGATATCAGCCAGACTAATCGGCCCTTTACCTTCATGAAGAGCCAGATCCAACATCGCTGTAACGGCATAACGCCCTTTAGTTGTTAATCGCATAATTTCCGCCTTCACGCGCAATAGCATTTGCGCGGCATTATGCAATACCCGACTAAAAAGGTCAACTAAATACCCTACTATTATTGTAGGTCTTTATATTCTTTATCGCGCGAATTCTAACACGAAATATTCACAACCGAACGCTTAAGGGTCAATCTTTAGCATTAGAATTTTTTTGTGTAGCCGTCAAAATCCCTCTCAATACGTTAACCTCTACTTTATCCGGCATAGCCCGTAGATACAGTCTCCGCAGTCTTGGCATTAATTGGCGAGGATTTTCAGGATCTAAGAAATCGATATCAACAAGCGTCTCCTCCAGATGCTTGAACAAACGCTCAAGATCACCGCTATCAGCAAGCTCGATATCCCAATCCGTACCCCATTGCGGTTTATGCTGTTCATTTTCTTTTGCATAAATAGAGGCCATACGCAATTCATAGGTAATTACCTGCACTGCAGCCGCAAGATTCAACGAACTAAAATCTGGATTTGAAGGTATATGTACATGATACTGGCAGAGGTGTAGCTCTTCATTGGTCAAGCCACGATCTTCACGACCAAACACAATCGCAATTTTCTTATCCGTTGCAATTGGCTGAACAATCGCCGCCAACTCGCGCGGATCAACCACCGGCCAAGGGATATGACGACCTCTAGCACTGGTTCCAACTACGATCTGGCAATCTGCTATCGCTTCTTCAAGTGTGCCATGTATGACGGCACCCTCAAGTAAATCAGTGGCTCCTGCCGCTCTTGAATCCGCATTCACATGAGGAAACTTTTTAGGCGCTACTAGATGCAACTCTCCCAAAGCCATATTTTTCATAGCCCTCGCTACTCCACCAATATTACCTGGATGAGTTGTATTAACGAGAACAATGCGAATATTTGCAGACATAGACCTTGCCACCACCACAATAAATGAAGGCGCGTATTCTAACAGAGCTGTAAACAATTGAGCCACTTATTCACAGCATCCCCTATCCTCAGGTATAATACTTTTTTAATTTTCCCGAATATTCTTCAGGTTCCTAACAAATGCAACCCATGGTTAATATTGCACTGCGCGCAGCACGCGTTGCAGGCGAGCAGATCGTCCGCGCTGTAGAGCGTCTGGATTTGGTTAAATCCGAACAATCTGATGTAGCTAAGCTTCTAAGCGACACATGCGAAAAAGCAGAGCTAAGCATTGTTCACACCATTCAAAAAGCTTATCCAAATCACAAAATCGTGGGTGAATACACAGGCGAACACGCACCTCTGAGCGAAGGACCTGAATTCTGCTGGACGATTAACCCTATCGACAGCATTTCCAACTTCACCAATGGTTTGCCGGTTTTTGCAATTAGCATGGCTGGTCAACAAAATGGTCGTACCGAGCACGCCCTAATCCTGAATCCAATTACAGGTGAAGAGTTCACTGCTAGCCGCGGTGATGGTGCACAGCTAAACGGCAAACGCCTACGTGTTAGCAATCATAAAACTATTGAAGGATCTTTGATCGGTACAGGCTTCTTCAATCGCCCAAGCGATAAAGCACACCTAGAAGCCTACCTAAACATTTTCCGCGACATGACGCTAACTGGCGGCACTATCTATAACGGCGGCTCTCCGGCGTTGAATCTTGCTTATACAGCAGCTGGTCGCATTGATGGCTTCTACCAAATTGGCCTTAACCCTTGGGAAATGGAAGCCGGCCTATTATTAGTGCAAGAAGCAGGCGGCCTTGTGGGTGACTTTATGGGTGGGAACGATTTCCGCCAGAGCGGCAGCTTAATTGCTGGCAACCCTAAGATGTTTAAAGCCATCTTAAAGGGCCTACAATCTTCTTTAACTGAAGATCTTAAATAAGCTTTTTTGTAAGCAATAAAAAAACCGGCCTCTTGCCGGTTTTTTTTCGTCTCATATATCACCACATTGGCGTCAATCCAGATTAAACCGCAAGACCATCTTTCTTTACCGCCCTACCGATTACTCCAGCCCTCTTAATAAAGTGCCATCAACTCACCGCCCCCGCAGCCCATAAGAACTATTCAATTGACAAAAACCCATACTAAAGGATAAGTTGGTATTCTATCTATCTATATTGGTATTACCAATTTACCAAAATAGACCTTTGAGCACAAAACGCCCAACCCACGATAAAAATAAAAAAGAGAAGATAGAACAATGCTCCAACTAACCTTTAAACAGAAACTGATAGCTGTAGTTGCCATCACCTTGGCAGGCATTAGTTATTTAGGCTTCACTGCATTTTCCAGCTTATCTAAACTAAATAATTCAGCACAAAAAGTATCAAGCCTAACGGCAACTAGCGACCTTCTCTCCAGCTTGCAACTAGAACTACTAACCCGAGAGAATCAAATATCCCAACTGAGTGAGCAAAATTTAACGCCATTTCAGCAAGGACTTAATGGTCTGATCAAAGATTATGAAAACCAATTAACTCAGGCTCTAGAAACAACATCAGACCCGCAACTGCAAAATGAGCTTAAGAAAATTTCTCAACTATTCACCTCCTACGGTCAAAACCTTTCTTCTCAAGTAAGTTCTCTCGCGAAACTCGGGATGAACAATGATACAGGTCTACTAAAACCACTTACTCAATCCGCCGCAGAGCTGGAAAACCAACTATCCACATTCAGCATGCTGTTACAGCCTTTTATTATTGCCCGTCAGTTGGAAAAAGAGTTCCTGATCAAGCCAAGCAACCAGGGAGCTGAAAAGCTAAACCAACAGATGAACACGGTAGCTCTCGAGGTTAAAGATGCAGAATTCTATGACACCTTCGGACCGTACATTGAAACATATCAGAAGAACATGCGAGCAGTTGTCGCTGCAGCAGTTAACCTGAATCAAACTACACAGTTACTGAATAGCTCCAGAGAAACATTCAAGCAACAAAGCCAATCGACACAACACTATCTAAAATCAGACCTGCTATCCAAAGCCCGCGCTGATGCAGCTAACGCTACAGACAGCACTCAGTGGACCCTAATCTCAGTTAGTGCATTTATCGCTATTGGCATTTGCATAATACTGGCTACAACCGGATTAAATGCCACTCGATCGCTCAAGCGTATCATTACGCAATTAAATTCCATTGCATCAGGTAATCTTCGCCAACTCCTAGGCACAGGAACAAACAGCGACGATGAGTTTAATCAGGTCGCTTCTGCGGTAAATACCATGACCAAAGATCTACGCCAAGTGATTAGCCAGGTAATTAAGGATCAAGGCGAACTGTGCACCCAGGCTCAGGAACTGTCAAAATCGGTTCAAACCATTGCCAGTAATAACCGCAAGGTATCTGATCAATCCAATACTCTAGCAAGTGCCACCGAACAGATAAGCGCCACTACAGAGCAGGTTGCAAACCGTGTCCAAAATTTACAGCTGGACAGTAAAAGCGCCCATACTTCTGCAACAAACGGCGGAAGGATTATCAGTGATGCCATGCAGGCATTAAGCAATACCGCAGAAGTGGTTGAAGACTCTTCCCAACAGCTGATCCAGCTGGAAAGACATTCACAGGAAATTGATAAAGTACTAATCATTATCAACGACCTTGCCGACCAAACCAACTTACTCGCATTAAACGCTGCTATTGAAGCAGCACGCGCTGGCGAAGCAGGTCGCGGCTTCTCTGTTGTTGCCGATGAAGTTAGAACGCTGGCGGAAAGCACCGTCAAAGCAACCGGTGATATTACTGAAACAGTCCGAGCCATACAGCAACAAACTCGATCCGTTATTGATGTAATGGGGAAGAGCCAAGCCTGTATTGAATCAGTAAAAATCCAGGGTGATCAGGCCCAGCTGGCCGTAAAGCAAATTGAACAACAAACCCAACAAGCATTTGTTATCAGTGCAGAGATCACTTCTGCCATAGACGAAGTAGCTCACACTACCCGAGAAATGGCTTCCAGCATGGACCAAATAGCTCATGGAGTAGAGCAGAACAGCTCCGCTTCACAGTCGATCGTTTCTTCTATAGATCACCTGAAGAAGAGAGCTGAACAGATGACCACCATGACTGAAAAGTTCCAACACTAGACCGTAAACACAAAAAAGCCCTGCTCTTGCAGGGCTTTCTTTGTGATTTAGAAAATATTTCTAAATCAGCAGCTTCTCTACTTTCGTAAAAATTAAGCTTCGTACGGGTTACGCAGTACGATAGTCTCGATGCGGTCTGGACCAGTAGAGATAATATCCACAGGCGCTTCAACCAACTCTTCTAAACGCTTGATGTACGCTACCGCTTCAGCAGGTAGTTCATCCATAGACTTAGCACCAACAGTAGAACCAGCCCAACCAGACATAGTCTCGTATACAGGCGTTACTGCTTCGTAGTCTTCGCTACCGCTCAAAGAATCAACTACATTACCTGCAGAGTCTTTATAACCTACACAGATACGAATCTCTTCCATACCATCAAGTACGTCTAGCTTAGTTAGGCACAAGCCTGAGATAGAGTTGATCTGGATAGCATGCTTAACTGCAACAGCGTCAAACCAACCACAACGACGCGCACGACCTGTAGTAGAACCGAACTCATGACCACGCTCAGCCAAACCTTCGCCCACTTCACAATGAAGCTCTGTTGGAAAAGGACCACCACCTACACGCGTTGTATACGCTTTAGTGATACCCAGAATGTAATCTAGGTACAGAGGACCAAAACCACTACCTGTAGATGTACCACCGGCAGTTGTGTTTGAAGAAGTTACGTAAGGATAAGTACCGTGGTCGATATCTAGCAATGAACCCTGAGCGCCTTCAAACATGATGTTCTTGCCCTGCTTACGCAGGTCATGAAGCATTGAAGTCACATCAGCAACCATTGGCGCAAGTTCTTCACCCATAGCCAATGCTTCGTCTAGAACTGTTTGGTAATCAACAGCATCAACCTTGTAATACTCAACCAACTGGAAGTTATAGTATTCGATAACTTCTTTCAGTTTTTCTGCAAAGCGCTCTTTATCTAGAAGATCAGCCAAACGAAGACCGCGGCGAGCCACTTTATCTTCATAAGCAGGACCGATACCACGACCTGTAGTACCAATCTTAGCTTTACCACGCGCAACTTCACGCGCTTGGTCCATAGCAATATGGTATGGCAAGATAAGTGGGCAAGAAGGACTCAAACGCAAACGTTCGCGTACTGGCACATCCGCCTCTTCCAAACCTTTAATCTCTTTCAGCAATGCTTCTGGAGAAAGCACTACACCGTTACCAATCATGCACACGACATTGTCGCGCAAAATACCTGAAGGAATCAGGTGCAAAACTGTTTTTTCGCCATCAATAACCAGCGTGTGACCCGCATTGTGACCGCCCTGAAAGCGCGCCACTGCAGAAGCCTGATCCGTAAGCAGATCTACGATCTTGCCTTTACCTTCATCACCCCACTGGGTACCCAGAACAACTACGTTTTTGCCCATTGTTGCCTACTTGAGATTACTTAAGAATAAAAATTTTTACTGATCACAGGCCACTAACGACCCATTCTCCATCACGTTGTACTAGCTCAGCAGTACACTCTTTTGCCGGTTCAGCGCCCGGTAACGCATAGATAACTTTTACACCTTCAGAACGCAGCTGACTTACTTTAGCCAATAGTTCTGCGCTCTCTTCCGCTGGCGCTAGAACGATCTGTTTTTCATCAAGAACAACAGAAGAAAGCTCAACCAACGTTTTAAGATCAGCACTAAAGCCCGTAGCTGGACGCGCACGACCGAAATCTCGACCGATCTCATCGTAACGACCACCTTTTGCAATAGCCTGGCCAAATTCAGGTGTATAAGCAGCAAATACTACGCCTGTGTGGTAGTTGTATCCACGCAATTCACTCAGATCAAAATACTGATCTAACTGCGGGAAACGCAAAGCAATACGCTCTGCTAACTGCTGCAAATAATCGATAGCTTCAAGCACTTGCGCTGGCGCAGTCGCGAACAGCTCACGCGCTCGAGCTAAAACATCGCTACCACCGTTCAGTGATGGCAACGCTGCCAAGAAAGATTTACTTTTATCGTCTAGATCTAGCTGCTCTACAAACAATTGAAGCTCTGGTAGCGCCTTACGCTGAAGAATATCCAGATACTGCTCTTTATCGTCAGCAGACAGCTGGATCATTTCCATCAAACCAGAAAACACGCCAACATGGCCTAGATCGATACTAAGATCACGATCGACCCCCGCTGCATGCATGGTTTCAACCATCAGAGAGATCACTTCTACATCACTCTCAATACCAGAGTGACCATATAGCTCAGCACCCAACTGCAGTGGGTTACGAGAAGCTAGTGGCTGAGTTGGCAACGCATGCACAACTGAACCACAGTAACATAGACGGGTAGCACCAGACTCACGTAGGCGATGCGCGTCAATACGTGCAACCTGAGGTGTAATATCAGCGCGGAAGCCTAGGGTATGACCACTAATTTGATCGGTTACTTTTACAGTATTCAGATCAAGATCATGACCTACACCTGTAAGCAAAGATTCTAAATGCTCCATTACAGGAGGCATAACCTGCTCATAGCCCCAATGCTCATACAGATCCAATAAACGTCTGCGTAAAACCTCAACGCGACGAGCCTGCGGTGGAAGTAATTCTTGTACACCTTCCGGTAGCAGCCAACGATCTGCCAATGCCATGTGGTACTCCGTATCTTATAAAACAACACGCCGATCAGTAGCGACTCGGCTTTAATTCACTATATAAAGTGCAACCAGACCCAACAGCATACTCACTAAACCTATCAGGCGTAGTGACCGATCACTGATCATCGATAGCTGTTGCACCAAATTTCGCCAGCGCTGCGGATAAAGAAAAGGAATAACCCCTTCTAAAATCAGCATCAAGCAAAAACCAACAGCGAGTGAATGCAGTAGTTCGGATGACATGCTTACTTCAGCCTATACAATCCAATTGCCACAAAAAAACCGGGCTTTAACCCGGTTTTGCTATTCTACCACGGAATCAGAGGAATGCCTTCCCCTGATCCGTTTTTTTGTACATTTTTACGCCAGCCGTTGTTACTCGGCTTTTGGTGCTCCCAAATATTTAAAGAAGTCACTATCTGGCTTAAGTACTAGAACGTCACCACTCTGACCGAAAGACTCGCGATATGCCTGCAAGCTGCGGTAGAAAGAGTAAAATTCTGGGTTTGCAGAGTATGCTTCAGCGTAGTTTTTAGCTGCTACCGCATCACCTTCACCACGAATCTCTTCTGATTCACGGTAAGCTTCCGCTTCAATAACCGTCTTCTGACGATCAGCATCCGCTCGGATACCTTCTGCTAGCTCTTTACCACGAGAACGAAGCTCACGTGCTTCACGCTCACGCTCGGTACGCATACGATCATATACAGACTCAGATACTTCCTGAGGAAGATCGATTCGTTTTACACGAACATCAACAACCTCAACACCCAACTTATCGATAACTACTGGGCTGATTTCGCTGATTAGCTTGCGCATAAGCTCTTCACGCTCACCAGATACCACTTCCGTTACCGTACGCGCACCAAACTGGTTACGCAGTGCAGCATCAACACGCTGTGACAGAAGATTTGCGGCGTTAAACTCATCACCCGAAGTCGCTGTGTAGTACTTTTGCACATCTTTAACACGCCATTTCACAAAAGAGTCTACGATCAAACGTTTCTTCTCAAGTGTAAGGTAAGCCTGTGGGCGCGCATCCAACGTCAAAATACGTGAATCGAACTTACGCACTTTGTTTACAATTGGAATTTTAAAGTGAAGACCTGGACCCACATCGGCATCAGACACCTCACCAAACTTAAGTAACACTGCACGCTCAGTTTCTTTTACGATGTAAAGAGAGCTCTGACCAACCAGCACTAATACAGCAAAAATGATTATGAAAAATAGTGATTTAGACTGCATTATCGACCCTCCCGACGACTACCTTGACGCTGACGCAGCTGATCAACCACTTGATCAGTCACCTCACGCAGGCTCTGACTATCTAGTCGCACTGAGCGATTACTATCACCTGTTACTGGGCGATTTTGCATAATCTTATCCAGCGGCAGGTACATCATGTTATTTCCACCCTCTACATCAACTAGCACTTTAGGGTTCTGAGAAAGAACTTCCTGCATAGTGTCTAGGTATAGACGCTCACGCGTTACTTCAGGTGCTTTTTCATACTCTGTTAACAAAGCAGTGAAACGTTTAGCATCACCCTCTGAGCGAGCAACAACTTGCTCTTGGTAAGCGCTTGCCTCTTCAAGCATACGCTGCGCTAGACCACGCGCTTCAGGGATAATACCATTGGCGTAAGATTCCGCTTCGTTCTTAACACGAACCTCATCTTCTCGCGCCTTGATCACATCATCGAATGCATCTTGCACTTGGTTAGGTGCTTTCGCTTCTTTGATGTTCACTTTAGAGATCTGAAGACCTGTACCGTACTCACTCATGTAGTTCTGGATACGATCCTGAACTTGAACCGACAAAGTTTCACGACCTTGCGTCAAGATAGAGTGCATATCAGTAGAACCAACCACATGACGAAGAGCGGATTCAGCTGCGTGTGACAGACTTGATTCGGGGTCACGTACAGTCAGCGCAAAACCTTTGGCATCAGAGATCAGATACTGAACCGTCATTTCGATATCGACGATATTCTCATCTTTAGTCAGCATTAGAGCACGATGATCACGAGTACGTAGACGAGTTGTATTAACAATCTCAACCACATCGATCATAGGTGGATTCCACTGCAGACCCGGCCCTACGGTTTCGCTGAACTTACCAAGTCGTAGCACTACACCACGCTCTTGTTGGTCAACGGTATAAAAACCCATACCAGCCCAACCTAGAGCAGCAATCAGAAGTACGATAAAGAAGAAGCCAGAACCAGAGGAGGAGGAAGAGCCGCCGCCATCACCGCCATAGCCACTAGATTTTTTACCACCACCGAAGATGCCGTTCAATTTATCCTGCAGCTTACGTAGCGCTTCATCTAGATCAGGAGGCCCCTGATCACCACCACCTTTATTACCCCCGCGGTTATTGTTATTACCGCCACCCCAAGGGTCCTTATTATCACCGTTACCACCAGGCTCATTCCAAGCCATACGTCACTCCGTATAAAAACAACATGTTAGGTAGATTAAAACATATATCAGCGAAAAATATTATTCGCCAGATATTAACCCTCAATTAACTAAAATCGAGGTTTTGAAACTTTTTACTCGACAGCCTGAATCCTTACCAAGGATTTACTTCGACAGGAAAACAACGATCACGTTCCATTCCCAACCGACTCAATAGCTGTAGCATGTCTTTTTTCTGTATACGCACTTCCAAAATAATAGATCCTTTTTCATCTACTTGTTCAGAAAGTACGGCACCGCTCTCATACAATTTAGCTCTAAACTGACCTTCTTGCGGCTCCAAGCACACGTTATCATGAAATACATCATCTGCAAGTAGCTCATTAACCGCTTGAAACAGCAGATCATGCCCTTCGCCCGTGACTGCGGATAACCATACACGACTAGGCTTACCATCTTCATCACGATCGATACGAGGCTTACGCCCTTCGATCAGATCAATCTTGTTATAAACCTCTAAAACCGGCACTTCATCCGCACCAATTTCAGCCAGTACGCTTTCTACTTCAGCGACATGATCATGACGGTCATCATCATGAGCATCGATCACATGAAGCAACAAAGTCGCCTCTATGGTTTCTTGAAGAGTCGCGCGAAATGCTTCCACCAGTTTATGTGGAAGGTGACGAATAAAACCTACTGTATCCGCAAGAATAGCCTGACCAATATCTTCGACTTCAATCCGCCGCAAAGTTGGATCTAGTGTTGCGAACAACTGATCTGCTGCATAAACCTCAGAAGTCGTCAGCGAGTTGAACAGCGTTGATTTACCTGCGTTGGTATAACCCACCAGCGATAAAGTAGGTACTTCAGCGCGCTTACGCGAACGCCTACCTTGCTCACGCTGCTTGCGCACCTTCTCCAAGCGCTTGTGGATAGACTTCATCCGAGCACGAAGTAATCGACGGTCTGTTTCTAGCTGAGTTTCACCTGGACCACGTAGACCGATACCACCTTTTTGACGCTCAAGGTGAGTCCAACCACGCACAAGACGGGTCGACATATGATCAAGCTGAGCTAGTTCAACCTGAAGTTTACCTTCATGGGTTCGCGCACGCTGAGCGAAGATATCCAAAATAAGGCCTGTACGGTCAAGCACCCTACTTTGTATTTCTCGTTCGATATTACGCTCTTGAGCGGGACTTAAGGCATGGTTAAAGATCACCAGTTGCGCATTATGCAGATTAACCAGCTCGCGCAATTCGTCTAGCTTTCCCTGACCAATAAAAAACTTCGGATTAGGATGAGAAAGAGACCCAGTCAGAAATTCGACTGGGTCTGCACCTGCAGATAGGGCTAGTTCTTCGAGCTCTTTAGGACTTTCTTGGTCGGCCTCAGCGGCCAGATTCATATGAATCAAAATGGCACGTTCGCCACTTTTAGGACGTTCAAAGAACAATGATTATTAGTCCTCTGCTTTTGCTTCGTCAGCTGCAGGCAGTTTAACTGGGCGTGCAGGAACTACAGTTGAGATGGCATGTTTATAAACCATCTGACTAACAGTATTTTTAAGCAGGATAACAAACTGATCGAAAGACTCGATCTGACCCTGAAGCTTAATACCATTAACTAAGAAAATAGACACTGGAATACGCTCTTTACGTAGCGCATTCAAATAAGGGTCTTGTAATGATTGCCCTTTTGACATTTGCAAACTCCTTCCCGAGGAAAATTTTATAATTTTTTCGTTATAGTATGGCTGACGGCTCTTAAATTTACTGCTTTCGCCGCTTAAACGCCTTATTTTACAGCTTTTTACTGTCTAGCCTGACATTATATAATGCTACCTTCAATGAATTTCAAGGCATTCTGTAAGAGATTTGTATCGTGAGTGTCAATCCAGTTAAGGTTTTCCCAGCTTCTTAGCCACGTAACCTGCCTTTTTGCCAGCTGCCTTGTAGCTACAACACCTTTAAATTTCATCGTGTCATAATCCCAAGTTCCGGCAAAATATTCCCATACTTGGCGATAACCAACACAGCGCACAGATGGCATTTGCAGGTCTAAGTCACCTCGATCCCAAAGCGTCCTTACTTCATCGACAAAACCTTGCTCAAGCATGATATCAAAACGACGAGCAATACGATCATGGAGTTCCGAACGTTCTTGTGGCATCACCGCCAGAGAAACAATTGGAAAATCGGGCTTTTGCTTTTCCTGTTCTGCCCACAGATCCGTCATAGAACGGCCAGTAATTTCATATACCTCTAGGGCACGTTGAAGTCTCTGAGCATCATTAGGGTTAAGTCGCTTAGCCGATTCAGGATCAACTTCAGCCAATCGAGCATGCATAGCAGCCCAACCTTCAGCTTCAGCCTCCTGTAGCAGTCTTTCACGAACCGCTGCATCGGCCTCTGGTAGATTCGCTAAGCCATTTTTCAACGCATGGAAATAGAGCATAGTTCCACCCGTCAAAATTGGCACTTTACCCGCTGACCGAATTTCCTCAATCTGCTTGAGCGCATCCATACGAAATTCTGCAGCCGAATAGGCTTCGGAAGGGTCACAAATATCAATCAGGCGATGCGGATATCTAGCCAGCGTTTCGTGATCAGGCTTTGCTGTGCCTATATCCATGCCTTTGTAGATCATCGCTGAATCGACACTGACGATCTCGCAAGGCATATGATCATAAAGCTTCATCGCTAGATCAGTTTTACCAGACGCAGTAGGCCCCATTAAAAAAACGACGGGTAGATTACTCACTAACTTGCTCCTACTGACCACGCATAAATAATTTATCAAGATCAGCCATTGTCATCTGGCTCCAAGTTGGTCGACCATGGTTACACTGACCACTGCGCTCGGTTTGCTCCATATCCCTTAACAAGGCATTCATCTCTGGCAAAGTTAATTGGCGATTTGCTCTAACCGCCCCATGACACGCCATGGTCCCCAACAATTCATTGATATGTTGTTCGATACGCTTACTTTCGCCATATACCAACATATCTGAGAGCACATCACGGATCAGTTGCTCAATATTACCTTTAGCCAAAGAAACCGGCACTTGGCGAACAACGATCGTTTCTTCCCCCATGCGCGCTAACTCAAAGCCTAAGCGCTTAAACGTATTGGACTGCTCATCAGCACAATCCGCTTCCCGCTGACTTACCGCAAGGCTCATAGGCACTAGGAGCGGTTGAGAACGCACAACATCCTGTTCAAAAGACTGCTTCATGCGCTCATAGACGATACGTTCATGGGCCGCATGCATATCTACTACAATCAAGCCTTGGTCATTTTGAGCAAGAATGTACACCCCATGTAACTGAGCGATCGCGTACCCCATTGGCGGGCATTGCTCATGCTCTACCTCAGATTCAGCAGACACACCAGAATCGACTGTTGTTGCAGGTTGAGGGTGAAGCGCGGCATAGCCACTGATCTGCTCTTGAATCTGAGGACCAGAGGGCGTTGACGTTGGCTGATAAGCAGGTGCAGAGTAACCATTGCCACCTGAACTATTAACGCCAGATCTAAACGCCATGCGATTTTGTTCGAAATTCTGTTGCACTGGCTGCTGTTGAGTCTGCAACTCAGCAACTGCAAGTGCGGAGCCTTCCGGTATTTGATCTTGCGGACGCATATCCGCAATCAGACGGTGCAGAGTCCGGAATAAGAAATCATGAACTAAGCGACTTTCGCGGAAGCGAACCTCATGCTTAGTCGGATGCACGTTAACATCAACCAATGCTGGATCAAGCTCAAGGTACAACACATAAGCTGGATGGCGACCGTGGTAAAGCACATCAGCATAAGCCTGTCTGACCGCGTGTGTAACCACTTTATCTCGAATCATTCGACCATTTACAAAGAAGTACTGCAGATCAGCCTGACTACGTGAGAAAGTAGGCAGTCCTACCCATCCCCATAAACGTAGACCCGATGCTTCGGCAACCACATCCGCTTTCAAAGCATTATCAATAAATGCTGAACCACAGATACTAGCAACGCGGCGTTCCTGTTCTAATTCACTATCTGCCTGTCGTAGCTGATGGATAACCTTGCCGTTATGGCGCAACTGAAACGCAACATCAAAACGGCTCAATGCAAGACGCTTTACAACTTCATCTAGATGACGAAATTCGGTTTTTTCCGTTTTTAGAAATTTACGACGCGCTGGGGTATTAAAAAACAGATCTTTTACTTCAACCGTTGTACCTTGTGGATGAGCAGCTGGCTCAAGTTGAGCCTCCATATCCCGCCCTTCCGTTTGCACCTGCCAAGCGTTATTTTGCTCCGCCTGCCTAGAGGTCAAGGTTAAACGTGACACCGAGCTAATACTGGCTAGCGCCTCACCACGGAACCCAAGGCTACCAACGGCCTCTAAGTCTTCTAGCACTTTGATTTTTGAAGTGGCATGTCGACTAAGCGCCAGGGGAAGGTCATCTTTCTCAATACCAAAGCCATTATCACGGATACGCATTAACTTAACGCCGCCCTGCTCAACATCAACGTCGATTTTATCTGCTCCGGCATCCAAACTATTTTCAAGAATCTCTTTGATAACAGAAGCTGGGCGCTCAACTACTTCACCCGCCGCAATTTGGTTGGCCAAACGCGGCGATAAAAGCTGTATACGTGACATTAATCTACCTTTGGATTTAGCTGAGGCTAGCTGGTTGGAATACGTAAAACCTGACCGATCTTAATTCGATCATTTTTCAAGTTGTTCTCTTTGCGCAATGAGGATAGAGATACCCCGTTGCGAGAAGCAATCACCGATAGCGTATCACCACGAACCACTTTGTATGTACGATTATCTTTTTCTCTACGCTGCGCGATATACGTTAGCGCAGGCGGCTTACGCTCAAAGTGTTGAGTAATCCCTTTAAAGACAGCACCCGCCATCTTCTTCTGATAGCTCTTAGTTTTTAACTTCGCTGCTTCGCCGGGATTGGAGATAAACCCTGTTTCAACCAGAATCGATGGAATATCAGGTGACTTCAATACGACAAAACCCGCCTGTTCTACATGAGGTTTATGCATTTTGGCAAAGCGCTTTATATTGCCGTGAATCTGCTTGGCGATAGAGCGGCTATCCTCACGACTAGCGGTCATCGACATATCCAACAATACGCTCGCCAACACATTATCTTTATCATCTAAGCTAACGCTACCTACACCACCAATGAGGTCGGTACTATTTTCTTTACGCGCCAACCAACGACCCATTTCACTACTTGCCCCACGGGACGACAGAACCCAGACTGATGCGCCTCGAGCACGTGCATCTTTGAAGGCATCCGCGTGTATAGAGACAAAAAGATCCGCATTATGCTTACGGGCAGCTTTCGTTCGACCGCGTAAACTTACATAGTAATCACTCGTACGTGTTAGCTGGCCTTTGTAACCCGGGGTAGCGTCTAAACGTCGTTTTAGTTCTTTAGCGATCGCAAGCACAACATCTTTCTCTCGAACTCCACCAGGCCCAATGGCACCTGGGTCATCACCACCATGACCTGCGTCGATAGCGATCACAATATCACGCCCAGCAACCGCTTTAGGTTTGGCCGTTTTCTTAACTGTTTTGAGCGAAGACTTTTCGTAAAGATCTAATACGAGTCGGTGACCATATTTTTGATTGGGCTTTAATTCAAAGCTTTTGGGACGAACTGCCCTTTTGAGATCCAATACTAGACGGAGGGTTTGACCATTTTTACCGGAACGAATCTTTTTGACCGGGCTTTTATCTAAACCAAGCTTATCCAGCCCCGCTTTTAACGACGCCTTTTCAATATCAAGCACAATTCGGTCAGGCTTATCGAGCGTAAACACTTTGTGAGATGCGGGACCGCTCATATCAAATACGAGACGAGCATGATCCGGCGCTAACCAGATACGCACATTTTTAACATCCGCAGCATGAGTAATCGCGCTACAGATAAAAATCAAACAACCTAATAATCCAGCAAAAACATGCCGGAAACCGCTCATTCGCATAGTGCTTAAGCTTAGCCCCTTCTTACTTCTCTTCAGTCGCTTGCAATAACTTATCGGCCATCTGCTGGCCTAATTCAGACTGTGGTGTCCAAGTTAATTGTCGTCCGCGACCATCAAGCTCAATCTGCAACAACAAATCAGCCTCAGGCAGAATACCCTGCCCTCTTTCTGGCCATTCAACTAAACATAATGCCTTATCTTCAAAATAATCACGAATACCAAGAAATTCCAATTCTTCAGGGTCCGACAACCGATACAAATCAAAGTGATAAATCTGCTGTTCGCCTACTTCATAAGGCTCCACCAGCGTATAGGTTGGACTCTTAACCGAACCTTGATGACCACAACCACGAAGAATACCGCGACTTAGAGTTGTTTTACCCATACCTAAGTCACCTAAAAGGAAAATAACACCTCTACCCGCTGCTGCATTCGCAATTTTATGGCCGAATGCGATCATCGCCTCTTCATCGGATAGTTTTACTTGATACTGATTACTCATACTTACTATTTATTACTCTTGGAATTGCATCAAACAGATCTGATGCGATTAAACCTATTTCACCCTGTTGTTTCACAACATAGTCAGCGGCTTTAGCGTGAATAAACACCGCCAAACGAGCGGCATTCTCAGGTGACAAACCTTGAGCTAGGAGCGCTCCACAAATACCCGACAAGACATCTCCCATCCCAGCAACCGCCATACCCGGATTACCGGCATCACAAAGATAAACTACTTCACCAGCACTGACCAACGAACCCGCACCTTTTAAAACAACGCTACCACCACAAATTTGCTGCAAACGCTCAACCGACGCGAAACGATCAGCTTCTAACTCAGTTACAGACTTATCCATGATTCTGGATGCTTCTCCCGGATGAGGAGTACAGATCCAATTCTTCCGATTCAAGGAGGCAAATAAAGACTTTTCAACAATTAAATTCAGCGCGTCAGCATCCAAAACCAAAGGCTTCTCGGTTGCTAGCGCAGCACGCAACATCTGATCGGACCACGCATTTTGCCCAAGACCCGGCCCTATGACAATCACATCCGCACGATCCACTAAGGGTAATAAGTGCCCCGTTGAATCAACAGGGTGCACCATAACTTCAGGACAGCGTGTTAATGAAGCCGTTACGTGCTCTGAACGGGTCGCTAAAGACACTAAACCAGATCCACTTCGCATCGCTGCCTGAGAAGCTAAAAGGGCCGCCCCCCCACACCGGAATTACCGCCAATCACTAGCAGATGACCAAACTTACCTTTATGAGCATTGCGCTCCCTCGCCGGTAGCTGTTCGGCTAAATCGCTCTCCGTCGTTCGAAAAACATCTACCGTAACCAGGTCATAAACTTCATCAGGCACTTTTAAGTCATCAAATAGAATCTGGCCACGATAGTTGACCCCTTCTGAGGTAAACAAACCACGTTTAAGGCCAATAAAGCTTAATGTGATATCTGCTCGAACAGCTACACCTAAAACAGCACCGGTATCAGCGCAAATACCTGAGGGTATATCAACTGCGAATATTGGTTTATGACTGCGATTGATCTGCCTGATCACCCCTGCAAAGGGCTCCCTGACTTCACCCGTCAGTCCCGTACCCAACAGCGCATCGACAATAAGATCGCCCCATAGTTCAGCACCTGCAGATGCCACCTCTATGTTTCCAATAATCGGCTGTAACTGCTCCCAAGCCTGCAGTGCTTCACCACTAAGCTGTGAGGAGAAATCGGCTTTACCTACGCAGACTAACTGCACCCGCAAGCCTTTATTGATAGCTAGGGCAGCTACCACAAAGCCATCGCCACCATTGTTACCTGCGCCACAAACAATACTTAACGACTCTATCTGCGGAAAACGATCAAGTATTTCAGCAAACACAGCATGGCCTGCTCGCTGCATTAAGCGAATACCCGGAATACCAAACTGAGTAATTGCAGTATTATCCAACACCTGAGTTTGTTCAGCAGTGTATAATGGTGCGGGTAAGACAGCTCTGTTTATAGACATCTGCTCTGCGAACTCCTGTGAATTTCTGCCATTATAGAGGAACCTGTGCCCATTAAGGCAAGCAGATACCATGACAGATATGCCAACTAAATCTCTGGAAGCGTTAGCCCAACAGATCAAAATTTGGGCAAAAGAACTTGGCTTTCAGCAATGTGGAATCACCGACTGCGATTTAAGCCAAGAACAAGCGCATTACGAACAATGGCTTAGTAACGGTTTCCATGGAGAGATGGCATATCTAGAGAACCATCTAGATAAACGCTTCTCTGCTAATAGTTTAGTACCCGAGGCGCAGCGTATCATCTGTGTTCGCATGGATTATCTGCCACCCGAAACCAAGATCACAAAAATCCTCGACGATAACGATAAAGCCTATGTATCGCGCTACACTTTAGGCCGAGACTATCACAAACTGATCCGAAAACGTTTGACCCAGCTCGGCAAAAGAATTGAGCAGGAAATTGGCAAATCGGTTTACCGAGCGTTCGTAGATAGCGCTCCCATTTTGGAAAGACCACTAGCGGAAAAAGCCGGTATTGGTTGGCGTGGAAAACATACCCTAATTCTTAACCGTGAAGCTGGCTCCCTATTCTTTCTTGGTGAGCTTTTGATTGACCTGCCATTACCAGTAGATGAACCCGTTACAGATGATCATTGTGGAAAATGCACAGCTTGCTTGGACGTGTGTCCAACCAAGGCATTTCCGCAACCGTATGTTTTGGACGCACGCCGATGCATCTCCTATCTCACCATTGAGCTAAGCGGCTCAATTCCTGAAGAGTTGCGCCCCCTGATGGGCAACAGGATCTTTGGCTGTGATGATTGCCAGTTAATTTGCCCTTGGAATCGTTTTTCAGATTTCACTCAAGAAAGTGACTTTCACCCACGACAAAAATTAGATGATATCGAGTTAGTAACTCTGTTTGCTTGGTCTGAAGAGGAGTTTTTGAAAAAAACCGAAGGCTCGGCAATCAGAAGAACCGGGCATATTGGCTGGCTGAGAAACATTGCTGTGGCATTGGGAAACAGCAACGGTGGCACTACAGTAATTGAAGCTCTAGAAAATAGACGTACTCACGAATCTGATATTGTTCGCGAGCACGTTGAGTGGGCCCTAAAGCAACTAGAAAGTAGAACTGCTGCGCAGATTCTTCCTATTCAGACCCACCCTCGCCGTAAAAAGATTCGATTTTAATCCAGCTTAATAAAATGCTCGCGGTAGTATTTAAGCTCTTCAATTGAATCTTTGATATCGTCTAGCGCCAGATGAGACCCTTTTTTCACAACGCCTTTAGCGACTTCTGGTTTCCAACGTTTCGCCAGCTCTTTTAGAGAGCTCACATCAAGATTTCGATAATGGAAGAATGCCTCTAACTCAGGCATATATTTATTCAGGAAACGTCGATCCTGACCAATGCTATTTCCGCACATTGGAGAAGCACCTGCTTCCAAGTACTGTTTTAAGAATTCGATTGTCTGCGCTTCAGCCTGCGCCTCTGTCACCTGACTATCTTTAACCCGCTGAGTTAGGCCTGACTTCCCATGCTGATTGGTACACCATTCATCCATACCGTCCAAGATTTCATCAGTTTGATGAATTGCTAGCGTTGGGCCTTCCGCTAAGATGTTCAGATCAGAATCAGTGACGATGGTTGCGATCTCGATAATGACATCCGTTTTTGGCTCCAAACCAGTCATCTCTAGATCAATCCAGATCAGATTTTCCTTACTTACCACCTTATTACCTCCAAAAATGACGTTTTCACCTACCTATGTCACTGAATAACGGACTTAATTCGCAGGTTCTTTGACTTTCCCTTAGAATACCCTACCTTCTAACATCTTGCTTCGATATTAACGGAGACTATTAGCACTCGCGCTTTAAAACGCTGCTAACTCATTATGGCAAAACGTAAATTAACTCGCCGTCAAAGCTGGCGTATCCAGAAGATCCAAGACGAACGCGCCGCTCGCGCATCGAAAAAAGATGCCGCGATAGAACAGCAATTGGATAGCAGCGACCTCGGCCCCGAGCAACACGGTTTAATTATCTCTCATTTTGGGCGCACGGTTGATGTAGAAGCGACCGAAGGTGACAACCAAGGTGAGATTATTCGTTGTCATATGCGTACTAATTTAGGTCAGTTGGTCACCGGCGATAGGGTTATCTGGCGTGAAGGCAAAGATACCGGCGTAGTCGTAGCAAAGCTCGAGCGTAAAAGTGAACTACTGCGCCCGAACCCTTACGGCGATATGAAGCCTGTCGCCGCAAATATCGATTTTATTGTTATCACCGTTGCGGTTGAACCTACACCTTATGCCAATCTTATTGATCGCTACCTAGTGGCGGCAGAATTGAGCGGTATAGAGCCGGTTATTTTATTAAACAAAACCGACCTATTAAACGATGACAATCGTGTCGAGATTGACGCAATGCTGCAACGTTATAGGAATATCGGTTATACCGTTCTACTTGCATCAAGTTCTAGTGAAGAAGGCCTAGCTGATCTGAAGAGCTATCTCGACAATCGTATCAGTGTGTTTGTTGGGCAATCAGGTGTAGGCAAATCATCGTTAATAAATGTGCTGCTGCCTGGCGTTGATTTAAAAGTAGGTTCACTCTCAACTCAAACAAAGAAAGGCCGACACACTACTACAACAGCACGATTATTCCACTTCCCAGATGGCGGTGACTTAATCGATTCTCCAGGGATTAGGGAGTTTGGCTTGTGGCATATTGAACCTGATGATGTTATCAATGGTTTCAAAGAGTTACAGCCTTTGGCTGGGTTGTGCCGTTTTCGCGATTGCAAGCATGAAAAAGAACCCGGCTGTGCACTAAAGTCGGCCGTAGAAGATGGTACTATCAGCGAATACCGTTGGAAGAGCTACAAACATATTCTTTGTTCTATTGAAGAGCAAAATAGTTAATTTTGGTCCATAGTATCAATATTGGAATCAGGCGGAGAACAGATGTCAGAGTCCCCATACGGAGTGGAGAGTTGGGTTGAGTACCTAAAAGACCGCCCATTACCTGTCAGAAACAGTGTTCTTCGTCGTCTGCAAAAGCAGTTACGAGACCCCAATGTCACCATTCAAACCCTCAACCGGATCATTAAATCAGATCCGGTCTTGTGCCTACATATGGTGAGAAAGGCATCCGAGCTACATAACAAAGTTGATTCCAAAGTAACTAGTATTGACCATGCTATAAACTCTCTTGGTCTAGATAATATTGATGCGGTTTTAAAAAGTACAACATCACTCAAGCTAAACCCATCGAGTGTTGCTCAGAAGATGTACTTTCGTTACATCGCCGTAAGCCACCATGCAGCAACGCAAGCCTCCAACTGGTTAGAAGTACGTCGCGCTCCCTTCGTTGAAGAAACCCATCTTGCCGCACTGTTTTACGGTGTAGGGCACTGGATGCTGTGGCAGCACGCAGCCTTGCATATGAGTGAGATCCAAGTAAAGCTCAGAGAAGAGCGCACCGATGTTGTTCTCGCAGAGACGGATGTTCTAGGCTGTACAATACAAGAAATCTCTCGTGGTTTAATCGAACACTGGGGCATTTCCGAATTAGCATCGATTAGCTTGGAACATGAAACATCACCCAACAAAAAGACCTTAGCGCAACTCCATCAACGAGCGCTTGGTGACCCTCGCCTGACAGACGAGGACCTTCGTGAAATCAATCACCTGGTTCAAGAAAAGTTTTTCCCAGTTAAACTCGCAAACTGGATCGCATTAACCGCCAACCTAGGCTGGCAACAGACTAAAACCATGAAGATTATCGATATTATCAACGATTATCTTAAAGGCGAGATTGCTGACACCATCAACATGCTACATAAGAACTGCGCTCGCGCATCCTCTATGTACCATGTAGCAGGCACCTTAGCCCCTGCAGCTGAGATGATCATGCTTCCTTCGGATAAACAGATTAATTACCGTCTATCTGAAAAAGAGAGCCACATACTATCGGCTAGCCTACCGGAAGTAACGAAACCTAAAATCGAAGTTCCGCAACCAACGCCCGAACCTGAAGAGATCGTTGAGACCGAGATCAGCTTGCCCGCCAAACCAGATTTCCAAGATCAAAGCATCTACGATCAAATCGCTGAAAGGTTCCTAAAGGGTTACGATCTATATACGCAGCCTAAACATATCCTTCAGGGGTTAATTCAAGGTACTAACCGTGGCTTAGGCTTTGAACGGGTATGTATGTTCCTCGTCAATCCAAAGACAAACAGCATGAAAACAGCTTTTGCCGTTGGCTTTGAAGACAAACATCCGATGTCGACGTTCCAATACGATTTAGAGATCCCAAGCCTATTTAAAAAGCTGAGAGAAAAACCAGGATGTATTTGGGTCAAGCCTGAAAACATCGACAAAATGAATCCGATGTTGCCAGAAGTCTATCGTAGCTGGGGCAACCCAAATGGGTTCCTGCTAATGTCTTTATTCTTTGGCAAGAAGCCAATTGCGATTATTCATGCCGATTACGGCAATCACGGCCCTGAAATCAGTGATTTCCACCATGAGCGATTCCGATACCTCTGCTCAGCCGCCACTTTAAGCCTAAAAAAGATGCTTAAATAAGGCCGGTATATCAGCACGCTTGAATAAGTGGCAATAATCCCAATATTATCTTTGACCAGCCCTTTCTTTTGGAGTGACTGAATGAATTTACCTTTAAGCGTTGAGGCGCAAACTTTACACCAGCATCTCGACGATCCACAGGTACTGGTAATTGACCTTTCCAGCGAAGAGAACTATCTAGCTGGCCATATTCCAGGTGCCATTCACTTAGCTCCAAGTCGCCTATTAAATGGTGAAAAGCCAGTTCCAAATACGGTTCCAACCAAAGAAAAATTAGCAGCACTTTACAATGAATTGGGTATCACACCAGATACATGGGTTGTGGCTTATGATGATCAAAAAGGCCCTTGGGCTGGCCGCTTTATGTGGACGCTAAACATATTAGGCCACCAGAACTGTTCTGTATTAAACGGCCAATTCGACGCTTGGAAACAAGCAGGCTTGGCAATAGAACAGCAAAAGAACCAACCTTCACCAAGTAATCACGAAATCAACTACGATGACTGTCTGCTTGCTGATGCGGATTATATTCTTTCACATTTAGATGATGCTAACTGCACTATCTGGGATGCACGAAGTGCAGCAGAATACAGCGGCGAAAAGGTCATCAATGCTCAAAAAGGCGGCCATATTCCCGGTGCTAAGCATTTCGAATGGACTGACTGCTTGATCAGCGATTCTGACCTCCGCCTAAAACCAAAAGAGGAATTGTTATCTTTACTGGCAGAGGCAGGGATTAATCCCGACAACACTATTATTACCCACTGCCAAACTCACCGCCGCTCAGGCCTAACTTACTGGGTTGCTAAACACCTCGGATTTGAAAACATTCGCTGCTACGACGGCTCGTGGTTCGAATGGGGTAATCTTCCAAACACTCCTGTGGAGAAATAATGAAAAGCTTTACTGACCGTCTGTTTATTTTATTTCAACATATCGTGCCTCAGCATTTGTTATCGCGCTTGGTAGGCAAGATTGCAGACTGCCAAACTCCTTGGGTGAAAAACACATTTATTAAATGGTTTGCCAAGAAGTATCAGATCAATATGACGGAAGCTCGCGAAGAGATTCCAACCAATTACCCTAGTTTCAATGCTTTCTTTACCCGTGAATTAAAAGACGGCGCACGCACTATTGATAGGGATCCAGCAAATATCGCTTGCCCAGCAGATGGCGCAATTAGCCAGCTGGGTAAGATTGAACATGGTCGTATCTTTCAAGCAAAAGGCCGTGGCTATGGTTTAGCAACACTATTAGGTGGCGATCAAGAAAGAGCAAAAGATTTTATTGATGGCGAGTTTGCAACCATTTACCTCTCCCCAAGAGATTACCACCGCGTTCACATGCCAGTAAAAGGTACGCTAACGCATACCACTTATGTTCCTGGCGATCTGTTTTCTGTGAACCAGACAACAGCGGAAGGCGTAGATCAATTGTTTGCCCGTAATGAACGCCTAGTTGCTTACTTCGACACAGAATACGGCCCTATGGCCATGGTGTTAGTCGGTGCAATGATTGTCGCTGGCATTGAAACTGTTTGGTCAGGACAGGAAGCTCCTGCGATAAAGCGCCCTGTTCACACAAGTTTCAGCCCAACCTCTCCTGAGCCAATTACTTTAGAGAAAGGCGAAGAGATGGGGCGCTTTAAGCTTGGCTCAACTGTTGTATTGCTGTTTGGCAAAGAACAGATCTCCTGGGCAGAAGAGCTAACCGCAGAAAGCCCTGTTGAACTTGGCAAAATGATAGCGAAGAAAGTCGACGCTTAAACATCCTCTGTTGTATTTGTGCGCCTTGCTTCCTCAATTCAACTTTCACAAGGTGCACTACAAAGGTTAGCCAGAAGGATCTATCTCATTCTGAATAACCATAAACTTTGTCTGCTGTCCTCAGTTTGTATTTAGCATACACTAGGAGTGTAGAGTCACAGTCTAGGTATTAATGTACGATGAGCAATCTGATTGAATTATTAAAAGATAAAGATATTCAACTCAATACTGACAACACAGCTGTACTCAGTACAACCGCCAAAACGACCCAAATTATCCCACTGCTACATCAACGCGTTCTATCTATAGCAGGTCCGGATACAGAAAAATTCCTTCAAGGCCAATTGACCTGTGATGTCTCAGAAGTCTTCGCACGCGGCAGCGCTCTAGGCGCTCACTGTAATATTAAAGGCCATATGCTTAGCTTATTCCGTATGCTTAAACGAAGCGAAGATCACGTTTGGTTGCGTATGAGCCATGATATTTTTGACAGCGCTACCAATAACCTGAAAAAGTACATGATCTTTTCCAAAGCGGAAGCGGAAGATGTCAGCGCAAAAGTAAGTGGTATTGGTCTAACAGGCCCTGGTGCACAGGCACTTATAGAGCAGCTATTCGAACAGTCTCCGACTGAAGATGACAGCATCATAAGTCTTAGTAACGGCGTTGTTGTTCGTGTACCCGGCAACCGCTACGAAATCTGGATGGAAAATAGAAGCCTAGTAGAATTAATCCAAAATATTCCAGACGAAGTAGGCATCGGCTCAACCGATGACTGGGTACTGAGCGAAATCGACGCAGCAATCCCTGACGTTCGCGCAGAGACACAGGAAGCTTTCATTCCTCAAATGACTAACTTCCAAGCATTGGGCGGCGTTAGCTTCCGCAAGGGCTGTTATACGGGACAAGAGATCATTACCCGTCTTCAACACCGCGGGCAACTCAAAAAGCCGATGTACATTGCAGAAGTTACAACCAAACAGCAACCACTGCCAGGCCAACAAGTAAGCAGCCCAGACAAGCCAAATGCAGGCCAAGTAGTACTTGCTGCACCTTGCGGCGAAAACCGTTACCGCGTATTGGCTGTATTGGTAAAAACGCTAGCAGAGAAAGGCGATCTTAAAATTGGAGATACAGCCCTAGAGTTATCCTCACTGCCTTACGAGCTAGATCCAAAACTATTTGAGCCCAAATAAGATGAACAAATAGAACACAACTGTTGACCCAGAAAGCAATAAACGAGACACTCCCATACAACTTTCGTAAAAGGCCTAGGGAGAGGCTCAGGGATGAAAACTTCGGCACCAACCAGTCCGAGAGTACCGTTATTGCTTACTGGTGCAACGGCCTTACTGTGCCTACTTCTTCTCCTCTATATCCACCTTAGTGCTCAAAGCACCCTGCAAAAATATATTCCTTGGCTCGATGCCTCTATGGAGATAAAACTTGAGGTAGCGCAAGCTCACCTTTGGTTTGAAGAGATCTCCGCGGGTGACCATTCTGTATCGGTAGACACAGTCTATACACACTTAGATCAGGCGACATGGTACGCCAACGCCATCTTGGATGGCGGTACCCTCAAACAGAATATATACCAACCACTAGAGTATAAAGAGCTTAGACTGCAAGCCAATAGACTTGTTTACAGGTTACAGCAACTCCGTAAGTCGATCGATCAAAGATATCTCAATTTAGAGGAAGCGCTTGCCGGAACCGAGGAAGAACAGCGACAAGATAAGATTTTTATAGAGATCATTCAGAAGGCGAATGCGTTAGAAAGTTCGCTAAAATTGCGTATTAGCTATGAGGACACAGCTCAAAACTCCCTCCTCGCTTTGCTTCTCTTAGCTATCGTCACCATGACGTTAATATCAGGTTATTCTGTACACCGCTTTACCGATAGTCGAACTCGTTACATGCAAAAGCTAGCTTTAGCTAACACTCAAATATCCGAGCAAAATAGACGCCTACAAGAACTAGCACATACTGACCAGCTAACCGGCCTACCCAATCGAAAAATGCTTGAGGCCATTACCAAACAAGCGATCAGTCGGGCACAAAGAAAACAGAGCACCCTATCGCTTACCTTTATCGATCTAGATTTCTTCAAACCTATTAATGACGAGTACGGCCATAACGTCGGCGACAAAGTTCTCACAAACTTCACTACGGCTATAAACCAAATCCTTCGTGAAGATGATATTCTGGCCCGTCTTGCTGGCGACGAGTTTATTTTACTGATTCAAGCCGACAGTATGTTTGAAGCACAGGAAGCTTTGGACCATATTATGGAGCGTATCCATGAACGTCTGGATCATCCGATTATCGATACCCCAGCAGCACTTCATATACGCTGTAGCGCAGGAACCGCTTTTGCTCCAAAAGACGCTATAGACTTTGAGGGATTATTACACTGCGCCGATATAGCAATGTATGAAAGTAAAAAACGCGGGCGCGGTCAGCATTGCTACTTTACCCCAAGCCCGGTGGCGCAATCAGAATTACCACTATCTATGGAATCTAGAGAGATGGAAGCTGCCAATCGATAGGCGCTTTACCTTGCTGCTGCAGATACTGATTAGTTTGACTGAAATGCTGACAGCCTAAGAACCCTCGATGAGCTGACAAAGGTGATGGGTGAGGCGCTTTTAAGACAAGATGCCTCGTCTGATCAATACAGGCTCCTTTTTTCTGCGCGTAACTCCCCCAAAGAAGAAACACAACATTGTCGCAATGTTGATTTACTGCTTGGATAATTTGGTCGGTAAATGTTTCCCAGCCTTTACCTTGATGAGCACCAGCACTGCTCTCCTCTACTGTGAGCACGCTATTCAGAAGCAAAACCCCTTGCTGAGCCCATGATTCCAGATAACCATGATCAGGTCGAGGAAGCCCTAAATCACTCTCTAGCTCTTTATAGATATTCACTAGAGAGGGCGGCACCTTGACCCCTGGCATGACCGAAAAGCACAACCCATGAGCTTGACCGGGTTGATGGTAAGGATCCTGCCCCAAAATCACGACCTTAACATCATCCAAAGGAGTCGTTTCTAAAGCATGAAACCAATTATCTGAATGAGGGTAGATAATTTTACGCTGAGCTTTTTGTTCTTTAAGGAACTCTTTAAGAGCTAGCATATACGGCTGCTGAAATTGTTCAGCCAAAACAGCTTGCCAGCTTGGAGCGTTTTCAAGTGCCATATTAGTATCAACCACCACAATTTTTAACTTCGTTAGAACTTAACTCAACAGGCTCTGTAATAACTCTACGATGCCAGATGGAATAATACCGTAACTTTCCAGGGGCGTGAGAAACGATGCCAGAAATGATAATTGCTAGAAAATAGATATAAGCATTTGGCTGCTCAAACCACCAAAAAACTGTGGATAAAAGCAGCAACTTAATCCCGATAGCAGTGCCTCTAAGCTGTATCAACCAAATACCATCCCCATACACTTCCATAGCGGCCATCAGAAAACCACTAACAAGGGTCATAAGCAGATAAGGGTACCAACTACTCTCTGGCTGCTGAAAAAGATAGGCGCCAGCTAAACCAGCAATACCAACGAGATGAATCGTTCGCAAACTTATGCCCAACCAGCGCTTAGCCGGTATAGAGCGTTTTTCTGTTGGGAATAACCAGCTCATCGCCACAGTATCTCTTCCTTTTTTTACCTAACGATATAGAACAACCATAGGTTTAGCTATATACAAAAAAGCCCTCAAACGAGGGCTTTTAGTATGAAAACAGTTCTGATCTTAACCGCGCGGACGCATCGCAGGGAATAGGATCACATCACGAATAGATGGAGAATCAGTAAACAGCATCACCAAACGGTCGATACCAATACCTTCACCAGCCGTTGGTGGTAGGCCGTATTCCAACGCGTTGATGTAGTCACCATCGTAGTGCATCGCTTCATCATCACCCGCATCCTTTTCAGCTACTTGCGCACGGAAACGTTCAGCTTGGTCTTCAGAATCATTCAACTCCGAGAAGCCATTAGCAAGCTCACGACCACCTACGAAGAACTCGAAACGATCAGTAATGAACGGGTTTGCATCGTTACGACGTGCAAGCGGAGACACTTCTGCTGGGTATTCAGTGATGAATGTAGGCTGATCCAAACGGTGTTCTACAGTCTTTTCGAAGATCTCAATCTGAACCTTACCTAGGCCCCAGCTATCTTTAACATCGATGTCCATGCGCTCTGCAATCTGACGTGCAGCAGTTTCATCTGCTAATGCTTCAGCAGTGATGTCATCGTTGTAATGAAGAATAGAGTCGAACACACTGATACGACGGAATGGTTTTTCCAGATCGTATTCAAATGTTTCCAGCACTTCACCTTCATCGTTACGTACTGTATTGATGATTGTTGTTGTGCCCAAAACATCTTGCGCAACAGTACGCAGCATATCTTCTGTTAGATCCATCAGATCATTGTAATCCGCATACGCCTGATAGAATTCAATCATTGTGAATTCTGGGTTGTGACGCGTAGAAAGACCTTCGTTACGGAAGTTACGGTTGATCTCGAATACACGTTCAAAACCGCCGACAACCAAACGTTTCAGATATAACTCAGGTGCAATACGCAGATACATATCGCGATCTAGCGCGTTGTGGTGCGTGATAAATGGACGCGCTGTCGCACCACCTGGAATCACCTGCAACATAGGCGTTTCAGCTTCGATAAAGCGACGCTCAGTCAGGTAATTACGGATACCAGAAACGATCTTAGAACGTGTTTCAAATACCTTACGAGAATCTTCGTTAGTGATCAGGTCAACATAACGCTGACGGTAACGAATCTCAGTGTCCTGAAGACCTTTGTGCTTATCAGGCAGTGGACGCAAGTTTTTAGTAAGTAGCTGGTATTCGCCCATATCTACATATAGATCGCCTTTACCAGACTTATGCAGCTCACCTGTGATACCTACGATATCACCAAGGTCCAAGCTTTTAGCAAACTTACGTGCTTCTTTGTTTACGTAAAACTGGATACGACCTGTCATATCCTGAATAACACCAAAAGCACCACGATTTAGCATTACACGACCCGCAATGCTCACCTTGATGCCTGCTTCAGCCAACTCTTCCTTCGATTTATCGCCGTACTGAGCCTGAAGGTCTTCAGCATAACTATCGCGACGGAAGTTATTTGGGAATGCATTACCTTCATCACGTAGCGCGCTTAGCTTTTCACGGCGCTCCGCAATCAGGCGGTTTTCATCTTGCTTCTGAGTATTATCAGACATCGGTGTGGTAAACCTTTAAGTTAATAAATTCTTTACAGGCCAGCTTTAAGGCTAGCTTCGATAAATAGATCCAGATCGCCGTCCAATACTTTGTCACAGTTCGAGCTCTGAACGTTTGTACGCAGATCTTTAATGCGCTGATCATCCAACACATAAGAACGAATCTGACTGCCCCAGCCAATATCCGCTTTATTATCTTCTTGCTCCTGCGCCGCTTCTGAACGCTTAAGCATCTCAACTTCATATAGCTTAGCGCGAAGCTGTTTCATACAGGTGTCTTTGTTCTGGTGCTGAGAACGCTGCGCTTGGCTTTGTACTACGATGCCAGAAGGTTCGTGCGTAATACGTACCGCAGATTCCGTACGGTTGACGTGCTGACCACCAGCACCCGATGCACGGTATACATCGACACGTAGATCTGCTGGGTTGATCTCAATTTCAACGTTGTCATCAATCTCTGGAGATACAAATACAGAAGAGAAAGATGTATGACGACGACCACCTGAATCGAATGGTGATTTACGTACTAGACGGTGAACACCGGTTTCGGTACGCAACCAACCAAAAGCGTATTCGCCTTGGAAACTAATCGTCGCAGACTTGATACCTGCAACATCGCCCGCAGAACATTCCAACAACTCAGTTTTAAAGCCTTTATCCTCACCCCAACGCAGGTACATACGCAGCATCATTTCAGCCCAATCTTGAGCCTCAGTGCCGCCAGAACCTGCTTGGATATCTAGGAAAGCGTTATTTGGATCAGCTTCACCAGAGAACATACGACGGAATTCAAGCGTCTGCAGTTTATCCAGCATGCTATTAACATCACTTTCGACTTCTGCGACTGTATCTTCGTCATCTTCTTCAACAGCCATGTCTAACAGATCGCGTGTATCATCAACACCCGCTGTCAGTTCGTCGATTGTGTTTACCACAGCCTCAAGCGTAGAACGCTCTTTACCCAATTGCTGCGCATTTTCTGGATTATCCCAAACTGCAGGGTCTTCCAGCTCACGAGTGACCTCTTCCAGGCGCTCTTTTTTGCCTTCGTAATCAAGAAAGCCACGAAGCGCTTCAGTCCGCACTGTAATATCTTTGAGGTTGTTAAGAATCGGGTTAATTTCCATGGTATAGAATCTATAGCCGGCAGTTTAAAAAAGGGCGGTATTTTACCGAAAATCAGCGCATAACACTACTTGTTTAGGCTGAATAGTTAGCACGGATTTGATAACAACGGTAAGACTACAATTCGAACTCTTTGCAGATTTGCTGACACCAAGTAGCAACACGCTCTTCAGTTTCTGAACGCTGGCAATCTTCATCAATCGCCAGGCCGACAAACTGCTTATGATCAGGCGTTAGCGCTTTAGAGGCTTCAAAGTTATAACCCTCAACAGGCCAATACCCAACAATCTGAGCACCTTTACTCTGCAACCTTTCGTGCAATAGACCCATCGCATCTAAAAACCACTCGCTATAGCCGATTTGATCACCTAAGCCAAACAGGGCACAGCTTTTACCTGCAACCGCTACGGCATCCAACTGTTCCCATAGGTCAGCCCAATCTTCCTGCAGCTCACCAAAGTCCCAAGTAGAGATTCCAAGGATGAGATGTTCATATTCAGAGACGCTATCAATACCGTCAGCAGCAATATCGATACGATGGACTTTATCTTGACCTAGGTGTTCAGTAATTAGCTCTGCTACGCTTTCAGTATTTCCCGTAGTAGAGCCGTAAAACAAACCGATTGAAGCACTCATTTTTCTTTCCAGATAAAACAAAAAAAGCAGCCCTAGGCTGCTTTTTAGGTGGTTTAAAATTACTTATTAAAAGCGTCGAATGTATGCTGAGCTACATCTTCAATCTCTGTGCGAGCCTCTTGTAACGCTTTCATATTCTGTTCGCTTGCCGCCTTGAGTGTGTCTTCCAGTTCTTTCGCATAGCTACGTTGTAGCTCCATCAAATCACTTGGTGACTGACACTTTTGCATCTCTTTTGTTTGCTGAATAGTCGCCTCAATACAAGACTTTGTGCATTCCATCTGCTGGCGAGTAAGCTCTTCAAGCATCTTGGTTTGAATATTGACCAACTCTTTAAACGGACCCATCGAATCCGAGATCTTTTTATTCATATCTTGAAACATAAACACCTTCCCTATCTCGCCAGAGAAACAACCGTACGCACACAATACCCAGAACAGAACGTAGGACTTCTGTTATATCTATCCTTATAATAAAGCACTGTAAAGATATAATGGCAAAACTTATATCTCCCATCATACCAAAGATAAATAAAAAGGATGCTGAATTATGCGCCTTTTACACACCATGTTGCGTGTTACTGATTTACAGCAATCTATTGAGTTTTATACACAGCTAATGGGTATGAAACTGCTACGTAGTAAAGACTATCCTGACGGCCGCTTTACCTTAGCTTTTTTAGGTTATGGCGATGAGTCTGAGCATACCGCACTCGAACTCACCCATAACTGGGATACCGATCAATACGAGCTCGGTAATGCGTTTGGTCACTTAGCCATTGAAGTTGAAGATGTATACGCCGCGTGCGATGCAATAACAGCCAAAGGCGGCGAAGTGGTTCGCCCTGCTGGACCGATGAAACACGGATCAACGATCTTGGCCTTTGTAAAAGACCCTGATGGTTATATGATCGAACTTTTAGGGACAAAGAGAACTGACTAAACCAGTGTCAAATTCACAAGCCAACATACTGATTGTCGAAGATGAACCCAGCATTGCAGATAACGTAAAGTTTGCTCTGCAACTCGATGGTTTTGATTGCCAACATTTTCTGTTAGCTGAAGAGGGATTAAATCAGCTAAAGGAAGGTTGTTTTGACCTCGCGATTATTGATGTTGGCTTACCCGACTACAATGGTTTTGAACTGTGTAAAAAGATTCGGCAGTTCTCCAATATTCCCATTATATTCCTGACCGCCAGATCCGATGAGATAGATCGTATTCTTGGGCTAGAGCTAGGTGCCGATGATTATGTCACTAAACCTTTTAGCCCTAGAGAACTCAGCACGCGAGTCAAAACTATTTTACGTCGGGTATCTCCATCGGTTGAAAAAACGGCTGCTCCTTCTAAGTCAAAAACTTCACCACTGCAACTCGATACAAAACGCGCTTGCATCTTTTATCATCAAGAACAGCTCGTTTTAACCCGCATCGAATTTCTACTGCTTAGCACTCTTTTGCAAAGTCCAGAGCAAGTTTTTAGTCGTGAACAGCTTATGACGGCGGCGTGGGAAAATCCAGAACACAGTCTCGATCGTGCGGTTGATACCCATATCAAAACTCTGCGCGCAAAGCTAAAACTGGTTCACCCTGATCAGTTAATTTATACCCACCGAGGCCTTGGTTACAGCTTAAGGTTCGGGCAATGAAATTTGGCATTAAGCTCTTTCTTGCTTACGCCGGCATCTTGGGATTGGGTATCTACTTTTTCCTCAATTCAATGTTGCTGGAAGTAAAACCTGGGCTTAGGCAATCCCTCGAAACCGCCCTAATCGATACCTCTAACCTCCTTGCGGAAGTAATAGCCCCTTCAACAATCAACGACCCCATTCAAATTCAGCTACTCAAACCCGCCATTGAAAAAACGCTTAGACGTCCGATTAACGCAACGATCTGGTCCCATAAACAAGCAAAAACAGATCTACGGGTTTACGTTACCAACCGCCAAGGCGTTGTCATTTATGACTCTAGCAATCGAGACGTAGGTGCTGATTACTCTCAATGGAATGATGTTTACCTCACTCTACAAGGCAGATACGGCGCACGTAGCACCCAAGAAAATCCGCAGGATAATTTCAGTTCGGTAATGTATATCGGCGCCCCAATATACGCACCTAGTGAAAAAGGTGAACAGCAAATTGCTGGCGTAATCTCTGTCGGCAAACCTAACGTCAGCGTCGAACCATTTTGGCAAGCTGCTCGAGATAACATTCGCTCCAAAGGTATGTGGCTGTTGATTGCTGCAGCATTAGCAGGCGCGCTACTCGCCACTTGGCTGAGTCTAAGCATTCACCGATTAGTGGATTATGCACAGAAGGTCAGCAAAGGCGAACAAAGCCAAACACCCAAATTGAGTGATCCCGATTTAGCTCAACTTGCCGACGCGATGGAGCAGATGCGCGCCGCGCTAGATGGTAAACAATAT